>JADQBV010000345.1 GCA_016278415.1 Halanaerobiales bacterium
CACCAACTAAATATATGACAGGTAATATATTTAAGGGACATTTACAGGATGGTTTATTTAACCTGGCATCGATAATGACTGGCCAATCTATACAACTACTAGGTATGCTTACTGAAGCCACTCATACACCATTTTTAAGTGACCGGGCTTTAAGTATAGAAAATGCTAAATATATTTTTAATAACGCTCGTAGTCTTGAGAAAGAGATCATTTTTAAAGTAGATGGTAAGATACAAAAAAGAGCTGATAAAGTCCTTGCTGAGACAGCTAATATGCTACAAAAGATAGCTGAGAATGGACTTATGAAATCTATTGAAAAAGGCATGTTTGCTGAGATGTCTAGACCAATTAATGAGGGCAAAGGTGCTGATGGTGTTATTGAAAAAGAAGAAAATTATTTTAATCCTTTTATGGAAATTTTCAAAGAAAGGCTTGGTGATAACTGATGAATGACTTAAATTATCAAGCAATTAAACCATATGGTGATACCTTGAATGATGGTAAGGTGCAGCTTAGTTTTACTCTTCCGCTGGAGATTGGTCCAGAGGCCCGGGAAGCAGCCCGTCTGTTAGCAAACAAAATGGGTTTGGAAGAAGTAAGTGTTGTAGAAATGGCAGATATGGGTGAGGGTTTTAGTTTCTTCATTTTATATGGTAAGTTAATTCATAGCATTGACTTCACTGGAATAAAGGTTGCTAGTGTGGAGACAGATGTGATGGACTATTATCAGGTAAATAAATATATAAAGGAAAAAATAGCGAGGAAAGTAAATGTGGTTGGGGCCTGTACTGGGTCTGATGCCCATACAGTAGGGCTTGATGCCATAATGAATATGAAGGGTTATGCCGGTGAGTATGGCTTGGAACGTTACCCTGAGTTTAATACCCACAATTTAGGTAGTCAGGTTCCCAATGAGGAATTAATAGAAAAGGCTTTAGAATTAGAGGCAGATGCTATACTGGTGTCACAGGTAGTTACTCAAAAAGAGGTTCACATTAAAAATCTTACTGAACTGGTTGAATTGCTGGAGGCTGAAGGTCTCAGGGATCGTTTTATTGTAATTGTAGGGGGACCTAGAATTGATCATCAGTTGGCTCTTGAATTGGGTTTTGATGCCGGATTTGGAGCAGGTACATTGCCAACGGACGTTGCATCTTATATTGTACAGACTATGGTGGATAGAAAGATATAAATCAAAATTTAAAAAGATATAGACTAAGATATATATTAAAATATAGACTATAATATAGACTATAATATAGACTAAAATAGACTAATATATAATTTGGAGGTGATCTTTTGGAGGAAGTTATGATTCGAGTAAGAATGAGTTCACATGATGCACATTATGCAGGAGATCTAGTTGATGGTGCTATGATGTTAGAGCTTTTTGGAGATGTTGCAACTGAATTATTAATAAGGAATGATGGTGATGAGGGTTTGTTTGTTGCTTATGATAATATAGAGTTTAAGGCACCTGTCTATGTTGGTGATTATATTGAGACTGTTGGTCATATAACTTATGTTGGGAATACCTCCAGAAAAATGAGTTTTGTAGCCAGGAAGGTGATTACTGCAGTGAAGGATGCGGATTTCCCATCAGCGGCTAATGTTCTTGATGAACCGATCATAGTAGGTATAGCTAGCGGAACATGTTTGGTAAAAAAAGATAGACAGAGGAAGTGAAGTCATGGATAAATTAATAATAACAGCAGCTATCTGTGGTGCTGAGGTCACTAAAGAGGATAACCCTAATTTGCCAATTACCCCTGTGGAATTAGCAAATTCTGCCCTGGAAGCAGACAAGGCAGGGGCAGCTATAATTCATCTTCACGTTAGGGATAGTCAGGGGTTACCGACTCAGAGTAAAGATGTCTTTGCAGAGGTTATTTCACTAATGAAAAAAAAGGGAGTAAAGGCAATTATCCAGCCTTCTACAGGTGGAGCGGCCGGTATGAGCTGGCAGGAAAGGATACAGTCAGTCTATCTTAAACCTGAGATGGCAACATTAGATTGTGGTACAACAAATTTTGGGGATGGAATATTTGTAAATGACCTACCCTTAATGCGTAATTTTGCCAGGGAAATGGATAAATACAATATTTTGCCTGAACTAGAGTGCTTTGAAGCTGGCCATATTTACAATGCACTACAATTAAAAAAAGAAGGATTGTTGAAAAAACACTTACATTTTGATTTGGTTTTAGGTGTGCCTGGTGCTATTAAAGCCTCATTAAAAAACCTCCTGTTTCTAACAGAAATCTTACCAGAGGGGGCAAGCTGGACAGTCGCTGGTGTTGGTAGACATCAACTTCCACTAGCAATTAATGCTATTTTAATGGGAGGACATGTGCGGGTTGGGTTTGAAGACAATATATATTATACAAAAGGCGTATTGGCTGATAGTAATGCTCAATTAGTAACAAGAATAGTAAAACTAGCTGGAGAACTGGGTAGGGAAAACGCTACTCCTGACCAGGCTAGAAAGATACTAGGTATAATTTAGCAAATAAAAAAAGGATGTGTTTTAAATGAAAAAGGGTAACAAATATGGTTTGCATCGTGTAATTAGTCCAGAGGGTGTACTTCCTCAGACAGCTGATAAGATTGATAACGATATGGATATTTATGATAATGAAATTTTACTTGATGTTCAGACATTGAATATTGACTCAGCAAGTTTTACTCAGATAAAGAATGAAGCAGATGGTGATGAAGAGAAGATAAAAGAAAAAATGATGGCTATTGTTGCTGAAAAAGGGAAACACCAAAATCCTGTAACCGGCTCTGGTGGTATGTTGATAGGGACTGTTAGGAAAATTGGTGATGCTTTAACAGATAGTGACCTTAAAGTAGGTGACAGAATTGCAAGTTTAGTATCTTTATCTTTAACACCGTTACAGATAAAGCAGATAAAAGAGGTACGTAAGGAGATTGATCAGGTTGATATAGAAGGCCAAGCAATTCTTTTTGAAAGTGGTATTTATGCAAAACTCCCTGAAGATATGGAAGATACCCTTGCCTTAGCAGTTCTGGATGTGGCCGGTGCTGCAGCTCAGACTGCCAGGCTTGTGAATCCAGGAGATACAGTGTTAGTGATTGGGGCTGCAGGGAAGTCAGGTATGCTCTGTCTTCATGAGGCTCGAAAGAGAGCGGGTATTTCAGGTAAGGTAATTGCTTTATGTCATAGTGAAAAAAGTTGTCGAAATATTGAACCCTTAGATTTAGCCGACTTTGTAATTCAAGGGGATGCTACTAGGCCAGTAGAAATATTAGAAAAAGTAGAATCAATCACAGATGGTGAATTATGTGATATTGTAATTAATAATGTAAATGTTCCTAATACAGAGATGGGATCAATACTTGCTACTAAAAACAGAGGTAAAATATACTTCTTTAGCATGGCCACAAGTTTTACCAAAGCTGCTTTAGGGGCGGAGGGTATAGGTAAAGACGTGGAAATGATTATTGGAAATGGTTATTGTCAGGATCACGCTGATATCTCTTTGGAAATTTTGAGAGAAAATAATAAGTTAAGAGAAATTTATACTAAATTATATACCTAAGATTGAGATATAATACGCAATGAATGAAAGAAGTTGGAAAACTAAATCTTGAAAATAGTATGCTTGAAGTCGATAAGGGATATCAAGTGACACCAGGTGCTGTATTAGGTATTAGGAGACCATATAACTTTGTTGAGGGTGAGTATCCAAATTATTTTGAATCCGGGAAAGGCGCTAAGGTTGTTGATATTGATGGGAATCAATACATAGATTTCTTATGTGCTTATGGCCCGATTATAATGGGTTATCGTGAGGAAGAAATAGATGAAGCTGTTATAAAACAAATTCGAGATAAAGGTTTTTGCTTTTCACTAACACAGTCTATTCAGAACAGGCTTTCTGAAGAATTGATAGATATAATACCATCAGCAGAGCAGGTTGTTTTTCTCAAGACCGGATCTGCAGCAGCAACCTTATCAATAAGGCTGGCCAGGGGCTATACTGGAAAGACTAAGGTGCTGCGTTGTGGTTATCATGGATGGCATGATTGGTGCTGTGGAGTTAAAGGTGGAATTCCAGAAAAGTTATATGAAGATGTATATAGTTTTACGTATAATAACCTTGAAAGTTTGGAAAAGTTACTGCAGGAACATGGTGATAAAACAGCGGCAATTATAATAACACCAGTCGGACATCCCTTAGGTGACAAAATACAGGAACCTAAGCCCGGTTTTCTTGAAGGTGTTAAAGAATTAGCTAGTAAATATGGGGTAGTTTTAATATTTGATGAGATTAGGACCGGTTTCCGTGTATCCTTAGGTGGAGCCCAGGAGTATTATGGTGTTACCCCAGATCTTTCTCTGTTTGGTAAAGCCATGGCCAATGGGTATGCTATTGGTGCCGTAGTTGGGAAAAAAGAAATTATGAAAATGGCAGAGAGAGAGGTTTTTGTATCTTCAACATTTTTTCCCAATAGCCTATCTTTTGCAGCAGCGTTAAAGACGATTGAGGTACTAAAATCCAAAGAGGTACTCAAAGATATCTGGACAAAGGGAAAGGATTTCCTAAAGGAAATCGGTAAATTAACAGAACGATATGATGTAGGTGCTGAAGTATCTGGGATACCCCCTATGCCTTATATAACATTTAAAAGGGATCCAGACAAAAGATATAAAGAAAAGAGAACTGATTTTTATACTCAGTTGATTAGACGTCGTGTTTTTATGCAACCATATCATCATGGATATATTTGTTACAGGCATACTGAAGAAGAACTAGAATATAGTATTAATGCTATAAAGGAGAGTTTGGAGTTTATTGAGTCTAAAGAATATTAGTATATAGGTTCACTAGAGAACAACTTGAAATTAAATAATGAAAGATGATTATTTAATGGATTGCTAGTACTAGATGAAATATGTGAAGTATGTCATTAAAAATTATTAAAGTTATAAAATAGCCACTCTGGAATATTTCTAATTAGGGGGGCTATTTTTGTTATTCTTATATTGACTTCATTAATAAAAAGTCTTCGTTTATATTGACTTCATTAATAAAGCAAGGTCTTCTTTTAGAAGAAAATCCGCATTTAAGATTATAGTTTTTTACCGAGTCAAATTAGCTATAGGACCATTTTCATTAATTATTGGAATTATCTCAGTATAAGGAATATTAAATTCCAGAGTACCATAATATCCTGGTGTTAGTTGATATTCTTGATATATAATGACTAAGCTGTCTTCAGTAAGGTAAAATTCTTCCCGACCACTTATCCCTGGGTATTCTTCAATGAGGGGAATATCGTTTTCTTCAATTTGGTGAATTAATATTCTATCAATATACTCCTTAAAGTTACTATTCTTCTTAAATAAATCTTTTAGTCTATAACTTCTACCTGTAATAAGATTTATAGTAATACCCTTGACAATGGTTATACCATTAGCCATATTTTCCGGATAATAATAGTTTTCCAAGCGAATACTTAAAATTTCGTTTTTATTAACAGTAATATCATACTTACTAGCAGCACTTATAATATTCATATTCCTATATCGTTCTGTTGCTAACATACTTAGTGCTTCTTCTCTTATTAATTTGTTTATTCTATTTTCTAGAATAGGGCTAGTTGATTGTCTTATTGCTGGATAACTAGAACTTGCTTGAATGATATTAGCGCCTTTATAATTATTCATAAACATCATCACCTCTAAATAAATTTTTAAATAATAATTTAAGCTTAAAGGGTAATATTAATAACGTCAGCAGAAGTAAAGTAAAACATTTCTAAAATTATTATATGTCTTACCTGTAAAATGGTTATAGAAGACAAAGTAGACTTGATTCAGATGGAATTTACCATATCTGAATTTAGCCGCACCTATTTCCAAATTTACCACAGTTATAGAAGCCCTAAAAAATGACCTAAAGATTAGGTACTGGGACTCTTAGTAATACCGTTGATATATAATCAATTTCCCAGAAAACCAGTGTTATCATTGATTAATATGTTTATATGTTAGTAAAGAAATAAAGGGTATTCATATGTTTTGGAGAATATAGAGGGATTAGTAGAATTTTTAGAGGGATATTATTTAGGAGGGCTATGATTCAATGGATTTAAGCAATGAAGAGAAAGAATTTGAACAGCTAAGGTTAAAAGAGGTTCGTTCTGTACTGGCAGAGAATATTAAAAACTTAGATCAACGAGTAAGTGAAGAACATCATAGGGTTATAGATCAGAAGAGGAAAATTATCAAGTCTCGAGAGACTGAGCAGGTTGACCAGGCTCAGGAAATACAAAAATTTTATCATTATAATCAAGATTTAATCCATGATTATAGTGCTCTAAAGAAATTTAGAAAACTATATGACTCTCCATATTTTGCACGTATAGATTTTCGTGAACAAGGTCAAACAGATAGAATATATATTGGTCTAGGCTCATTGATGGATACAGAAAATAAAAATGTATTGATTTATGATTGGCGTGCACCAATTTCTAGTATTTTTTATGAATATGAACTAGGTAATGTAATCTATGAATCTAATAGAGGTCCTATTGAGGGTGAACTCTTATTAAAAAGGCAATATAAAATAGTAGATGGTAATATAGTATATATGTTTAATACAAACCTAAAAATAGATGATGAAATGCTACAGGAAATCTTGGGTAAAAGTAAATCTGGTCAGATGGAGCAGATTGTTACTACAATTCAAAGGGAACAAAATAGAATAATTAGGGATGATGATTATGATTTATTGATCGTTCAGGGACCAGCTGGTAGTGGTAAGACATCAATAGCATTACATAGAGTTGCTTTTCTACTCTATAAATATCGTCAGAGTCTGGACGCCAGTAATATGGCTATTTTCTCACCAAACAGATTATTTTCTGATTATATTTCCAGGGTTTTACCAGAACTAGGAGAGGAGAATATAAGGCAATATACTTTTTATGACTGTGTAGATGACTATCTTAGACCTTATCTAAAAAATCAGGAAATGGAAAGTCCTATTAGTCAGTTGGAGTATATTTATTCTCAAAGAGTGGATGAAAATGGTTTGGACAATGTACGTATCAATAGTATTGAGTATAAGAATAGTAGTGAATTTAATAAGCTAATAAAATCCTATGCATATTACATAGAAAATCAAAGAATGGAATTTAAAACAATAAAATATTTAAAGAAGGTAATTTTAACAGAGGAAGAACTTCATGAACTGTGGTTTAAAAGTTATAGTTTCTTACCTGTAGGCAGAAGATTTAAAAAATTAAAGAGGAAGATATTATATAAAATCCGTCCTATTAAAATGAAAAGATTTAAAGAGATAAAAAACCGCTTAAAAAGAGAAGATCCTGTTTATGCCATTCTCTCTGAGGCTGCTTTGATTAGAGATAGTATTAAAGAGTTAAGAAAAGAATTACAACCTTTGAAGGATATGATTAATGAATGGGATAATATTAAGCTTATCTCAATTTATAAGGAGCTATTTTCAAAGGAAGATATATGGAGTAAAGTCCATTCTAAATCAACAGAGGAAGCTGAGAGAGAAGAAAATGGGGAGTCTATATCTGATATAGCAAGGATAAAAGAATACACAAGTAATTCTCTTGAGTCACATATTTATTACGAGGATTTGGTACCTTTAGTATATCTAAGATTAAGGTTATGGGGTAATCAAGATAGAGAATTATTAAAAATAAAGTATGTATTAATTGATGAGGCACAAGATTATTCCTTATTACATTATGAAATATTTAAATTAATGATGCCCAAAAGTCGGTTTACCATACTAGGGGATATTAACCAGTTGATACATCCATATCAAGGTATAAATAAATACCAGGGTATTGCTAATATCTTTACAGAAAAAGAAAGTATGAAAATGGAGTTGGGGAAAAGCTATCGGTCTACTCCGCAAATAATGGCGTTTGCTAGTGACTTACTTCCAGGTAAGCAAGTGATTTCGGCTGTAGACAGAGCAGGACTTCTTCCTGAAGTTAATGTAACAGATGATAAAGAACAATATGAAATCATTAAATCAAGTATTTGTGAATTGAAAGAGGCTGGGGCTAAGTCTATAGCGGTAGTATCTAAGACTGCTGCAAGCTGTCAAAAATTATTTACAAAGTTGGATGATAATGATATCAATTTATTATCAGCTGATGATGATAAATATAAGGGAGGCAAAGTTCTATTGCCCTCTTACCTTGTTAAAGGATTAGAATTTGATGCTGTAATTATAGTAATTGATGAATTTAATAAATATCAAGAATATGAACATTATTTATTTTATACCATATGTACAAGGGCGCTTAATCATCTTAAGGTAATTATTAATGGTCAAATTCCTTCTTTAATAAAACGGATTGATAGACAGAAATATGAATTTAATTCAATATTAAAATGATTTATAGCAACCCTAAGTATTTTATTATTTACACTTTAACCCCTATTTATTCGGCTTGAAATACCCTTGAAAATATATTTGTCTTCAAATAAAGGAATTTATTACTTATTAGACAATATAATATATAGATGGTTTAAAATACAAGGGGGGTTTTATTATAATGGAAGTATTAAAGGTAGCAACAAGTTCTAGTCCTAACAAGGTTGCAGGTGCACTTGCTGGAGTACTTAGAGAAAATGGACGCGCTGAGTTACAGGCTGTAGGGGCGGGTGCAGTAAATCAGAGTGTCAAAGCCATCGCTATTGCTAGAGGGTTTGTAGCATCAAGCGGAGTTAATCTTATTTCAATCCCTGCTTTTATAGATATTGAAATTGATGGTGAGGAAAGAACAGCTATTAAGTTCATAGTTGAACCTAGGTAATTCTAGATGTTATGAATATTCATTGTTTAGCAAGATCTGTTTGTCTATCAGGCAAGCAGATTTTTTTGTGAGTGAAAATTATATTGAAATATTTGCAATTTTTATATAAAATTAATATTAAGTTGTTGAAAAACAACTGGATAGTAATCTTGATATAAGTGGTATAATAAGAATGAATACTGGGGTTTAGACTTTTTCATGAATGAAGTGTCTCTAAATTCTCTTTTTAGTAACGTAATGTTAATTTACTGCCCTCTTCTTTCTTAAAGGCATTGTTGAGACCAGTACTACCGAATCGACTTGGGTCGTAGAGATTAGACCGTCGAGGTCGTTATAGCAACATAATCGAACGTTTTCCACCAACTAAAATGGAGAAGAACCCCAAATATTTTATTAGGAGGAATTATTAATGAGTGTTCATATTGGTGCAAACAAAGGGGATATTGCAAAAACAATTTTATTACCTGGTGATCCTATGAGGGCAAAATTTATTGCAGAGAACTTTCTGCAATATGCAAAATGTTATAATGAGGTTAGGGGAATGTATGGCTATACTGGTACATATAAGGGTAAAGAAGTTTCGGTTCAAGGTACTGGAATGGGAATGCCCTCATTGTCTATTTATGTAAATGAATTGATCTCTACTTATGACGTAGAAAATTTGATCAGAGTTGGTTCTTGTGGCTCGATGAATGAAGAAGCAAGTATTAGAGATGTTATTCTTGCTATGGGGGCTTGCTCAAATTCAAAAATGAATGAGATTCGCTTTAGTGGTGCTGATTATGCCCCGGTTGCAAGCTTTAAATTACTTACAGAAGCTCATCAAGTTGCTATTGAAAAAGGACTTAATGTTAAGGTAGGAAATATCCTAAGTTCAGATAGCTTCTATGGGGATGACCCGGAAAGTTGGAAAATCTGGAATAAGTATGGAGTTTTGGCTGTAGAGATGGAAACTGCTGAATTATATACACTGGCAGCTAAATTTGGGGTTAATGCACTTTCTATATTGACTGTAAGTGATTCAGTTATTAATGGAGAAGCCACAAGTTCAGAGGAAAGAGAAAAGACATTTACTGATATGATGGAAGTTGCTTTAG
>JADQBV010000332.1 GCA_016278415.1 Halanaerobiales bacterium
AGATGCGGGTACCATTAGGTGTAATTGGAATTATTTATGAATCAAGACCTAATGTAACTATCGATGCTGCTGGTCTTTGTCTGAAAGCTGGGAATGCTGTTATTTTACGTGGTGGATCAGAGGCAATTAACTCTAATAAAATTCTAACAAGGATAGCGGCTGAAGCTGCAGTCAATGCAGGACTACCTGACTCTGCTGTTCAGTTAATACAGACAACAGATCGTGAAGCAGTTTCTGTATTATTTGAATTAAATGATTATCTAGATGTTCTTATACCTCGTGGTGGTGCAGGTCTAATAAATCGTGTGGTTAATGAATCAAAGGTACCTGTTATAGAAACAGGAGTAGGTAACTGTCATGTATATGTAGATTCAGATGCTGATCTTAGAATGGCCCTTGATATAGTATTTAATGCAAAGACCAGTAGGCCAGCTGTTTGTAATGCAGCCGAGAGTTTGCTCGTTCACAAGGATATGGCTGCTGATTTTTTACCTGAATTATATGATTTGTTTGAGAAAAGTGATGTTGAATTAAGGGGCTGTCAAAAAACTAAAGAAATTATACCTGACGTAAAAAAAGCCGATGAGAGTGATTGGTCCGCGGAATACCTTGATTATATTATGTCAGTAAAGGTAGTTGATAGTTTCGAAGAGGCAATAGCCCATATTGATAAATATAGCACTAAACATTCTGAAGCAATTATAACAAATGATTATAGCAGGAGTCAGCGCTTCCTACAGGAGGTTGATGCTGCAGCTGTTTATGTAAATGCCTCAACTCGTTTTACAGATGGGAGTCAATTCGGTTTAGGTGCTGAGATTGGTATAAGCACACAAAAACTCCATACAAGGGGTCCTATGGGTTTAAATGAATTGACTACAATTAAATACGTTATCTATGGTCAGGGACAGATCAGGGAGTGACATCCTCAACACCCGTTCGTTAACACTCACGAAGGAGGATTCCTTAAAGGAACTTGTGAGGTTGGCAGCTGATTAATTCCAGTCCATTTATAGTAGGTGAGTTTAAGGTAGATTGATTTAAGCAAGTATTTGAAGTTTATAAAAAGGTGTGATAAATATGAAGTTAGCGATTATAGGATTAGGAAAGATGGGGACTACACTTTTGCAGGGGATGATAAATAGTGGTCTTTATCAGCCTAAAGAGATTGTAGCTTGTGATCTTTATCTAGAAGATATTGATAGTAATGACGAATATTTTGGTATTCAAACTATGAAGGATAATATAGAAGCAGTTAAGCTGGCTGATACAGTTATTTTAGCTGTCAAACCACAGGTGATACCAAAAGTTGCTTCCAAGATAGCTGAATATACTGCTAATAAGCTGATTATCTCTATTGCTGCAGGTTTAACTTTAGAAAATCTTAGTAAGCAATTAGCTGATTCGGCTCGTATAGTGAGAACAATGCCTAATATGCCGGCATTGGTGGGTGAAGGGGCAGCTGCTTTTACATCAGGATCTGATATTACTGCAGATGACCGAAAGATTGTCAAAGATATTCTGCAAAGTGTTGGAGAGGTAGTAGAGGTTGAGGAAAAATTAATGGATGCAGTGACAGGTTTATGTGGTAGTGGTCCTGCCTATATCTATATGATAATTGAAGCTATGGCTGATGGTGGTGTTCTAATGGGTCTACCAAGATATATGGCTCAAAAACTTGCCGCTCAAACTGTGCTAGGCTCAGCTAAAATGGTAATGGAAACAGGGAAACACCCTGGTGAACTTAAAGATGCAGTTGCATCTCCTGGTGGAACCACCATTCGTGCTATAGAAAAACTTGAAGAAAAAGGCCTTCGCTCAAGTTTGATTGAAGCAGTAAAGGCTTCTGCTGAAAAGTCAAGGGAATTGAATGATTTATAAAAATATAAACTACTGTGATTGTTAAACTACTAATTAATAAAACCTCATCATCATGATGGGGTTTTATTTCAGAAAAATACTTATCAATACTTGTGTAATAATTAAAAATATGGTAAAATTAGATTATAAAATTTAGGAAAGGGTGAATATACTTAAAAGATGCGTATCAATACTTTAACCATTCAGTAATTTAAAATTATTAAGTAAGTTGGTTAGAGTATTATAAGTATATATTACCATATTTTTACATATATTTTAGTTATTAGGGAGTTCTCTGCTTTCTGGTCTGTATTCTAACCAACCAGTTAAGGAGGGATTTTTTATGTTGTTAGTAGAAACTAAAGAAGTGAATAAATGGATAGGTGCCAGACAGTTAATAAAGGATATATCTTTTAATATATATCGAGGAGATAAGATTGGTTTTGTTGGTCATAATGGAACTGGTAAATCTACTTTCTTAAAAATAATTATGGGTCAGGATAAAGAGTTTCAAGGCCAGGTTAAATTAAATGCTAGAGTGGGTTATTTACCACAGTTTTATGAGTACCCTACAAATCAAACAGTTGAGGAATTTTTTACAGAGCAAAGCTATGATTATGGTAGTTTTCTACGCATGATGAAGGAGTTTGGCTTTGAAACAAATTTCCTGGATCGACAGATTGAGACTTGTAGTGGGGGAGAGCAGACTAAATTACAATTAATAAGAATTCTAATAGAAGAGCCAGAATTATTAATTCTCGATGAGCCCACTAATCACCTGGATATTGAAACAAGGGATTGGATAGCAGAATTCCTAAATAAATTCCAGGGGGGAATATTGCTGGTTTCTCATGATAGGTATTTTTTGGATCAGGTGGTAGAAGAGATATGGGAATTAGAAGAATCAAAAGCAATAAATAATTACACTGGCAATTATAGTGAATATCGGAAGCAAAAGGAAATTGAAGTAGCCAGGAAATGGCAGGAGTACGAAAAATATCAGGCAGAGCAGAAACGCTTGAAAGAGACAGTACAAAAACAACAACAATTTGTTAATAAAGCGGACAAAGGAAGAAAAAGAACAGATTCATTTTGGAGGCAATTGAAGGGTTCTGATAGAAGAACAGGTCGGATGGCCAAAAGGGTTAAAGCTTTAAAGAATCAAATTGAACAAGTTGAGCATAAAGAAAAACCAGTAAAAAGTAAAAAAATAAATCCTGGGTTTGCAATGAGAGATTTACACAGTGAAATTATAATTCAAGGGAAAAATATAAGCAAAAGCTTTAAATCCTGTATAGTACTAAAAGATCTGAATTTTAGTATTTCCAGGGGGAGTAAAATAGTTCTCCTGGGTAAAAATGGTGTTGGTAAGTCTGTGTTAATAAAATTAATTCATGGTAAGGTAAAGCCAACACAAGGTGAAGTGATTAATGCGGAGTGCGTAGACATTGGTTACTTTTCTCAGAAACTTGCTAATCTCCATCAGGATTATACTGTTATTGAAGAAGTGCAGAAAAAGAATTCTGAAATATCAGAGGAAGTGATCAGGACCTTCCTTGGGTCTATGTTATTTAGGGGAAAAGATGTATTTAAAAGAGTGGGTGATTTAAGTATTGGAGAAAGGGTCAGGGTAGCATTTACTATTTTACTACTAAGTAAAGCCAACTTTTTGCTTCTTGATGAGCCCTTAAATCACCTTGATATAGTTTCTCGTGAAAGGATAGAGGAAGCACTTAAAAGTTACTCAGGTTCCTTTCTCATTGTAACCCATGACAGATATTTTGCCAGGGAAACTGCTAATGAAATCTGGGAATTGAACAGTAATGGTCTGGATTGCTTTAAGGGAAGTTATAAAGATTTTCTTAAATATAAGCAAGGAGATTTTAAAACTGGCGAGGAATTAGACAATGAATTAGTTAAAATGAAACGGGTTGAATTGTTAGTCCGACTTGAACAGGCCAGAGATGAAGAAGAAATTGAAAGAATAAATATTGAGTTAGACCAGCTTTGAGACTAACTCAGGCTCATAAGGGGTGAAATTATGCATGAGGTTTTAGCAAAAGGAATTTTGTCTTCTAAAAACGGAATGAATATTTTTCGAGGATGTACCCATGGTTGTATTTATTGTGATTCAAGAAGTGATTGTTATCAGATGAAACATGATTTTGAGGATATAGAAGTAAAAGTAAATGCACCGCAACTATTAGAAGAATCACTTAGTAAAAAACGGGAAAAATGTATAATTGGAACAGGATCTATGTCTGATCCCTATCTACCATTAGAAAAGCAAGTGAAAAACACAAAGAAATGTTTAGAGATAATTAATAAATACGGATTTGGTTTAGCTATACAGACCAAGTCAAACTTGATACTTAGGGATCTTGACTTGCTGAAAAGTATTAATGAAAAATCAAAGTGTGTTGTACAGATAACCTTAACTACATATGATGAAAGATTATGCAAAAAAATTGAACCAAATGTCGCGACTTCAAAAGAGCGATTTGAAGTTTTGAAAATAATGCGGGATAAAGGGATACCGACTGTTGTCTGGTTAGATCCAATATTACCTTATATTAATGACACAGAAGAGAATATTAGAGGTTTATTAGCATATTGTATCGAAGCAGAGGTAAAGGCTATTCTTTGCTTTGGCATGGGTTTGACATTAAGAAAAGGAAATCGCGAATATTTTTATTACAAACTTGATCAATTATTTCCAGGTATAAAGAAAAAATATATTAGGAAATATGCTAACTCCTATCAAATATTAAGTCCAAAGAATAAAGAGTTAATGGAAATTACTAAAGATATTTGTAAGAAGAACGATATCCTTCTGGGAACAGATAAAGTTTTTGAATATCTACATAAATATGAAAGTCAAAAGGATTATGAACAAATGCGATTGTTCTAACAAAAAGAATAATCGCACGAAGTATATTAATGTATTGCACGAAATAATTGCATTAAATCGTCTACACTGGTATAATATTGTTAGAGGTGATTGTATGAAATCGGTAAGTTATAAGGAAGGTCTTGTAATAACAGCAACCGAGTTTAAACAGAGCTTAGGAAAATATTTGGATTTTGTGGAAGAACAAAATGATGTGGTTATAACGAAAAATGGTAGTAAAATTGCCCGGTTAACTCCTTATATAACAGATATTGAACAGTATTTTACAGTGAGAGAAAAGGCGTTGGATTATCAATACGGCGGGAAAAAGGTTTCTTATGAGGAGTTTATGGAAATTTACGAAAAAAGCACTTTAAGGATGGAATATATAAATGGAGAAATCTATATTCTAGGTTCACCGAGTATTGGACATCAGGAAATACTTGGCCGATTACATCTTATATTTGCTGATTATTTTAAAGAAAAAGAGTGTAGGGTGTTTTTAGCCCCTTTTGATGTCCATTTCAATAAGAAAGATTTTAAAGAACCAGATGTAATGCAGCCTGATCTATTAGTAGCCTGTGATCTGGAAAATAATGTTACAGAAAAAGGACGGTATATGGGCACTCCGACTTTTACTATTGAGATATTATCCGGTAGCACTAGAAATAAGGATATGATTGATAAATTAAATACTTATAGATTATCAGGTGTTATGGAATATTGGTTAATAGATAAAAAACAAGAAAATATCATGGTATATAGCTTTAAGAACTATGAAATCGATAAATATAAAATTTACGAAAAGGGAGATATTGCTCAATCAATTGTATTTAATGGGTTATCAACAGAGACCGGAGATTTGTTTAGTGAATTGATATAGATATATTAAAATAAGGTTATGGGTGATATTGTGAGTAAAAAAGATAAGAATTTCATAAAGGAAACAGCCAATAATAAAATATATACATATGCTGATTACTTGAGTTGGACAGATAATAGGAGATATGAATTGATTGATGGTCAGGTTTATATAATGACACCTGCACCGTCTTCTAGACATCAAAAGATATTAATAGAATTAATTAGGCAAATTTCTATGTATTTATTTGATAAAGAATGTGAAGTCTATAGTGCTCCATTTGATGTAATATTTTCAAAAGAAGATGAAAAAAGTTTAGATGCATTAACAGTTGTACAACCAGATATATTAGTCATTTGTGATAAGAACAAGATTAAGAGTAGGGGTTGTGAGGGAGCGCCTGATTTTATAATCGAAATTATTTCTCCTTCTTCAGGGGGGAGAGATAGAAAAGAAAAGCGGAATCTATATGAAAGACAAGGTGTTAAAGAATACTGGATCGTAGATTATAATGAAAATACACTAGAAGTCTATTTGCTTAATGAAGATAATAAATATGGGAAGTCTGCTGTATATATAGAAGGGGATAAAGTATCTGTTAATATTTTTAGTGATTTGGAGATTGATCTATCTTATGTTTTTAGGGAATAATTATCTTAAAAGTATTTCTTTATAACTCGATTATATGACAAGCGACTGGTAAGCCCAGTCGTTTCTTTTATTTACCTCAATTTTTAAGAATAGTATATTATAGTTCTAGTCGATGCATATACCCATTTATATAATTTGTTTACATAGTAAAAAGCAACTTGACATATGATTATACTAAATATATAATGTGAATATAGATTCATGTGAATGTGAATTCACATTCAAAATTAAAATTTATCTAACATTTCTATAAAGAAATGTTCTTAGTTGAAGTGGTAGTTATAGCAACAGTTAGCTTTCGGGTAAAATCAAAATAGTAGTCTTATGAAATTATAAGAATGAGTGAGTATGAGTGAGATATTGTTAAAATAAAGAGGGAGGCAAATATATGCCTAAAGAAACATTTTTTAATCTAGCAGAGGATAAAAAGGATAGGGTAATAGATGCGGCAATTAATGAATTTTCTACACGTTCTTATCATAAGGCGAGAATTACAGCTATCGCCGATAATGCTGGTATAGCTAAAGGTAGTTTTTATCAATATTTTGAAAACAAAAAAGACCTATTTAAATATATTATTGAGCTGACAGTTAATAAGAAGTTCGAATATATTAATCATGATATGCTGATAAATAAAGATAAATATAGTTTTTTTCAGTTATTACGGGAAATTTACTTAAGTGGTATCAGGTTTGCTAAGGATAATCCCCGCCTAGTATCTGTAGGAAATATACTTATTAATAATAAAGACTTACAGCGGGAGATTTGGGGTGAACAGGCAGATAAAAATTCAAATTTTTACCATCAATTATTAGAAGATGGATTGAGAAAAGGTGAACTTGATCCTGAAATAGATGTAGATTTGATTTCAGTATTATTGAATGGTCTTAATTTCTCTTTAATAGATATTATTTATAAAGATGGCAAGATAAATCCAGATATCCTAGATGATGAGATGGAGACTATTGATAAAATGTTATACTTTATTGAACATGGGATTAAGAAGAGGGAGTAAATTTTGAGAAAATTTTTACAAAAAGTAATTGAATTAAGAATTGGGGAGGTAATAAAAATGGCTTTACTAGAATTAAAGGGAGTTAAAAAGATTTATCAACAGGGCAAAATAGAGGTTCCGGCTCTAAGGGGAATTGATTTAACTGTAGAAAAAGGTGAATTTACTACTGTATTTGGTCCTTCTGGTTCTGGAAAGACTACTATGTTGAATATGATTGGTTGCCTTGATAAGCCTACAAGTGGGACTATTAATTTTAATGGTCAGGAATTAGGGAATTTAGATAAAAAGGGTTTGGCTATGCTAAGGAGACATAATATCGGGTTTATCTTCCAAAGCTATAATCTAATACCTGTATTGAATGCTTATGAGAATGTAGAATTTGCCATTAGGTTAGTTGATAAACATAGTAAAAAGGAACTCAGAGACAGAGTAATGAAAATATTGGCTGATGTGGGTCTTGATGGATTGGAGGATAGAAGACCTAATGAGTTATCTGGTGGGCAGAAACAACGTGTTGCAATAGCCAGGGCCCTGGTGAAGGAGCCGAAATTAGTTTTAGCTGATGAGCCTTCTGCCAACTTGGATTCTAAAACCAGTGAAGAGGTTCTGGGAGTTATGGTAAAAATGAACGAAGAATTGGGAACTACCTTTATTTTTTCCACTCATGACCCTCAGGTAATGGATTATGCCCACCGGATGCTGGAGATTAAGGATGGGTTAATCTCTGAAGATAAAAAGGGGGAGAGCTATAATGTTTCTGACTAAACTGGCCTTTAAAAATTTGGTACGTCATCGAAATCGTACTATAATTACTGCTATCATTATTGCCTTTGCGATCTTTTTCTATATACTGATGGATTCCATGATTGGAGGTATGACGGAAATGTCTTATGAAGCTATTATTGATTATGAGGCTAGTCATCTCCAGGTGGTAAATGAAGGATATTGGGAAGAGGAGGATGAACTCCCTTTAGAAAATTTAATTGTTCCTAATCTGCAAATGCAGACTGCAATTGAGAATGTTAAGGCTTATCAGGCTAGTTCACCTGAGCTAAGTTTTTCGGCTCGTTTAAACAATGGTATTAATGAACTACCGGTAATAGGAAAAGGAGTTAATCCTGACAAACTATTAGAAGTCTTTGAGCTGGAGGATCAATTTGTAGAGGGTTCAATGTTTTCAAATGGGGAATATAGGGCAGTTATGGGGAAAAGATTGGCTGACCTCCTTAAATTAAAAAAAGGTGATTATATTACAATGCTAGTCAAGGATAAAAACGAAACATTTAATACAATTGACGCAGAGATATCAGGATTGCTTCATACTGCTAATCCTAATGTTAACAGCAACATTGTTTATCTACCTCTTGATATAGTTCAACAGGCCCTAAATGTTGATAATCAGGTAAGCAAGATATTAGTTAAACTAGATAATAAAGACTTAGCTATGGGAGTTACTAATCAACTAGAAAACAAATTGAAAACTATAGATAATAACTTAGGAGTAATTTCCTGGAAACAACTAGATGCAGTATCTGTAGCGGGTGCTAAACAGATGGGTAATCAAATGATTATGGCTATAATCTTATTGATCGCTGCCATTGCTATTATTAATACGGTTATATTAGCAGCCCTGGAAAGAATGAAAGAGATAGGTATGATGAAGGCGATGGGTTTACAAAGAAAAGAAATTACTTATACATTTGTTTTAGAATCAACTGGGATTGGTGTTTTAGGGGGTTTAATTGGTGTACTCCTAGGAGCTATTGGTGTCTGGGTATTTTCAATATACGGTATAGATTGGGGTGCTATGATGGGTATGGAAAATATGGATATGAGTACATTTGGGATACCAGTAATTGGTAAAATGTATGGAGTTTGGAATCTGAAGGCTTTTATCCTAGTCTTTAGTTTTGGTGTTATTGTATCTATGGTATCCAGTATTTTACCAGCTTACTGGGCAGCAAGTAAGAATACGATTGAGGCAATCTATCATAAATAGGGAGGTGCAAAAATGAAATTTATTGCTAAATTAGCTTATAAAAATTTATTTAGACATAAATTGAGGACATTTGTTTCGATAATCGCCATTGCTTTTGCCGTTATGATAGTTGTATTTGCTAGGGGATATATAGTAGGTATGATAGATTCAGTCTTTGCTGATCATATTCAATATAATTCTGGTCACATTAAGATAATTGATCAGGAGTATCAACAACAGGAGCGCCTGTTGCCACTCAATTATCCTGTAGATGGATTTAATGACCAGGGATTAGATAAGATGATTGCAAGTCTAAAGGAAATAGACAAGATAGATATGGTAATACCTAGACTGAAGTATGGTGCTATGATTAGTACAGGGGATGAATTGGTAACTATGAATGGTTGGGGGGTTGACCCTGCTAAGGAAGTCCAGTTTACTGGTATTGAAAACAATCTTGTCGAAGGTAGAATGGTGGAAACAGGTCAACTAGAAGTTGTTATGGGAACAACCCTGTTAGAAAAGATTGATCGTCAGGTTGGTGAGAAAGTCACAGTTTTGTCTAACACAGCATTTAATTCATTAAAGGGTGTTACCTTCAAAATAGTTGGTAGCCTGGAAACTGGTATTAAGATGCTTGATGAAATTGTCTTCTATCTACCACTTGATCAAGCCCAA
>JADQBV010000450.1 GCA_016278415.1 Halanaerobiales bacterium
GCTGCATAAAAAACTGTGCTACAAAAATAGATAGTACAATTAATATTACATAAAAGCCTAAATTCTTTACAAAATTATTCAATCAATCGAACCTCCCCTCAATAAGGAAACAATTTTAATTTTTTTCAATTATACAATTTATAATTATACCATAATTATATATCTTTGACAATGGAATTACGAATATAACTCCTTTTTCAATACACCAATATAGGGTAGATTCCTATATTTCTCAGCGAAATCAAGACCATACCCTACTACAAATTTGTCCGGAATCTCAAAACCATTAAAGTCTGCTTCCATTTGTTTAACTACCCTGCGATCAGGTTTATCAAGCAAAGTTACCACCTTAATACTGGCAGGGTCACGTGTTTCCAGCATATCAATTACATGTTTTAAAGTTTTTCCTGTATCCATAATATCCTCAACTAATAAAACATGTCTATTTTCAATATTTTCCTCTAAGTCCTTTATTATTCTTACAACACCGGAACTAGTAGTTCCTTCACCATAACTTGATACATCCATAAAATCAGCAATGACAGGCAAGTTAATATGGCGTGCCAGATCAGCCATAAAAATAAAAGCCCCACGTAATATACAAACCATAATGACTTCCTCATCTTGTGAATATGACTCTGTTATATCAACAGCTAGTTCTTTTATTCTTTCCTCTATCTCTTCTTCACTGATAATAACTTCTAATATATCGTTAGCAAAAACGCTATCTTCATTCATATTTAATCCCCTCCAGCAAAAATTATACCTATTTTCAGTAATTTTTTTGTTGCATTATCTACTTTAAATCTATTATCAGCCCGATAACCTGCTATCCATATAATCTTCCCGGAATTATCCACAACTAAGGGAATTTCATCCCTCTTTAAAACAGATATTTTTTCATCAATAAAAAAATCCTTTACCTTTTTAGTACCAGTCATACCAAATGGGATAAGATAATCACCATCCTGACGATTTCTTACTGTCAACGGAAATTTTATTTTATCAAAATCACATATACACTTACTTTTATCCATTGCTATTTCACACCACTGATTATCCATATCTATAATCTCAGTTTTAAGTATATAATTATTATTCCTAACTTGCCCTGGTACTGGTAATTCATATGAAAAATTATTTTCACTTTTATAAACAATATTCTTTTCGAATATCAAAAAATCATATGAGGTTCTTACTCTATTATCATCTTTTAACTGTATAGTCTTGCCCGTTTCTCCCGATTTAATAAGCCCTTCCACTGCTTGATAATGGACTGAATACAGGTCTGTAACATCACCTTGAAGCTCACTAACAGCATTCTTAATAATTCGTCTGCGTATAGGATATTCTTCACCCTGTACTTTAGATAATGATAAAACAATAGACTTTTGATCTCTTTTAACTACACTATCCTGAAAAGAAGCCTCTGAATACCTTTGCAAAAATTCCTCTTCTTCACGAATATTCTTGGACATTCTATATATTACGTCTTTAACCCCAGGATTTATTTCTTTTTCAATTTGAGGTAAAATCAAATTCCGTATTTTATTCCTTGTGTAAACTGTCTCTTTATTACTAGGATCTATCCGCGGTTCCAAATTATTTTCTTTACAATAATACTCAATATCTACTCTAGAGAGTGCTAGTAATGGGTGTATAATGCTTAGTCCATAATTATTACTACTAGGCTCTATTCCTGTTAATCCCTTTAGCCCTGTTCCTCTTATTAAATTTAAGAAAACTGTCTCCACAAGGTCATCTTTATTATGAGCCATAGCAATCTTTTTTATATCTAATTTTTTTGCTAATTTAGATAAAAGCCTAAATCGTGTCTCACGGGCTCCTTCCTCAGGAGAAAGATTCTCTTCCTTAATAAGTCTAGGTACATCAAATTTTTCAATAACTACATGTAAATCATATTCCTTAGCTTTAGTCTTTACAAACAATGCCTCCTTGTCAGCTTCTTTGCGAAACATATGATTTAGATGAAAGATTACGATATTCAGAGCATATTTTTTTTTTAGACAGGCAAAAAGATCCAGCATAGTCATTGAATCTGGACCACCCGAAACCCCTAAAATTATAGAATCTCCTTTAGCTATTAACTTTTCGTTAATTATGTAATCTTCAAACTGATTTAACAAATTCAAACTGGTATTCCCCTTCTAAAATATCCTGTTTTACTAAAACCCTGACTTGTTCTCCACTAAAATTATACTAGTAAACTTTATACTAGTATATCCGCGAAGATAAAAATAAATATTTGATACACTAAAATTATACTAGTAAACTTCATATCTAACTTATGCTCTTTCACCTATATTAGTTCTAGGCAGACCCTTAAATTTCCTTCTTTTTTTTGAAATTTCTTCAATTTTTATAACTACTATTGTCATGTCATCGCTAATTTCTCCCTTAAAATCTAATACTACATCCAATATATAATCTAACATATCCTCCGTCTTATCAAAAGATGAATTCTGTAATATCTGCCTAATCCATTCTTCTTTATCTTCTATATCATCACGTATATCTAACATTCCATCAGTATTCATAATTACAAAATCATCTGTTTTTAAATCCATCTCACTTGTATATACCTCAATCTTATCAAGTATCCCGGCCGGTAATGACGCGGAATCAACTTTTATAAGATCCCAATCTCTTTTCACATAACTGGCAACTGCACCAATTTTACTAAAAGTCATCTTTGCAGTAAAAGTATCAAAAATACAAATGTCCAGAGTTGTAAAGCTTTCATCCTGATTCCTAAGATATAGGGCCGAATTTATAGTCTTGATAGCCAACTTTTGATCGAAACCTGCGTCTATTATACTTTCCAACAGATTTATTGCAGCCCTACTCTCTGCAGCAGCCTTTTCACCAATTCCCATTCCATCTGATATTACAAAGAGGTCTTTCCCATCCTTTAAACCCTTATAAAGAAAACTATCCCCAGAAATATCCCCTGAACAGGCCTTCTGTACTTTTGACATTGAGACTTTATATTGACCAATTGGTCCATATACCACCTGGCAAGGGCGATCTTTAATTTTACTTCCACATATTTTATCAATAATTCTATAATTACATTCATATTCTGAATTTATCAGATCAAGAAGTTGACCCTGGCAAGGATTATTACCACTACAATGTTCCATTTCAACAGTAAAATAATTTGTATTTGTCTTAACATTTGAATGCCGTTCTATATTGTATAAATCAATATCACTTTCACTAGCCTTTTGTTTTATATCTTCCATTATTGTATCATTTGTTACAGTTAAAGAAGATTCTTCGGAGAACTGATCAATTATTTCTCCAATGCCTGCCAACTGCTCTGATACAATTTCCTGTTTATCTTTTAATCGATTTCTCCAGAAATCATTTATCTGATGAATTTCAAAACTCACCTTGACAGATGCAGTCAGCTGTCTAATGTAGGGACATCTCTTCTCAAATATATTATTTATATTATCAATATTTAAATACCCTTTTTCTCTACCTGCTTTTAATAATAAGTATATTCTTTTATATGTATCGTCTTTATCCTGATGCCAGCAAATATTATTTCTCTTGCATTTTCCACAAACCTTACTCCTGAAAATAAAAGAAAAATCATCGATGGACCTATGGGCACTTTCTGGTGGTAAGGTTTCTTTAAAAGTAACACTCAATTCACTAAACACCTGTGATATCTCACTCATATGTTGTTTCAGACCATTATTATCCCCTTTAATATTATTATTATCACTTGCCTCTTCGCTTAATAGGAAACTAGAATACAGATAGAGCCAATATTTTAGAGGTATTATCAAAAAAAGAACTAAAGCAATTCCTAGTTCCATTGCAGTATTACTTAAATTGTAAATAGTCGGTGATAAGCCTGAATATAATAATATGCTTATGCTAACACCTATAATAGTCCACAATTTGTTCTTTTTTCTAAATATAGAACAGGAAAAGGATAAAATTATATAGCTAAAAATATTTATCATTGGTATTACTCCGGCATTGATAAGTACCAACCCATATAGAACAGCTGCCATAATTGAATAATTAAACCCTAATGTATTAGCAAGACTGATTAAGAACACATAAACAAGAATATTAATTATTTGATATGGTACTAGACTTATATTTGATAATCCAATTAGAAAACCGGAAGAGAAAATAAAGATAGCAAGTAGCGATAATTTAGTAAGATTATATTGCCTATCTAATAACTGTCTTACTCCTCTAAGACCTACATAACTTATTATATATATTAATAACGTTTCCCCAATCGTAATAAAATAATGAATAAATAGTAGATCATTATAATAATTTTTTACAAATGCAAATATCATATATATACATACATTAATTAATGCAATATCAACTTGACCAATCTTCTTTTTTAATTGCGGATAAACTGCAAAACCTATTATTGCAGCTGCAAAATAAATTATGTTCGAGATGTCTCCAGACTGTATCAAACCAAAAGAAACCATAAGTGCAGATATAAAATATACTTTAAAAGTCCTCTCTGTGATGATTGTTAGAAAAATTAGAGATAGAGAAAAAAAACCTGCAATTTGAGCTTGTCCCATAAAAAAACCCAACAAAATAATTAAAATAGATTCATATCTTACTGAAAATATACTTTCCTTTAAATTCCTTCCTATCTTCTTTGAATCTTGTCTATGACCTAATTCTAAAAATGTACTCTGTGACATAATTCCGTCTCCTCCTCATATAAAATCACTTTTACTGATATAAGTACTAATAATATGCTGGTATAGCAGAACATACACATATTATAACTTATTACAGTTAATATATCTGTCGATTAATAGTGAGGAGACTTCCAAAATTTCTGCTAAAAGAAGTCATAATCTATCACAATAAATAAAAATTACTAATTTTGTAACATTTTTACTTCTTTATCACATCCCCATCTCTTTAATAGAACCATATAAAAGGTCATGTTCACTTACAAGTATCTCTTTAATATTTAATATATCCATAATTACATATAATATTTGAATACCGGCAATAATGATGTCAGCCCTTCCCGCTTGTAATCCATTCACTTTTTTTCTCTGTTCTAGGGTTTTATTGCTAAGTGAATCACGAATTGTTTTTACAGTTTCAATTTCAAGAATATAATGCTGGATTTTATTAAGGTCATATACAGTCATTCCTTGATCAATTGCTGCTATTGTCGTAATAGTTCCTCCAAGTCCAATAGCTTTCTCGATATTAGAAATTTTACACCCAATTTCCTTATTGATCAATTCTTTTACATCTGATTCAATGGCTGATAATTCGCCCTGTGTTACTGTTTTTTGATTATCACTTATCAATCTCTCAGTCATACGTACTGAGCCCATATCCAAACTTTCATAATTAACCCTGTCATTATCTAGCCAAATAAATTCAGTACTTCCTCCACCTATATCAATAATAAGGTTATTACTATTAGTATAAGCAACACCTATGTAATTCAAACGGGCTTCCTCTTCACCAGATATTATATCTAAATTATATCCTGTTTCTTTTTTAACAGCATCAAGTAGTTTATAGGCATTATTTACGTCTCTCAGTGCACTTGTACCGTTTATTTTTATCTTTTCAACTTTTAATCTTCTCATTTCCTTTACAAAGGATGAAATAGCAAATAATGCTCTATTAATGGCCTGCTCAGTTAACTCTTTATTTTTATCAACACCCTCTCCTAGACGAGTAATTTCCAAGTTTCTTTTTATTTCTTTAATTTCCCCATCTTTATAATCAACTACTATCATCCTGCAAGAATTTGTCCCTACATCTATCGCTCCTAATCTCATCAAACCACTCCTTTTCTTTATGATTAATTACCTATAATTCACTTTCAAACTTCTCTTATATTTTCCTTATCACATATATGACAATCTTCCGGCCAATCAGTAAGCTCCCAAACTCTTTCGCCTAATATATTATCCTTGCTTACCAGAAAATCAGCCAGATGAGTATGTAGACATTTTACCCCATCTTTCTCCATAATTCCACCTACACCTGATTCTACTAACACCTCATACATTCCTATTGACTTATTTTTTATTTGATTGCGCTCCTCTTCAGATAGTAACTGCATCCTTTTGGAGGCATATCGCTTATGTGTATTCATTAACCTCTCTCTAAATTCTTTATTATCTGTCACTCTAGAGGATAATTCTTTAATAAGACCTTCATTTTCCAGCATAGAAACTTCTTTAACTAAATAAGGACAACTTAACCAGTAGATTGTTGGGAAAATACCGTTTTCTTCACTATAAGGTAATGTTAACAATACTGCTGGTTTATTGAAAGGACAATAAAGCGCTACTCCTGATAAATTATCCGGATATCTTCCTAATTGATAGTTTACTATTTCAAATTCCTCTTTTGTAATATTAATAATAGTTCCACCTTTCTATATAAGAACTTTAACAATAATTTCGAGTACCCTTAAGAGATTATATATTATATTTTTCTTTATTTAATTATATATAAGTACTCTATAATATATTATAACATAGACAATATTTAAGGAAAACAAAAAACCTCCTTTGTGAACTTCTCGATAATTGAATTGCAGCATTAAAATCTTCCTAAAATCTACGATACTCCTTCAAAAAGTAAGATTTATTTATAGTAAAAAAGAACTGAATCAAGTATTTTTTACTCTAATTTGGAAAATATCAATAATTTAATTTAGAATCGATAAATAAATACAGGAAATTTGAAATTTATGGCGTAATATATATTTATGAGGAGAGATGATTATATGGGTGTATTTATAACACGAAAACCTATTCTTAATACAGAAAAAGAAATTATCGAATATGAGACCCTGACCCATGTTTCTGACGATTATGAATCTGAAGAAATGCAGGAATTTACTAACAGATTAAAACATGCCACAATCGATAAAAAAATATATGTTAATATACAGGATGACCTTTTTAAAAGGGGTTTAATTAAAGTATTTCCAGACAAACAGGTTGGTATTAGTATTTTGGAGAACCCTGGTAGTATAGATAAGGTTTTATTCATCTGTAAAGAACTTAAGAGCAAAGGATTTCCAATAATGCTAGGTGATTTCGCTCTGGAAACAGAACCCGAGGAATATCTGGATATTGTTGATGTTATAAAAGTAAATATGTCTACTCCCCTTTCTGTTCGTAATAGAATACGCTTAAGCATTTTAAAAGAAAGTAATGTAAAATTAATAGCTACTGAAGTTAATTCTAATAAAGAATACACCCGAGCTCTTAGTGATAATTTCGAATTTCTACAAGGAGACTTTTATTATAAATTGGACTTAGTGAAAAGAAAATACATACCCACTAATAAACTCCATTATTTTAATATCTTAAGAGAAATTAACCAACCAGATCCTGACTTTGAAAAAATAGAAACCATCATAAAACATGATATCTCTTTATCATATAATCTCTTCAGATTAGTTAATTCAGCCTACTTTGGATTACGTAATGAAGTTGGAACAATTAAACAAGCCTTAATTTTATTAGGTTTAAACGATTACAAGAAATGGTTGACTCTAAAGATAATGAGGGGTATTTCTGAAGATAAACCAAATATACTTATAACTAATTCACTTATTAGAGCAAACTTTGCGGAAAATTTAGCACCACTAGTTGGGTTGCAAGATCGAAAGTTGGATTTCTTTCTAATAGGTCTATTCTCTCTTATAGATGCCTTTCTTGGACGTTCTATCGCTAGTATAATTGAAGAACTCCCGCTTTCTAATGATACTAGTGATGCTATAATTAAACATCAGGGTGTCATGGGTGAAATTTTAAAACTTATTCTTGCTTATGAAAATGGTCAATGGAATGACGTTATCAAATATGTTGACAAATATAATTTAGACTATAGAGATGTAACTGAGTCTTATTTCCACTCAGTTGAAGCAACAAATCAAGTAATAAATGCCCTAAGTTAAAAAACATCATTAAGTAGTAGTTAACTACTACTTAATGATGTTTTTTTATAAAGTTTTAACTTTTTAGGGTCATCTATATATTAGTTGGCAGAAAATATGTCCGGTCCTTTGCTATTGCTTCATTCATGAAAAAGTCTAAACCCCAGTTACTCCTTCAATTAAGAAGCAACAAAATCAAACTCGCTTTGCTCAGACAAGATTTTGTAAATCAGCTTCTTGCAATCAGTCCGTGACTGGAGACTTTCTAAAATCTTTCAGCTTAATAGCAAAACACCTGAGAGCATTACCAATATTACACAACTATTCTAGCCATTTCACTAAAAGGAGTCAAACCTTTTATGACTTTGAGTCCTGCATCTTCCCTTAAAGTCTTCATGCCTTTCTCGATGGCCATATTCTTTATATCCTGTTCACTTTCACTTTCAGCAACCATTTTACCAATATCAGAATCAATTAATAATACTTCATGAACAGCCATACGTCCTTTAAAACCTGTATTACTACATTTACTACATTGAGTAGGGCGGTATAATTTTTGATAATCATCTAATCCCAATAGAGCCTTTTCTTCTACAGATGGTTGATAACTTTCTTTACAGTTATCACATAGCTTTCTAACAAGACGCTGTGCAACAACACCCTTTAGGGTTGCAGCCAACAAATATGGAGGTATTCCCATATCAACTAATCTAGTTATAGTACTAACAGAATCATTAGTATGGAGGGTACTCAGCACTAAATGACCTGTCAATGCAGCTCTAACTGCAATTTGAGCAGTCTCTTCATCTCTAATCTCACCAACCATAACAATATCTGGATCCTGTCTCAAAATAGAGCGTAATGCCCCTCCAAAAGTTAAACCCTGTTTAGCATTAACCTGTACCTGATTAACACCTTTCATTTGGTATTCCACTGGGTCCTCTATCGTGATAAGCTTCTTATCCGTAGAATTCAATTCATTTAATACAGCAAATAGCGTAGTGGATTTTCCACTACCCGTTGGACCAGTTACTAAGAAAATACCAAATGGGTTATAAATCATCTTTTTAAATCTGGCTAAGTTATCATCACTTAGACCAAGACGATTTATGTCCATCAAACTCTCCTCTTTATTTAAGATACGTATTACTACACTTTCACCAAATATAGTTGGCAGTGTCGAAACACGCATATCAACTTCTAAACCATTAAAATTTAATTTGATTCGTCCATCCTGTGGCACTTTCCTTTTTGTGATATCTAAATCTGCCATTATCTTTAACCGCGAAATCAAAGCAGCCTGTGAATATTTTGGTGCAATCATATTTTCTCTTAATACCCCATCAATACGATAACGAACTTTAACCTCTTTTGCCTGTGGCTCAACATGGATATCGCTTGCTCTCATCTGAATTGCCTGGGTTATAATTATATTAGTCAAACGAACAATAGGCGCATCTTCTACCATTTTCTTAATTTCATCCAAAGCAGGTTCGTCCTCCTGATATTCAGACAAACCCTCAATTAAATCATCTGTATCATGTTCCATCAGTGAATATATAAGACCCTGTGCCCGCTCTATTTCTTTACGGGAAGATATAAATGGATGGATTTTAAGATCAGAGACCATTTCCATATCATCAATGGCAATAATATCATTCGGTTCAGCCATAGCTACTTTAAGAATATCCTCATCTTTAGCTAAAGGTGCTATACAGTAATGACGGGCTATATTCTCTGGTATATATTGGGATAATTGAGGACCTAGATCATAGTCAGACATATCAACTCTATCAATGCCAAGTTGTATTTCCATAACAGTAATTAAATCCTCTTCCTCAATATATGCAGAATCTATTAAAAACTCACTAAAGCTTTTATCTGTTTTTTGTAGATTCTCATAGGCTTCTTGGAGCTTATCTTCTGATATGAAATTAAATTCTCTTAATAAATCACCTAATCTTTTTGCAAACC
>JADQBV010000161.1 GCA_016278415.1 Halanaerobiales bacterium
AAACACATCCCCTTCAAGTCTAAGCATATATTCATCTATTATTCATTATTCTATATTTTCTTATAAAATCCTTTTATTTAATCTATTAATATTCTTTAGATTTATATTAAGTTAATAAGCTTTATTAAATCAAAATTCACATTCTTCTCCATTACAGTTTTCATTAGTAAAGTCTATTTCTACAGTGATATGATGTATATTATTGTCTAAGAGTAAATTTTGAATTTTTTCTTTTATTTTTTTCTGCTCATTTCTGGTACTCTTGTCTGGTATTACTACATGAGTAGACAGGAAATTATGTTCTCCATCCATTGACCACACATGGGTGTGATGTACATCTATAACACTGTTTACCTGTCTAATTTTGTCTTCAATATCCTCTAATGAGATGTCTTCAGGAACTCTCTGTAGAAAAACCTTGAGGATTTTTATAAGGTTGTTAATTACATTATATAATACATAAGATGTAATAATGATTGATAGTAAAGGATCCAGTAGATGAATGTCTTTGAAAAACAAGATAATACTTACTATTAATATGGCTACCCATCCTAATACATCTTCCAGAAGGTGCCAGGATACTACCTTTTCATTTAAAGATTCCCCTCCTCGTAACCTTAAAACAGCAATACCATTGACAACAATCCCCAGAATAGCAAAGATAAACATTCCCTGTGCATTACTGTGTTCTGGTGATATTATTCTTGGTATAGCCCTCATTAAGACTATGGTAGAACCTGCAATTAATACAACAGTATTGATTAAAGCCCCCAATAAGGAAAACCGTGAATATCCAAATGAATAATTTAAATCAGGTTTGCGTTTGGAATATCTGTCTAAAAACCATGCTAAACCCAATGAAATAGAGTCACCCAAATCATGAACAGCATCTGATATTATGGCTAAACTATTAGTCCAGATCCCTCCTATAATCTCCAGGATTGTAAAGAACAAATTCAGAAAAAACGCAGTACCAATGTTTCCGGAGCTATCATGATTATGATCATGTGCCATATTATACCATCTCCTCTTCTGTAAAATTATTTCACCATCCAAAAAAATCTAGGTAACTTAACTTAGTTAGCTTTTATATATAATACTATAAACTACTTTGTATTTCCTTTATTTTTAAGTATTTTGATTAATACTATTCCTATTTATGATAATCTTTGTCTAAAGAGAATACTTATTAAATAATTTTTTACTACTTCTTATCTCCTTTATCAATTAATTCTTGACTAAAAAATTTTTTTATCCTATCTTTAACTCCATCTATACTGCCTTCATTTATAAATAAAAATAATGAAATACCAATTATCAAAATAACGATCATCCAGACAATTGACGAAAATGCACTTTTGTTTTTGACTGATTTATTTTGTGATTTAGTAGTTTCATTTCCCTCATATAAAAGTTGATTTATAATATCAGACAACATCACAGCACTTGTTTCCGCTTTTTCTTTACTTGTCACATGTGTTCCAAATTCAAATAATAGGGAGTTTGGAGATAATTGTTGATTATAAGAACCGCGAGCATAAAAAATATCTCTAATTAACCCTGGATATTGTTTATCGCTTATTGATTTTAGCTGCCTGGCAAACTGATCATTAACCTTTTGATTTGGGTTTTGTCTGCCAACAACTAATCTTATCTGACTGATTTGTTTACCATTTACTTCAGTCAAATACTCTTTTTTTCTAGGTATTGCATCTCTATGTACATCGAAAATAGCATCGGGCATTTTTTTGACAATATCTGTAGCAGTTGCTCTCGAGCGTTCATATGCAGCTCCATCCTGTGGAAGGTGAAGATTATTTGAATGTATTACTTCGATACCGTATTTTTCTAGTGCAGAGCTAAGTACATTACCCACATCATATATTTCTCCATTTTCGTATAAACTTACTGGTCCTGGTTCATATGATTCTCCATTATGAGTATGATAAATCCCAATAGTTTTTTTAGGTTTTGCTGTAATATTTGGTACTTGTGCTGTAGTTAAAATATCCTCTATTAGATTAATTCCCCCTAATTTTTTAGCTGTCGCTTTATTATCTTTCACTTTTACTATTATATATTTTATGTTATTCTGACTTATATACATGTCACCTTTAGTAACACCCATTGCTGTTCCAAAAATATACTTGTCATCTTGACTGTAAACACTAGTGAAATTGCCTTCAGTATGTTCTACTGGACTATTCGCTAAAACTAATGTATTTATAATTATTGTCATTAAAATGAGGGGTATAACTTTATAGAACCATTTCATTTTATCCATCCTTTTTACATTATTATTCCATAATTTTTTTACTTAAAAACTTAGGAAATTAGTATATCAAATTATATGGGATTTTATAATATATATTTCCCTCAATTTGGGAGGTCTATACATAAAAAGCCTTCCACCGATTCAGGCAGAAAGCTTAATTTTTTAATTATAGTTACAATTCCATATAGAGACTGATTGATTTCAGTTAATATTACAATATGTATTTTAAATTAGGCCTGCCAGGAGGTAAAGTATAGATGAAATAATCACACCTATGATACCATAACCCAACTGACTGTTGGCATGTTCCATAACTGGCATCTCCATAACTGTAGCTGTTATAACTGTTGTTTCAGACAAAGGAGAGATATGGTCACCAAAGGTCCCACCAGCAAAAACCGCACCAACAGATAATGCTAAATTGGCATCTGTGGCTAAAGCCAGTGATATACCAAGAGGCATTAACAAGCCCCAGGTTCCCCATGAAGTCCCTATAAAGTAAGATACAAGTGATCCAAGTAGGAATAAGATGACTGGTACCAGAAAAGCTGGTAAAAAGTCTCCCAAAGTACTGGTGACATATTCACTGAATCCCAGGTCATTTGATACGCTTGCTATACCCCATACCAGAAATAAAAGTACAATGGCTACCATAATTTCATTACCTCCAGCAGTAAAGCCACTTATTACATCTTCAATACTTATCTTCTGCAAAAGATAATATATAGCCGTTAGAATAACAGTAAGCAATAAAGCAATTAACATCATCTTAGCTGTATTAGCCTCCATTAATGCCCCCAGAAAAGTACTGGCTTTTTGACTACCAGATATCCATAAGAAATAAATAGTTAAAACAAATAGTAAAGCCAGGGGCAATATCAGGTTTAGTGCCCTGGGTTTGACATCATCTTTAAATCCACCGTGATGATGATCCTTTCTTCCACTATCATCTCCAACTTTGTTTTCCTTTTTCCATTTTAAACTTTTACCAGAAATCACAACCGTTAAACTGATAGCAATAGCTACAAATGAATAAAAATTTAAAGGGATGCTTTTTAAAAATAGTGTATAGGCATCTATCTCCATTCCACTTTCTGCCAGTCCAGTGCGAACCATAGAGACCATATAGCCAATATAGGTGGTGCCTAATGGTGCTAAAACTATTAGCGGCACTGTAGATGTATCGATTACATAAGAGAGTTTTTCTCTGGCTATTTTAAGTTTTTCTGCTATTGGTTTCATAATAGTGCCTAAAGCCATGATATGGAAACCACAGTCAATAAAAGTAAATAAAGATAAGCCCCAGGTAGTTAGTAAGGTTCCTTTTTCACTATTGACTCGATTAGATATTAATCTTTCTACTCCCTTTACTCCCCCTGATACCTTCATCATACCCATTAAACCACTAAATATATATAGGAAAAATGCTATCTCTATATTTTCCCTTACTGTCGCAGATTCAACTAGATAATCACTGGCCCTGGTTATTCCGCCTAATAAAGATGGCTCTACCAGATAGGACCCAGCAATTAGACCTACTATTAATGCTGGCAACACCTGTCTGGTCTTTACAGCAATAATGATAGCCGTCAATGAAGGTACTATTGAGTATATTCCATCCATAAATATCCTCTCCTTAATAAGATAGTAAAAAATCTTTCGCTCACTAAAAAATATACTTTAAGTGTGTTTTCGAAAAGTGTTATTTAAAGTAATTATATTTCCCGGAACGAAGTTAAGGTCCTACCGTTGAGTGAAGGGATGTATAATCACCAGAGTATAAGCAGTGACTTTTCGACCAAACTCTATAAGCCTATTTCTAATATATTTTTTACTTTGTATTATACATTTATTCTATAAAGAAGAGGAATATTAGTATAAAAAAATTTGTGAAAACTAAAGTAGAAAATTTACTATAAGTAAAATATATATAAGATATATTGAATTGAAGGCATATACCTGATTTTTTGTAAAACCATGTTTTGTTTTATTCTGATGTATAAAGATTGAATAAAATAACGGCATCAGGCCTACAAAAATAAGATTAATTAAATAAAGGGTAGGGTTTTGAATATTAACAGTTACTAGAGCCAGCGGAAAGAATGCGACAGTCATAGTTATGGCATTATCTGCAATAAGCACTGGTAGTACCAGAGGTTACCTCTCCCCCCTTTGAGATACTCCATGTTTTAAAGATTTCAGGAATTGTAGTTAGTGGCCCTGTGATAAACAAACCACCAAGGAACTGAGGTATTCCTAATATGTAAACAATATTCTCTGTTGACCTTACAATATAATAAGCACCAACAGCGATTGCTATAGCACCGCTTATAGAAGTCATCAATTTTTTAAAGTCCCAACTTACCTCTTCACCCTGCTTTCTTCCTCTCATTATTGCCTGAAAGAGAAATATAACATAAATGATCAACATTATATAGCCATCTACTGGTTGCAACCTACGCCAGCCCTCTGGTAGGGTTAAGAAGGCTACCATAGCTATAATAGCCAGGTAGGGTAATGAAAGAACTTTTACAGATCTTTTATTCAAAGCCAAAAATTCATCCTCCAAATGCTGTTTATGTTCTGGATTATTATTGGATGACTTGCGAGAAGCAAAATAAGCAATAGTGACTATTAAAGGAATAGAGATTATATTTGAACCAAGTAAGTTCCCTAAACCAATATCCGATACACCTCTTGCAACACTGGTTATATTAATTGCTACCTCTGGACTTGCAGTTACAAGAGCCAGAAGAGCCGCCCAGCAGAGGAGGTTAGCCCCTTTTACAGCTTATTTTTTTATCCTTTTTTAAGCTAAATATGTTCGCCGATATTCTTCTCACAGTTTTATCAACTGATTCCAAACCCTTAACATTCTCCTCATATTTTTTTTGAAATTCTTTTCTGGCATAATCTATCTTCTCAGTTGAAACCTGTCCATAATCACAAATAGTTATTTCATGACCACATCCTTCGCAAATTACATAATCAATTCTTCCGATTTTATCAATTAAATATAATTCTTCTCCGCAATTATAACAATAGGCCAATTATATCACCTCTAGTCAATAAATAAATATATAATAATAGCTTCTTATAAATTTAAAAGTAGTATCTTATTCCTTACTATTTTTTACTATTTCTTTTCTTTCTGATATTTTATGATTAATCTATCTAATTGCTGGCTCTTTTTTATATTACTTTCATTATTAAGCCCACCTGTTCCAACTAGTCTATATAGCTCTAGTCTAACTTCTTCTATCCTTTTTAAAAGCTTCTGGTTTTTATTTTGCATACAAAACCTCCAAATAGTAAGGCATAAATAACAAACTAAACGGTAGAACCAGGCAAAACTGCTTTTAAAGACGTTATGGCCACTTTACCCATTAAATAAAACTTATTTCCTGGTATCTCATTTTTATACGGCTAGAGCAGTAAGCAAATTAAACTTACTACTCTACCCTTTTTGATTATTTAATTTTAATCTCTATTTCGGCTTTATCTTTCAAACCTTTGACAAATTCCTGCCAGATCTTTTGTTGCTCTTGTTGAAGTAAATTGCTTTTAATTTTTTCTTTAACATCTTCAAAAGGGGCTAATCCTGCTTCTTTTTTATCTACAACTTTAATAATATGATAACCATACTGGGTTTTAACAGGTTGACTGAGTTCACCTATTTTCAAGCCAAAGGCAACTTCTTCAAACTCAGGTACCATCTGCCCCTTACTGAAGAAACCAAGATCTCCACCATTTTTAGCTGAAGGGCCTTCAGAGTATTTCTTGGCTAGTTCAGCAAATTTTGCTCCTTCTTTTAACTCTGCTAATATCTCTTCTGCCTTGGTCTTAGCTTCTTCTTCACTTCTCTCATCAGTCTTTATTAAAATATGACTTGCTTTAAGCTGTTCAGACTTTTTGAATTGCTCCTTATTATTATTATAAAAGTCTTTTACTTTAGCTTCATCAATATTAAGATTTGATAATTCCTGTTCCTGGAGTTTACCAATTAATGCACTAGATCCATTTGTCTCCCAGAATATTTTTTTAAAGTCTTCCATAGAATTTATACCCTGTTGTTTTAATGAGGCTAGAAGTTTTTCCTCAGTAAGATTATTTCTACTTTTAATCTGCTCTAATTGTTGCTGAAACATTTCATTCTTTTCCTCTTTACTTAAGGTCAAATCTCTATCTTCAGCTTCCATAGCTAATAATTTTTGTTCAATCAATCCATCAATTTTCTGTTTTCTATATTCATCTAATAGAACCTTACCTTTTTCAGATGAAAATAGTAGTTGACCAAAGTCTCTTTTCATCTGGTATAATTGACCCAATAATTGAGGAATCCCGGCATATTCGTCTAATTCATCTATGCTAATTTCTTCACCATTGACAACAGCAGCAATTTCTTTACTTTTTTCAAGGTCTTGTCCCTTTTCAGCGGCCATTACAAATGTACTAATTAATAGAACTAATGCTACAAATACTAATAAATATTTACTTTTCATTTAATAAAACTCCCTTTCCTTGTGTTTTCCTCTAATTTATATTTGAAAGACAACATATTTGATTATATATTCATATTTTAGGTAGTAAGTAGATCAGCATAGTACTTACTACCTATTTTATAAAATAAATTAAAGGAGGTAAAAAGTAGCCCGATATTTAAATTATATCATTTGGGGTTAGAATTGGAATTAATATAAGATTAGAATAAGGTTAAAATATAATTAAAATTTTAATCTGCCTACTTATTTAACCAAATAAACAGTTCAGTGTAAGGTTATACTTTATACCCTGAGGCAACAAAAAGACCGCCATTTTTAAAACTATGCTCTAAATTAAAATCTTTCACCTGTTTTTTAAAATACTTCCATGTTGGTCTTGTAATATCTGCATTACCAATTAGGTTCATAAAATGCCCCCATATAATGTTATTGTATTCGTCCATCCCCCTTTCACAATCTTTTCTCTGGCTTTTGCTAACATTCCTCCGAATAATCAATACCAATTATTAAGCCTTCACCCTGTAGTTTATCATTAAGATACTTAAAACTTTGTCCTGTTCCACAGGGTAAAACAACTATATTTCTGTATTCTTTTAGATTTAATTCTTCAATAGCAAATCTTCGTGGCTTACGGTAATACCAATCTGGTGCCAGAGTATCATAAACATAGGAAAAAGCATCATAATAATTCACAATTATTGCACCTCCATTAGTTTGACAAAAAAGTTAATATATGTATGGGATATATCTTTTAGTTTTTTTCCTGTAAGCTATGTACTTATCCCCATGAATTGAGTATAGATATTCTTCCTCACACCTTACCTGGATCTCCATCATCAGAAAAAATACCAGCATAAAAATAAATACAGTCCACGTTGGCCATATTAGCCAGACCCCGGCATTTAAGATAAAAAGACCTAGATAAGTTGGATTACGTATGTACTTATATAGACCAGATGTTATCAATTCTGTCTTATCTTTTTCATCAATACCAACTCTCCATGAACTACCCATCTTTAGCTGAGCATATAAACAAAGTAATAAACCAGATATTCCAAATAAAAATCCAAGAAGGTCATAATAAAAATAATTTAATAATGGATAACGGCTAAACAAGGACCCCAATTGATATCCAGTTGAATGGAAAATAATTAACAGAAATACATAAAAGGTTAGTATTTTAAATATTATATTCATATATTTCTGAATACTATTAGTGGATTTAGCTATTACCTGTGGATTTTTCCCAGTATTTTTAATCTGATTTATTTGTTTTATTTTCCATAAGCTCAGGTATATAATAGACAATATTATTACATAAGTATTTTCTAGCATAAAATCACTCCTTATATTGAAGAACTTCAGGGTAAGTAGCTTTTACCCTGAAGATTCTACTCATACTACAACAATACATCCGAAGGAACCCTACATTGATTGAAGTTATATGGAACCTACACGGTCTACACTATCTTTCTAATGATCAATTTTTAAAATATTTCTAAGGGTCACTTAATTATACATTACGACTTATCCTCATGGCGTTAAGTACAGCCAGTAAAGCAACACCTACATCGGCAAATACTGCTTCCCATATAGTTGCCATACCCAAAGCTCCCAGGACTACAAAAAATCCTTTTACAGCTAATGAAACAATAATATTTTGCCAGACAATTCTCCTTGTTTTTCGAGCAGTTTCAATAGCAGTTATCAGTTTAGATGGTTCATCTGTCATTAGAACTACATCAGCAGCTTCAATTGCTGCATCTGAACCTAAACCGCCCATTGCTACACCAATATCAGAACGAGCCAAAACAGGTGCATCATTAATTCCATCACCTACAAAAATTAATTTATCTTTCTCATCTTTATTAGTTAATAATTCTTCAACCTTCTCAACCTTCTGATCAGGTAATAACTCAGCATAGTAATTATCAAGTCCCAGTCTAGCTGCAACACTCTCAGCAACAGCCTTGCGATCACCTGTTAGCATTGTTAAATTCCGAATACCTAATTTTTTCAAACCTTTAATAGCTTCCGCTGTATCAGCTTTTATCTCATCAGTTATAGTAATATAGCCGGCATATTTTTTATCAATTGCTAAATAAACAATGGTACCATCTTCATCTGCTTCCTGGCAGTCAATATTCTCTTTATTCATCAATTTAATATTACCTGCAAGTACTTCCTGGTCATCAATTACAGCCCTAATACCATGACCAGATATTTCCTGATAATCATCTATCTTGTCAGTTTCTATATCCTGTTCGTAGGCCTCCAGAATAGATTTTGCAATAGGATGTGTGGAATGGCTTTCAGCATAAGCAGCCTTAGCGAGGATCTCATTTTTTTTAAATCCATTATATGACTCTACTTTGCTAACAGAGAATTCTCCCTTTGTTAAAGTACCGGTTTTATCAAAGACAATTTCTGTCACATTATTCAAAGCCTCTAGGTAGTTTCCGCCTTTAACCAGTATTCCCTGACGAGAAGCCCTTCCGATTCCCCCAAAAAAGCCTAGAGGTATAGATACCACAAGTGCACAGGGACATGAAATAACCAGGAATATTAGGGCACGATAGAACCAATCCACAAAGACTGCTCCTGGTAGAAATAGTGGTGGTAATACTGCTATAGCCAGGGCAGCATAAACTACTACTGGTGTATAGTAACGGGCAAATTTTGTAATAAACTGTTCAGTTGGAGCTTTTTTCCCACTGGCATTCTCTACCAGATCAAGTATCTTAGCTACAGTTGACTGCCCGTATTCTTTATTTACTTTGACAGTTAATAAGCCATCTTTATTTATCATTCCTCCCAAAACATCTTCACCTGGTTCTACCTTACGGGGAACTGATTCCCCTGTCAGGGCAGATGTATCAAGCATTGAACTGCCGTCCAGCACTTCTCCGTCAAGTGGAACCTTTTCACCAGGTTTAATTAAAATAACATCACCAATTTGAACACCTTCTGGATCAACTTTTTGGATTCCATCATCAGTTTTTAAATTAGCGTAATCAGGTCGAATATCCATTAAGCTTTTAATTGAACGGCGGGACCTATCGACTGCCTTCTCCTGAAACATCTCTCCGACCATATAAAATAGCATAACAG
>JADQBV010000006.1 GCA_016278415.1 Halanaerobiales bacterium
ATATGAAAGAGGAGTAGCTATTTATGAATAAGTTATTAAATTGTTCAAATTATATTATTCTTGATAACCAAAGGCTTATATTAATGCAGGTAGGAAAACCTAGTGGTCAATCTAATGTATCTACTAAATATTTAAGTAATGAGGAATTTGAGAGTTCTTTTTTCAATAAAAAAGAGGCTGTATTACTTCTTCCGGCTACTCAATTGTTTATTGAGAGTTTCTTTTTGCCTTTGCAAGCAAGGGATAAATTGGATGATCTACTTTTGGTTAAATTTATTAAGAAAATTTCCATTGCTGAAGATAAGCTATATTACTCTTACTATGTAGATGAGCACTTATATGATGACAAATTACTTGTAATATGTTTTGCAGTTAAGAAAGAAGTGCTAGATAATGCCTATAAATTAACTAATGTAAAAGGGATTAGGCTTAAATCTATATTACCATTACCCTTATTATTCTATATCTATCATAGTCAACAGGATAAAGCTGTTTTAAGGGATGTTTATAAAAACAAAATTAAAAAAGATGTATCTAGTCTTGATAGTGAAGAATTTAGTCGGGATAATCCGGCAATTATATATCTAGATAGGTTTTCCAGTCAAATCTCTTTCACTGTATTTTATAAAGATGGAATATATATGCGTACTGGCAATCTGGGAGATTTCAAGAGAGAATTTAATAGAACAATCGAGTATCTAGGTGAGTATCTAAAGATATCGAAATTTGATATTTATAGTGATGGAATAAAGATAGACAGAAAGGTTTTATTAGATAGAATTAAAAATAATAAAATATCTTTTAAGGAGATGTTTTCTAGTATAATTGAGGGCTTAAGTATAAACAAATCAGATATAAAGATGTTAAATCTTTTGCCTAAAATCCCTAAGGAAAAGAAGAAAAAAAGGAATCAATATAGATTTATTGTTATTTTAATTTTAATAATAATTCTGGCAAGTAATATCATATCATTCACAACATATTTCCAGGCAAAAAGAGATAAATTGGCTTTTTATAAAGGGGAATTGCTTAAATTAGAACCAGCTATAAATCAACTACAGGATTTGCAGAGTCAGATAGATATTAAAGAGGAACAGATGACAGTATATAAAGATATTATTGAAAATAGACAATCATATTTACCCTGGATATATGAAATCAGTAAACAATTACCTGTTGGTGTTAAAATTAATTATTTAACTCTTAAAGGGGATAAAATGGTTTTGTTAGACGGTGTTGCCCCTTCTGCTTCAAAAGTAATGGAGGAATTACAGGACTCACTGGTTTTTGAAAATCTCGAATTTATTGGAGGAATAGTTATTGATAAAGATGGGGAAAAGTTTAGGATAGCAGGTGATTTAATAAATGACTAAAAGGGAAAAAATAATGTTGATTGTTGCCATAATAATTTTAATATTCTTATTTGCTTTAAAGAGTGTTATCATACCTACAATAGACGGTTATTATGCAATCACTGAAGAATATGATGAGACAGTATATGAATTAGAAAAAAATAAACTTCAGTTAAAGAATATAAATAAATATGCTCATACAGTAGAAAAAATCAATAGTGAAATCAAGTTATTAGAACAGATTTTTTATAAAGGTAATATGTCAGATATTAGAATAGAGGTTTTAAAGTATCTGGATGGTCAGATCAAAGATCATGGTCTGGATATTGAAAGTAAGGAGTTTAATATTGAACAGCTATCACAGAGTAAGGTAAATAACGATTTGGTGGCATATGATACTAATCAATATGGCTCAACTCAGTATGAAAGATATGATGTTGATAGACGCCAAAGGGGACAGCAGATTATAGTCAAACCCATTAAAATGACATATCGAGCTCAAATAAGGGGTAGTTATCAGCAGGTTTTATCTTTTCTTGAGGGTTTAGCTAGCTATCATAAGTTTTATACTGTCAGTCAGCTGGATATTAAAGTGGGTTCTGATGATGAGCAATTGGCTGTATTTGTAGTTATTGAAAGTTATTGTAAAGAGGGTGATATTGGTGATAAAGAAAAGATTTAATATATTTTTCTGTGTTATTGTGATTTTTTTAATTTTAACTTCAGGTCAGGTATTAGCAATAGAAGAGGCTAATCAATTAGAAAATAAAGAAGATATTGGTGAAAAAATAGTTACTTTGTCTGTGAGAGGTGCGGATATAAAGGATGTTCTCTTGATGCTTACTGAGCAAAGTGGTATCAATCTGGTACCTGATGAGACTGTACAGGGACAGGTTACAATAGACCTCACAGAAGTGGAAGTCATGGAAGCAATGAGGACTTTGAGTATTGCTTATGGGTACCACTATGATATGATTGCAGATAATATTTACCTGGTTAGCCGAGAGGGATATATTCCACCTGCAGATGTAAGATATGAGGACGATTTATTAACAATTAGGGTAGAGAATGGTGATGTGCGACAGGTATTGAACCATGTGGCAGATCTGACAGGTATAAATATCATAATGAATGAACAGATACAGGGCACAGTATCTGCTAATTTAACTAAGGTGCCCCTGGAGATTGGTTTAAGTAATATTCTACAGGCAAATGGTTTTTCATTAAGTAGGAGTAATGACATATACCGGATATTTGTTGCTGGTAAGCATGAAGGAAATAATCTGGCTATTTCTATTAAGGATGAAACGGTAAGTATTGATGTGCGTCAGGCAGATTTAGCGGAGGTTTTACGAACTATTTCCCGGCTGGCTAATATAAACATGGTATTATTTGGTGGTGTTAGAGATGTTGTGGATTTGAAATTAGATGATGTTCCTGTTAAAGAGGCTATAGATATTATACTATCAGGTACTCGCTTTTCTTACATTATAAGTAAGGGTGTTTACTTAGTTGGAGATAAGAATTCTGGCAGCCCTAGTTCATCATTATTAACTATAAACAAGATTATCCCACTAGAGTATTTAGAGGTTGAGAAGGTACCAGCTTTATTACCACATAATTTTCCACCTTCAAATGTTAAAGTACTGAAAGAAAAGAATGCATTATTGGTTACCGGTACTCATTCTGAAATAGATTATCTCACTGAATATATTGCAAAATTAGATACCAAAATACCTTTAATAGTTGTTGAAGCACTTATTTTGGAGCTTAATAGGAATGAGAATGAGAGTCCAGAGGCTAAACTTGGTATGAACTATAATGATGATGAGAGTAGTGTTTTATTTGATAGCGTTTTAGGTAAATTAACATATAAGTCTATATTGCAACTACCGAAAGATTTTTACTTAAAAGTTAGTTCATTAGTTAGTAATAACCAGGCAACTATCAAAGCTAGACCAAACATCACCACTTTAAATGGTCAACAGGCTTCAATAGATGTAGGGACTGTACAGTATTATAAGGTTGTAAATACTGATAATGATGGAAATGAAGAAACCAAATACCAGAGTGTAAATGGTGGTGTTACATTACAGGTCACACCATGGGTTAGTAGTTCTGGAGAGATTACCCTTAAGCTAAAACCAACAGTAAGTAATATAGGTCAGGTTTCATCTGATGGCCCACCAAAGATAAGCAGAAGGACAGTCGAGACTACTGTCAGAGTAAAAGATGGACAAACAATTGTAATAGGTGGACTTATACAGGACATTGGTACAAATATGGAGTCCAGTGTTCCGATACTTTCAGAGATACCTATTTTTGGGGAGTTATTCAAAAGCCATAATAGTGATATTAACCAGACAGAGCTTATTATGTATATTACCCCTCGTGTCCTTGGTGTGGATGAGGAGAATGTTAAGGAAGAAATGAAAGCAAGAGAAGAGGCCCTTGAGGAGATGTATCAACAGGGGAAGGAGTAATAGGAGAAAGTATTTGTAATCATATGAACAAATAAATAATTATTTAATCCCCTTAGTCATTTTAATTAATGATAGAAGGGGCTTTTTTTATATTTAATAAAGTGAAATAAATAGAAAAATGTCATAAAATGAAGAAAAAATGCAAAAAATATAATATATAAAAATAATATGAAATAATTCAAAAAAACAATAAATTATGCAGGAAAAGGAAAATAAACGTAGAAATATAAGATAATATTAGTAAAAAATGTTAATGGTAATAGTTTTTGGAGGAAGGTAGGTAGTAATATGAGGACTAAATTTTTTGTACTAATTATTTTAGTATTTTTAAGTTCTTTTGTTGGCTATGCTAAAGCAAAGGGTAATGAATATGAGTTGTTTTACTTTTGGGGAGAGGGGTGCTCACATTGTGAAGAAGCAAAAGAATTTATAAATGATTTAAAAAACGAATATCCTGATTTGACTATTAAATCATATGAAATATTTGAAAATAAAAAGAACAGAAAAATATTTAAGGAAAAATGTGTTGATCTAGGAGTAGAAATGAAAGGAGTACCGGCGTTTATCATAGGGAATAGGATATGGTTTGGGGAATCAGAACAAAATCATAAACAAATTAGAACATTTGTTAAAATTATTAATAATCAAGTATTTAACGAAACAATAAATAATGAAATTAAGTTGCCAATTATTGGAAAGATAAGTTCTGAAAAAACTCCCATTCTTTTATTGACTGTTTTTATAGCTTTCATTGATGGATTTAATCCTTGTTCCTTATGGGTGTTGATTTTTCTATTAAATTTCATTTTATATTCAGGTTCTAGAAAAAGAGTGTTGATAGTTGGTTTAACTTTTTTAATCGTTTCCGCTTTTACATATGGTTTGTTTATTTCAGGTATTTTTACTATTTTCTCATATGTAAAAGATTTATACTATATTAGATTAATAATATTTACATTTTTATTAATATTTTCTTTAGTTAATATAAAAGATTATTTTTATTTTAATAAAGGTTTTTCTTTTTCAATACCTGAGAAGTTTAAACCTAAAATACTTATTAATTTTGGTCAACTTTCTCGTATAGAAGGATCCAATTTAAAACTAATATTAGCAACTGCAGTTTCTAGTTTTGGAATAACCTTACTTGAATTACCCTGTACAGCGGGTTTTCCTTTTATGTGGATGAATATTCTTGGTGAAAATAATGTGTCAAAATTTTCTTTCCTTGTATTTTTATTTGTATATTTACTAATTTATTTTCTTGATGAATTAGTTATTACATTAGTTGCTTATGTTACTCTTCGCATTAAGAGAGTGGATGAACTAATGGGTCGAAAACTTAAGTTGATAAGTGGGATAATTATGTTTTATTTAGCTGGTGGTATGCTTGTTAAACCAGAAGTAATGAGTGATATTTTTGGAATCTTATATGTGACTTTTTTAACTTTTATCACATATCTATTTATTACATCATTTTTACAAACTAAAAAAAGGAGTGAGAAGGATGCGTAAGATATTCTTATTATTAGTTTTATTTGTATTTTTATTTTCATTAGTTTTTAATGTATCGATAAAAACTGTTGCTAATGACTATGTGGCTTTATGTACACCTTGTGATGATATGTATGGTGGTGATTGTCCTCCATATGTAAGTGACCCTTGTGATGAAGATGATGATCCTGGTGATGAACCAGGTGATGGAGATGACGATGATGACGGCCCTACTAACACAGAATTAGCTGAAGAAAATATATCAGAATCAGAACTTTATTATGAAGAGGGTAATCTAACAGAAATTGAAGCAGAAGAGTATCTAGATTTCACCTATGAATACTTAGAAATTGGATTGGACAATGAACAATATTCCTTTGATGACTTTCAATCTTATAATGATAACTTGAATAATACAAATCAACAGAATAATTTGAGTAATGACTTTATTGATGGAGCAGATAACTATAATTATCAGTCAGATATAGATATTGATTTTTCTAACGATTATTATGATTTTTCCTTTGTAAATCAGAAGGGGTCACATGAAGCAGAACAAACATCAATAGATTATTGTGATAACCTGTATGGTGATTATAATAATGCCGGGAACCTGGAAACTGGTGTAAATAATTTTATAAATAATAATGAAAATACAATAGATAATAATAATAAAAAAATAAGTGGAGAAAATCAGGAGGAGAATAGTGGGTTAACTGCTGATCCTGTAAAATATACTACAGGCGAATATGTAAGCACCAGTACTGATATAAATATTAATAATATAAGCCCTAAGTTAAAGATAGTTAGAAATTATTCAAATTTTAATAGAAGTAGTTTTTCCTTTGCCATGGGTTGGAAATTTAATTATGATACAAGAATAATTACTGGTGTAAGAGCTAATTATATAGAACAGGACAAAACTCTTCAAAATTATCTTGAAGAAATAAACGAAATATATAATAGTGCATTAATACAGTATGATGAAGCAGTGAATTATGCTGATGAAAGTATCAGCTTGGCAGAGTTAGCAGTAAATGAAGTAAATAAAGCTATTAGCTATGCAGAAGCTGCTAAAAACGCCGCTCTTTCGGCTGAAGAAAATGCAGAGTCAGCTAAAGATGAAGCGATACTTGCTGAACAAGTTGGTAATAAGGGTTTAACTAAGTTATATAATTCAATAGAAAGTGCAAATCAAGCAATACAGTACGGTGAAGAGGCAGAAACATCGGCTAATATTGCTAAAGAAAAGGCAGAATCTGCTCTTAACCTTGCCAATCAGGCAAAGAATCACGCTAATAATGCTATAACTTATGCAAACCGAACAGGAAACAATAATTTGCAGTCAGCTGCAAATACAGCTCTCAATAATGCCAATAATCTTATTAATAGGACTCAAGAAACAAGCAATACTTTAACTGGTGATGATGGTAAAATAGCTGAAGCACAAAACTTAAAAGCAACAGTTCAGGGTCTACTTAATGAGATTAATGATACAAATGCTGAAGAAACAATCAATAAATCTATAAATGAGGCACTAGCAAACCAAAATGAAGCTAAATCTGAGATGAGTAGAGCAGAGAAATTGTTTGAATTAGCAGATCAGGCTTATCAAAATGCACAGGAGTTGCTGCCAGTGGCTGAAAACCGTCTTGAAATAGCACAAAACTGGAAAGTTACTCTTATTGAAGAATATCATTTAGTTCAAGAAATTGAAATAATAAAAAATGAAGTTGAAACACTAGCGACCCAAGCACAATTAGATAAAGAGTATTCAGAAACATACCGCTACCGTAATCAATATAATGTGGATTGGCATGCCAATCCAACTCGTGATGAAATAGGGATAGGAAAACTTATTTTAGTTGATGAAGGTGGTACTCCAAATGTCTATACGATATTAAGGGAACCTGACTTTGAGACAGAAGTAAGATTCCCAGATGGTAGAAAAAACTATTATCCCAATGGCAGCCAGACAGAGGCTGTTAATCCAAGTGATGATAAGGTTGAAATTTTGTCTGATGGGTCTTATATTCTCACGAAAAAAGATGGCACAAGATATAGCTATTCATATTTTGGACAACTATCCAAAATAGAAGATACCAATAATCGTTCCCTAGATTTTACATATAATACTGAACATCAACTTATAAAAATAACAGACAGCTTTGATAGAGAATTAGCAATAAGCAGAAGTAATGGTAAGATAGTAAAGATAACTGATCCAATAGGGAGAACATATAGTTATGGATATAGTGGTGGTAGACTTGTATCATACACAGATCCTGACGGTAATACCAGAAGATATACATATAATGAATACGGCATAACTTCAACAATATATCCCGATGGGAACGGATGGAAATATTACTACAAAGAATTAGATGGACGTATGGTGATGGACTACCAGACAGATGCTAGTGGGGCAGAAATAGCCTTTGAATACAATCCCGACGCACAGCAGACAACGTTAACAGGTAGACGTGGATATAAGAGGTCATACAACTACAATGATAAACACCTTACTACAGAAGAAATCGATGCAAATCACCGAAGAGTAGTGAAATCATATGATGAAAATAATAATTTGATTTCTGTAACAAACAAACGGGGATATACAACAACATATACCTATGATGAAAACAATAACATAACAAGTATAACAGACCCTGTAGTAACAACAAGCTTTAGCTACAATCAATTCAATAAAATAAGTACACTAACTAATAAAAAAGGGAATACAAGCAGTTACAGCTATGACTATAGAGGAAATTTAACCTCCATAAACTATCCTGATGGAACATCCATGTCCTTTGGATATAATAACTTAGGACTATTAATCACCGAAACAGATCAACGTGGGAATCAGACTAGATACAGCTATGATGATTATGGAAATGTTAAAGAAAAAATATATCCAGATGGAAGTATAGAAGAATTTAAATATGACAAGATAGGGAGATTAATCAAATTAACAAAGGCTAATGGTGGAGAAATCACATATACCTATGATAACAATGATAACATCATTAAGGTAGTAGATGAACTAGGTAATGAGGAGAGTTTCAAATATAACTCCCGAAATAAAATAATAGAAAAAACCGATCCTAATGGTAATATCACAAAATATGAATATGATGAAAGGAATAATCTAAGTACAGTTACTGATCCAGCTGGTAATGTACAGGAGATAGAGTATGATGAAGCAGAGAATATGACTAAGAAGATTTTTGCTGAAAATATCAGTTATATCTATCAATATGATAAACTTGATAGATTAACAACAACTCAAGTAGAAACTGATATAGAAACAAGCTATCAGTATGACCCTACTGGAAATATAACTGCCTTAACAGATGGAGAAGGAAGAACAAGCAGTTTCGAATATGATGCTGTAAATCGTAAGATCAGTGAAAAAGATCCTTTAAACAACCTGATAACTTACAGATATTATGCAGACAACACTTTAAAATCAGTAACAGATAAAAAAGGAAATACCACCTACTTTAAATATGATAGTATGGGTAGACTGGTAGAAGCAATGGATGCCCTTGAACAGAAAGTTAGGTATCAGTATGATGCAGCTGGTAATATGACAGCAAAAACAGATGCCCGAGGTAATACTACCCGTTATGAATATGACTCAATGAATAGAATGATAAAAGAAATAGACCCATTGGGTAATGAAACCACCTATCAATACAATCAGGCAGGAAACCTGGCTAGTATAACTGATCCCGAAGATAATACATTAAAACTTAAATATGACCTTAAAGGAAGGGTAATTGAAGAAATAAATGCTTTAGGTAACAGTAAATTTTACGAATATGACGCAGTAGGAAACCTAATTAGTGAAACCAATGAAGCAGGAATAACAACTCAATATAGATATGATGAATTAAATAGACTTATTGAAATAGAAGATAGCCTTGCTAATATAACAAAAGTAGGCTATACAACACTTGGTAAAATAGCCTGGAGAGAAGATGCCCTTGGTAACAGGGTAGAATTCGAATATGACTCTGCTAATAGGCTAATTAAAGAAACAGATCCTGAAGGAAATAGTATAGAGTACAGCTATGATAAGGCTGGTAATCTGATAGAAGAAATTGACCAACTGGGTAATATAACTGAATATCATTATGATGATTTAAACAGAATGGTAGAAGCAGTAGATCCTCTGGATAATAAGGTGAAATATAGCTATGATGCCAATGGTAATCTAATAGAGATGGTCAATAAGAACGGCAAGAACTATCAATACCAATATGATGATTTGGACAGGCTTGTTAATGAAATAAATTATCTTTGTAATGAACAGAACTATAGCTATGATCCTAATGGTAATTTAAAAGTAAAGGCAGATTTCAATGGAAATAGTATAAACTATAACTATGATGAACTAAACAGATTACTAGAAGCAATCTTTGCAGATGGCTCTAAAAAAGAATTTAATTACAATGCCAATGG
>JADQBV010000077.1 GCA_016278415.1 Halanaerobiales bacterium
TATTAATTGTATTTGGTATTTCAGCTATTTTAAGGTCATTTAATATTAATATTCCCTTATTTAGAATTGTTTTAGCATTATTATTAATATATGTTGGTGTATCTTTATTATTAGGTCACAAACTAACATTTGAAGGGAATGAAAACATTACATTATTTAATGAGTCATATTATAGTTTAAAGGATATAAAAAACAATGAAATCAACATTATCTTTGGAAAGGGAATTGTAGATTTAACAGATTTTAATTCTAAGGAAAATAATATAAAAGATTTCGAAATCAATTCAATTTTTGGTACTACTGAAATAAGAATCTCCAAAAACAGTCCAGTAAAAATCACTGCATCATCTGCTTTTGCATCTGTAACTATGCCAGATAAGTCAAGTATAGTATTTGGAGAAACAACGTACAAATCAAGTGATAAAACTGTTAATGGCGAAACTCTTATTATTAAATCAAATGCAGTCTTTGCTAATTTAGACATAATATTAATTGACTGAAATTTTTTAAGCCTATTATATTTACATATGAGATAAAATTCTAAACGAAAAATGAATTTAAACGTATCTATATATAATAATTATAGATTTGTATATATACCTTATTTTTCAATTATATTATTTAATTACATAGTTAAATGGAGGTACTAAATTTGTTAGACTCAGTAAAAAAAGGATTTAGAAATGCACTTAAGACATATATAGACTTAGTTAAAATAATCATTCCGGTATATATACTAGTAACTTTTCTAAAATATACAGGTGTTATTGGCATAATCGCTAACTTATTTAGCCCAGTTATGATATATTTAGGTTTACCTGGAGAGGCAATGCTAGCATTACTAACTGCATATTTACTAAATATGTATGCAGGACTTGCTGTTATTGCCAGCATTGATCTTGGGGTAAAGGAAATAACAATATTAGGGGTTATGATTGGGATTGCACATAGTATGATAATTGAATCTGCCGTATTTAAAAAAATTAATGTTAATGTACTAAAAGTAAATATACTGCGGACAGTGATATCTATATTAGCAGGTTTTATTTTGAATTTAATCTTGTAGGGGGAGAAAAATGGATTGGAATGCATTTCTACTAGAAAGTTTAAATGGGATATGGGGTATGCTTAAACAATTAGCATTTATTATTTTTCCCCTCTTAATATTTGTTGAAATTATAGATAAGATAGGTCTATTAGATAAAATATCTAATTTATTCAAAAATATTTTTAGATATTTTAATTTACCTAAAGAAGCCAGTTTGCCATTAATAGTAGGACAGACATTTGGCTTATTATTTGGGGCTGGATTAATATTAAGAACTACTCAAGAAAACAAATTAAATGCAGGAGAATTAATGTCAATATCCGTGTTTTTTGCTATCTGTCATGCTGTATTTGAGGATACCTTATTATTTATGGCTATAGGTGGTAATGGTGCAATTATTTTAGGAACAAGATTGTTACTGGCCTGTATTATCACATTCTTCTATGGTAAATACAGAAATGTCCAAGAAAATGATATACTAGAAAAGGCATAGAATTTTTTCACTACTATAAATATATAATATTATAAGATGATAGGTGATAATATGAAAGAAAAAATGTTTGAATATGACAAGCAAGTACAGGAAAATTTTAAGATAAATTATGTTACAAATATTACAGATGGTGTATTCTTCAGTTTTGGACTAGGATTTATATCTATTACAACTATTTTACCATATTTCGTTAGTCAATTAACTGACTCTAAACTATTAATCAGCCTTATTGTTTCTATTCTAATGTTTGGTTCAAACTTGCCACAATTATTTTCAGCTGGCTTTGCTGAAACATTTAAAAAGAAGAAAAAAGCTATATTAGTATTGGGCTTTATGCAAAGATTACCTTTTATCCTTCTTTTTATTTTCACTTATGTTATATCAGGTAAATATGATAACTTACTTTTAATTATTTTTTTTATATGTTGGACTTTATATAGTTTATCTAGTGGTATGGTGGTTCCTTTTTGGTTTGATATGGTATCAAAAGTAATACCAGTTACTACTCGGGGGAAGTTTTTTGGATATCGTTCTTTTTTAGGTAGTATTCTTGAAGTATTGGGCGCATTTATTGCGGGAATAGTAATAAAAACATTTGCTTTTCCATTAAGTTTTAATATTCTATTTGGTTTAACATCTCTTGCATTAATGATTTCCTATTTGGCTTTGTTTTTTGTAAGAGAACCTGAATATCCAATATCTAAAAAAAGAATAGGTGTAAAAAATTATCTGAAAAAATTACCTAAGATATTAAAAGAGAAGGTTAATTTTCGTTACTATTTAATAAGTATATTTTTTACGGAATTTATTGGAATGGTAAATGGTTTGTTTACTATTGCAGGAATTGATAGAATGGATTTATCGGGTACTAGTGCAGCAGCTCTTGTAAGTATAAGTACTGTTATCTTAATCTCCTGTCAAAGTATAAGCAGTGTGATATGGGGTTATATTAGTGATAATCTAGGTCATAAAAAAATACTATTATTTACTTCTATGTTTAATATGTTAGGTGTTGTAACTGCTATACTAGCAAATAACTTAGTGTTATATTATCTAGTATTTGTTTTTATTGGTTTAGCCTTAGGGGGTACAAAGGTTTCTTTTCTTGCAATTATTCCAGAATTCTGTACTCAAGAGGATGTACCAACATTTCTTGCAATAACAAATACTGCCAAGGGTATTACGGTAACAATAATTTCTTTAATAGGCGGTTTGCTTGCAGACTTATATAATTTTGAAGTAGTTTTTGTTATATCATCATTAATGATTCTTATAGGAGTTCTTCTATTAAAATATAAAGTGGTAGAACCAAGGTTTGATAAAACAGCTAATATTAATAATGAGTATAGATAAGTCTTGATAAATTAATAAAGGGGTGATATTAATGGTTGTTAATTGGGGAATTATAGGTACAGGAAATATAGCGAAAACTTTTGTAGATGAATTTAATTATATTAATGATGGTAGGGTTTTGGCTGTAGCATCTAGGACACAGGAAAAAGCATCAAAATTTGCGGAAGAGTATGATATTAAAAAAGCATATGGAGGTTATGAGGCATTAGTTAAAGACGAAGATATTGATATTATTTATATTGCTACACCACATAATTTTCACTATGAGAACACAATTTTATGTTTGGAAAACAATAAATCGGTATTATGTGAAAAACCAATTGCTGTAAATTTAGAGCAAACAAGAAAAATGGTTAATATGGCAGAAGAGAAGGAATTATTTTTAATGGAGGCTATGTGGACCTATTTCCTCCCAGCAATAAACAAAGCCAAGGAATGGATTACACAGGGGAAGATTGGAGATATCCACTTATTAACCGCACAATTTGGTTTTAGAACTGAAATAGATTTTAATAATAGACTTTTTGATCTAAAATTAGCTGGTGGAGCACTTCTTGATGTGGGTATTTACCCTATAGCTTTATCCAATCTATTTTTAAAAGAAGATCCTATTGATATTAAAGCTGCCGGTTACATTAATCCAAAAACTAAAGTTGATGAACATGACAGTATAATATTGAAATATAAAAATGGAGCAATCGCTCAGTTAACATGTTCGATTCAAGCAGAATTTGAAGATGACTTATTTATATATGGTACCGATGGTACTATACACATACCTGATTTCTGGAAAGCAAGCAAAGTTACCTTAAATAATAAAGACGGCAAAGAAATTTTTGAGGATAAGCGTAATTCTCTAGGTTATAATTATGAGATAGAAGAAGTAAATAAAAGTATACTTAGTGATAATACTGAAAGTAAAATAGTAACATTTAAAGATAGTATTAGTAATATGGCTATTCTAGATCAGGTTAGAAGGATAATTGGACTAAAGTATCCATTTGAGCAATAAGTTCCTCTATCATAAAAATATTGATATAATGATATATTTTTAAATTACCGGGATTACATTAAGTAAATATAAAGAAAAGGATTTCTAAAAACTTTATAATTATATACCTGAGCGTTATATTAAGATTGTAATTTATTTAGCTGTATATTTTCCTCCCTTTTTATTATAATATACTATAAGAAGGGAGTTTTATTATGTCAGGATTAGATCTTAAAGATAAAAATAGATTGATAAGTGAAAAATCACCATATCTTATTCAGCATGCGAAGAACCCTGTTGACTGGTACCCTTGGGGGCAGGAAGCCTTTGAAGAAGCTAAAGATAAAAATAAACCAATTTTCTTAAGTATTGGATATAGTACTTGTCATTGGTGTCATGTTATGGCTCATGAGTCATTTGAAGACCAAGAGATTGCTAAATTAATAAATAAAGTATTTATACCAATTAAAGTTGATCGAGAAGAAAGACCTGATATTGACAATGTCTATATGACTGTATGTCAAATGATGACAGGCAGTGGTGGGTGGCCATTAACAATTTTTATGACTCCTGATAAAAAGCCTTTTTATGCAGCTACTTACATTCCCAAAAAAAGTAGATATGGACGATTAGGCTTGTTAGAATTGATACCAAAGATCGAAGAGCAGTGGAATACAAATAAAGAGCAATTAGAAAATAACGCTAGTAGAATTACTGAACATTTAAAGCAAGATGAAAAAGTAATAGATAATTTGAACAAAATAAATATAAATATTTTTAATGAGGCTTATAGTGAATTAAAACAAAATTTTGATAGAATTTATGGTGGTTTTAGGCATGCTCCAAAATTCCCTATGCCACATCAAAATCTTTTCTTATTAAATTACTATGTTCAAAAAGGTAATGAAAGTGCTCTTAATATAGTAGAAAAAAATTTAAGGCAGATGAAAGCTGGTGGTATATATGATCATATAGGATATGGGTTCCATCGCTATTCTACTGATGAAAAATGGTTGTTGCCTCACTTTGAAAAAATGTTATATGATCAAGCGCTATTAGTATATCTATATACCAGTGCTTATCAAATAACTGGGAATGATATATATAAAACTACTGTAAATGAAACTGTTGAGTATATAGAAAATAGAATGCTTTCAGAAGAAGGGGGCTTTTATTCTGCAGAAGATGCAGATAGTGAAGGAGTAGAAGGGAAATTTTATGTATGGGAAATGGATGAAATAGAAGATGTTTTGAAGGATAAATCTAAGAAGATTATAGATTTATATAATATAAAGGAAATAGGTAATTACCATGATGAAAGTACAGGTGATAATACAGGAAAAAATATTCTCCACTTAAACCTAAATAATAACCATAAAAAAACAGATTTTTTTGAAAAAGAAAAAGATCTTATTAATGAAAGAAGAGAATTGAATAAAGCTAGAGAAAAACGTATACACCCACATAAAGATGATAAAATATTAACTGATTGGAATGGGTTAATGATTGCCGCTCTAGCAAAAGCCTCTTTTGTTTTTGAAGAAAAGAAATATTTGAAACTTGCAGAGAATGCTGCTAATTTCATCATTGATAATTTAATTAAGGAAAATACTTTATTACATAGATATAGAGATGGAGATTCTGCTATAAGGGGTACATTAGAAGATTATAGTTTCTTTATCTGGGGACTATTAGAATTGTTTCAAATTACTTTTAAAACCAAATATTTAAACATATGTATTGATTTAAATAACTATGTTCTTAAAAATTTTTGGGATAACCAAAAAGCTGGTTTCTTCTTTGTTTCTAGTAAGGACAAGGATTTGATTTTTAGGAATAAAGAGGTCTACGATGGAGCAATACCATCTGGTAATTCCGTTGCTCTTGCTAATTTAATAAGACTATCTCACTTAACCGGTAACCAAGAGCTAGAAGAGAAAGCAAATGATATGGTAAAAACATTCTCAGAAAAGGTAAGAGTTGCCCCTACAGCTTACTGCCAATTTTTGCTTGGGCTTCAAAAACTCCTCTTGCCGTATTATGACATTATCATTGTAGGAGAAAAAGATGGTAAGATTACAAAAGATGTATTAAATATAATAAGAGAGAATTATACTTTTAACATATCAGTAATTTTAATACCAACAGATAGAACTTCTCAGGAATATAAGGAACTTGAAAAAAGAGTTTCTTCTATAAAAAATTATAAACAGGTTCAGAACAAAACAACCATGTATATATGCAAAGACTATAGCTGTAATTTGCCTGTTACTGATGTAGATGAAGTAGCCGAGATACTAAGGAACCAGTAATAATATTATGAGATCTATATAATTAGCCGCAGTTTAAATCCTGCGGCTACTTAAATTTTATTTTTATTTATGATTATACAGCTTGTGATTATACAGCGGAAAGTGTTTTATCGAACATTCTTGTATTTCAGATTGCTCTTATGACAAGCCTTATTACTTTATTACTAAGATTCAGTACTCATGTAAGACATTAAAAGCTAATTAACAGAGCACCTTCATCAGCGTATGTTGCAATAGTAGGACCCATCTGTGTTATAATGACATCTTTAAATGGATATATTTCTAAAGCAGCTTCCTTAAATTTATTGGCTTTCTCTAAACAGTTATAATGGGCTATTCCTAGTATTTTATCTTCAATTTTGGAACCATGTTTATCAATAGTTTTCAATAGCTTTTTGAAAGCCCTTTTGGAACCGCGAACTTTATTATATAGTTGAATTTCTCCTTGATCAGTTTTACCCATAATTAATTTAATATTTAAGGCAGAGACTACTTTTCCTAGAATTTTATTAATTCGTCCACTACTTATTAAATTATCTAAGTTTTCAAGTATAAAAAATGTTTTTGTTTCATTTATATAGTTTTCTAGTTTTTCTACTATTTTATAATATGGTATATTTTTTTCAAGTAATTCCTTTAATTTAAGTATAGCTAATCCTTGACCTATAGAGGCATTAAGAGAATCAAATACATGTTGTAAGGTTTGATCTGTTTTTTGAGAAAATTGGTCCATTAATTGATTCTTGGCAATAATAGCATTACTATAACTACTACTTAAGGATGAAGAGACCGTTATAACAAAAATGGATTTATTATCATCAAGATTATATTTACTAAGGTATTCAAAAGGAGATGGAGCAGAAGAACCAGGTAATTCTTTTGCGCTTTTCATTAAATTATAAAACTTCTCTCTAGTTAAATTAATTCCGTCTTTATAGCTTTTACCATCTATCATAAGTGTCATTGGAATAGTCTCTATCTTGTCTAGTATTCTATTTGGAAGATCACAGCAACTATCTGTAATAATTTTAAAGTTCATTAAATACACCTCTTTATTAGTTATATTTATATATCAATTATATCATAATAAAAAAACAGGTAAAAGAGTAAAAAATGAAATTTATATTACTTGCTAGCTGTAGACTTTTTCAACTATAACATGTCCGCCATAATATATCTGAGAAAAGTTATCCACAATTTGGTATAATTCAATCATTTAGACTCAAAAATACATAAAACTTCGTAAAATATACATTTTACGAAGTTTTATTAAAGAATATCAGTCTAATATAAAATGCTTCTATTAAATAATGAGTAATTCCTGGTAGCTATAAAAATTGCTAGGTTTATAAATGACTTTACAAATGATTAATTAATCAAAAAAAATCTGCATGGACTTTATACTAACCTATATATAATTAATTATATATAGGTTAGTATAACTCGCATCATATATAATATTTCAATAAGATCTAGTTCTTAACTCTTAACGCCTTATAATCCCTAATTATAATTTTTTTCCTAGCTCTATAAGATATCTAAATTTCAGTTTATATCTCATTAGTCTAGTTAACTTAACATTATGAGACAAAAAAACAAAATATTATTTATATCTATCTTTTTTATAGTCTTGATATCTTCTATGAACCGTCGCCTTTGAAGTTGAATATCCTAAACCACGTAATGTTGTAGCAATATCTTTAAAAGTTAACCCCATACTTCTAAGACGTAATATTTCGTCTAGAGGAAGTTCTTTTCGCTTTCTACCCCCTTGATTTCTATTTTTTATATTATTTTCTGGGTGATATTTATTTTCAATAATAGTTTTTTTCATAGCTCTACCAATTTTCCTATTGGTAAGTTCTTGCTGATATTTTTCCACTACTGAAAGGATTTCTAATATCATCTTTTCAAGATCATTAAGACCAATCTCACTATTATCTTCAACAGTAATTATCTTACCATTTAATTTATGTATTTGATGTATTATAGCCATTTTAGCATTTCCGCGACCAAGACGTGTACTATCTTGTATTAAAACTGCATTAATTTTATTATCTTTAAACAATTCTAATAGACTTAAAACGCCTAGGCGTTCTTCTTCGAATCCACTTTTCTTTTCTTTTATTATTTTTTTAATTGAATATTTATTTTTTATACTATATTGTTTAAGCTCATCAATTTGTCTCTTTATACTGGAATTCTGTTCCTCCTTTTGAGTACTAACACGTGCATACAATGCTACATTCATTTACATCATCCTTTTCTTTTTAATAAAACTGAATTTGTTATACTTCTGCTATATCTCTTATAATATATCTAGTATACTAATAGAAGCCTATCTCTCTACAAGATAAGCTTCTTAATAATATAAATTGCTAATAGACTAAAAACTTGGTATATTAATCGTTTGTCCTGGCTGCAAGATTGCATTTTTTAAACCATTTACTCTTTTTATTTGACTAATCATTTTCCTGGGATCAATCTCATTTAATTGATATGATTTTACGATTGACCACAAAGTATCGCCTTTTTGTATTGTAATACTCCTATACTCAATCGGTTTACTCCCTTGAGATGATATAGCTATAAACATTAGAACTATTATTAAAGCAAAAACAATAATATATTTACTAGGTTTAATTTTTGAGATCTTATTAGATTTATAATTATTTTTGACAACTGCATTATACATATAATCCCCTCCTGCAAACTTATGTTTAATTAGCAAAACAAATGTTCTTTGTATATTAATATTATAACAGAACAATTGTTTACTTGTCAAGGTAATTTAATACTTTTTTTGAACGATTGTTTGCCATTAGTGTTTTTTTATGATATAATTATCTCTGTAATAAAGCAATATATTACTATTTTTAATATAATTTTTCTTTAATTTTATATAATTTATTATTTACAATGAATAAATATTAAATTATATAATTCATACATATTCGATAAATTATATAATTGATATATTTAAATATTTTTAGGAGGGAAATTTAATATGGAAGAGTTAACTAAGAGACAAAAGTCAATCCTTTCTTATATCCAGGAGGAAATACAAGATAAGGGATATCCACCATCTGTTAGAGAAATTGGTGAGGCTGTTGGATTAAAATCACCGGCTTCTGTTCACAGTCATCTTAAAAGTCTTGAAAAAATGGACTATATACGACGGGATCCATCTAAACCCAGGGCAATTGAAGTATTATATGATTCTAATGGGGTTGAAACTGTAAAAAAAGAAATGATACAAATTCCTTTAGTCGGTAAAGTTACTGCCGGAGAGCCTATCTTAGCTGAAGAAAATATTGAAGACTTCTTTCCTGTTCCTGTTCAATACTTAAGCAGCTCAGCAAAAGACCTTTTCATGTTAGAAGTTAAAGGCGAAAGTATGATAGAAACCGGTATACATGATGGAGATTTTGTTATTGCACAAAAACAAAATTATGCTAATAACCGGGATATTGTAATTGCACTAACTGAAGATGGTGCAACAGTTAAAAGGTTTTTTAAAGAAAAAGATTATATTAG
>JADQBV010000139.1 GCA_016278415.1 Halanaerobiales bacterium
CTGGGAATTAGCTTTTTTCCGTGAATGAGGTTATGGCTAACCGGACTTTACGCGTGAAATTCACTCTGGTAACACATGGTAGACTTTAGTATAACCATATTCGATTAGGCCTCAAAATGTCTAGGAACATTACTAACGGTTGTAGAGATGGTCTGAAATTGTGTCATATAAGTGGGCAAAATCATCATCCAGAATATTCCTTGGCCTTGTCTGATCATTACTTATAATATCTTTAACTCGTCCTGGATTTTTATCCATAATTACAATTCTATCAGCCAGTATTATTGCTTCATTAATATCATGGGTAACAAATAGTATTGTCTTTCGGGCCTCTTGCCAGATATCTATTAAAAGATTTTGTAGTGTACTCCTGGTCTGACTATCTAAACTACCAAAAGGCTCATCCATCAACATTAGCTCAGGATCAGCCGCCAGTGCTCGAGCCAGGGCAGCCCTTTGTTTCATACCACCAGATAATTGATGAGGATAATAGTCATACACATCAGAAAGCCCAACTTTATCCAGAAAGCAACGGGCTATTTCATCTCTTTGGGAGAGAGCTTCCCCAATGTTTTTTGCTTTTAGGGCAAAAAGAACATTACCCAAAACTGTTTTCCAGGGTAAAAGCTGCCTGAATTCTTGAAATACCATTATCCTGTCTGAACTACTACCACTAATCTTTTCTCCCCTTTGATATACAAAACCTTTCTCTGCTTCCAGAAATCCTGCAACAATTTTTAATAAGGTACTTTTACCACAACCAGATGGCCCCAGTATAACAACAAATTCACCTTGATTAATATAAAAATCTATATCCTGCAGAACAATCATCTTTTCATTATTTTGCTGATAACTTTTGTTTATATTTATCAGCTGTAAATAGTAGTCTTTCATAACTTCATTCCCCATTTTCTAACCGTCTGATTCTCAATTCTATCAAAAATAAAATCCTCAACCAGGATACCAATAACTATAATTAAAATAATACCCGAAAAAACCCCTGGTAGATCAAAAAATACCCTTTTCTGAAAAATAAACCATCCCAATCCACCAATACTATTGATAGCACCAAAGAGCATTTCTGCACTAATCAGTGCTCTCCAGGAACGAGCCCAGCCAATCTTCAAACCTGCCAAAAAATAAGGCATTGAAGCAGGTGTCATTATTTGGATTAATATCTGTAAACTACTCAATTCATAATTCTTTCCCACTAAATTATATATCTCCGGTATGGAAGTAAAGCCAGTTCTCAGGTTTAAAACCATCGGCCACAATACTGAATGTATAATAATAATTAAAATAGCCTCTCTTCCAGCCCCAGACCAAATAAGTATCAGCGGCATTAGGGCAATTCCCGGCAAGGGATGGGCTACTGCCACCAATGTATCTATTAAACTGGCTGCAATTTGAGAGAAATGCGCTGCCAGCGAAAGTAAAAGAGCAAGTACTAGGCTTATAATCAAACCCTGAATAATCAAAAATAGTGATAAAAATAACTGTTGAACAAGTTCACCATTAAATAATGAATCCAAAAAACTTGCTGTGATTTCAGACAATGATGGAAAAACTAGAGGAGAAAATCTCCCACTCCAGAAAATAATCTGCCAGACTAAGGCTAATAAAATAATCCAGATAATCCTATGTAATATCTTATTATTTTTCATATAGATCTTCATCCCATAATATTTGAGACAGTTCTAAATTAGAAGACTCAATATAATTAGCTTCCTTCATAAAATATATAAATTGCTCTAATCCCTGAATCTCCTTAGTATAATTCATACCAGGCCAAGTTATATATTTCTTTATCTCATCTTCTTCTAAATCAAAGCTTTCTGTCAGTATACTGGCTGCCTGATCTGGGTCCTGATTAATAAATTTAATTGATTTAGATAGTGATTCTACAAGTTTTTGATAGAGCTCTGGATTATTCTTATAGAAATCCTCAGTCGCAACAGCTACAATAAAAGTAAATTCACCCCCCAGGGCCTCCTTACCACTAAGTATCTGGTGTATACCCGCTTCTTCACTCTCTTTAAATATATAGGGAGGTGAAGTAAAGTGGGCTGTTATATCTTTTCTAGATAATAAACTATTCATTCCATCAGGATGTGCCATTGTAACAAGTTGGTCATCAAAACGACTAGCATCACCAAACTCCCTTTCAGCTGCCATAGCCAATAAAATATGCTGAATACTACCTGGTTGTGGTAAAGCAATACGGTCATCTTTACTTATATCTGCCAGTGTGTTAATATCCTCTTTATAAGTCATTAGACCCAAAGGGCTCATGGAAAGACCACTTATTATTTTCCACTCCATACCCTTGTCCTTCCCTATTAAGAAAGGTGGGATCGCCATAAATCCGATATCAACATCTCCAGCCAACATAGTCTCTCTGATCGCAGCAGTATTAGCAAGCTTTTTCCATTTAACATTTATATCGTTACTATTTCCTTCAAGTAATTGTTTGTTTTTCATGATTTGCACTGGGGCATAAGCCAGCCCATACTGTTCGGCAATAGTAATAGTATTAGGGTCATTATTATCACATGCACTTAAGCTGACTATAGATATTATTAGTAATAACAGAGTAATTAATCTCTTCATATTAATAATTCCTTTCCACGATACCCAGTTCTCTAATCACCAGGTTTTTACCAGATCTGTCACATATTTTAAGGTGATTAAAGACCCTGTAAATATTTCTTTTAAGATTTTCTCTACTATGCCCCTTGACAATAAAATAACCTGCCCTTTCAGTGGCATTTTCAATTTTTCCAATAGTATCTCCAATATTAAAATTAATACCAGCCTGCATAAGATCTGCTAATCCTATTAATTCCTCAATTGCAGTCACTTTTTCGACTTTACCTGGCCTAGCAAAAAATAATTGAACTGAAAGCCACTTCTTATTATCAATTATAGAGTAATTTTCCAGTGTGTTGCTTTTAATATTAAATCCTAGTGATAAATCAACCATTAAATCCAGGATATCTACTCCAGTCAAATAAGGCATAAAATCACCTTCATAAGCCCCACCTATCCGACAGGCTATCTCATTTACCTTTATACCCTCTTTGCCTAATAACATCTGAAAATATATTGGGCCATTATTAATCTCAAAACCCCTTACTATACTTTTAGAAACCTCCTCTATATCTTTATAATGACTCTCCAGAAAAGAAGAAGGAAAGATGTGGGCTGTGCAAATACCGATATGTAATGAATCATGATACCTAATGCGATCTGTGATGCTTAAGATGTATAACTTCCCGTCTTTAACCCAACCACTGATCGTAATCTCCTTACTTGGATAATACTCTTCAACTAATATCTCCTTTTCCCGGGAAAATTGCAGTACTTGAGCAAACCTTTTCCTAATTTCCCCAGGAGAATTTAACTTAAAAACTCCTCGCTGACCCTGGCTATCCAGGGGTTTTATAACCACTGGGAAATTCAAATCCTCTAAATCGCTGACAGAAAATTCTTTATCTATTATTCTGAAAGTAGTAGTGGGAATATTATATTTTTGAAAGGTATTCTTCATATTCCTTTTATTTGTAACCCCTTTTGCTGTCTGAAGAGATAAAAAGAAGGGAAGATTTAAGTTATTGGCTATTTGTGCTGCTGTATAAACAGGTTGATCTGTTCCTACAGTCATCACCCCATCAATATCGTATTTTTTCCCTACTTTTATGTTACCCTTTATATCAAAGGTACTTGCCAGTTCAGTATAATCTGCATAGTTCTTTCCTGGGGCATCCTTATAATAGTCAGATACTATAACTTGATGTCCCTTTGTTTTTGCCTTTTTTATAGCACTTACTTGGGCACTACCCCCACCAAGAATTAATAATTTCATTGATAAAACCCCTTAAAAACCCATCTTTTCTTCAATTATATATTGTGATTTTCTTGATCTTATTATTTTTAACAATGAAAGATTAGCATGATAAATATATAGTTTAATGAAAAGCCGTGTTAACTTGATAATATTATAATTTGAATTACCGTATTTACGTATTTTATGATGCGTGTCTATATTGCCGATATTATCTGTATGCTCTAAAATAATTGCTGATATATATACAAATGACTCCTTGTATTTTAATATTTTTTCAATAAGTTCTCTGCTTATAATTCTAAAACTACTTACCCTGATATCAGGCTTTTTTGGAGTAATACGTGAGAATAAAAAGTTGGTCATCTTTGAGCCCAACTTACGGTAGATACTATAGTCCCTGTCTTCAGGTATACCGTAGACCACCTGATAACCTTTTTTTATAGTCTGATATAGTCTGTCTATATCCTCCGGATTATGCTGCAGGTCATCATCAAGGGTAACTACATAATCACCTTTAACATAATTAAAGCCACAGATTAATGCATTCTGCTGGCCAAAATTTTCAGCAAGTTTTATTGCCTTTACTCTATTATCTTTTTTATGCAATCGGACAATTTTTTGAAAGCTTTGATCATTACTGCAATCATCTACCATTATAATTTCAAATTTATCAGTTATTTCCTGCAAGGTATCTACCAATCTCTGATATAATTCTGCAAGAGAATCCGCTGAATTATAAACTGGAATAACTACAGATATACTATCTTCCATATTTACAACTCCCTGAATATATCTACAATGTTCTCAATTATATACCCTTGCTGCCTTTCACTTAATTCAGGATATAAAGGTAATCTTAAAATAGTAGCGCCAACATCTTCTGTAATACTCAGGTCCCCAGTCTTATACCCTAATTTCTGACCCATTGGAGAACTATGTAGAGGAATATAATGAAATGTTGCCGAAATTCCCCTCTCTTTTAGCTTAGTTAAAACGAACTCCCTTATTTGACCAGATTTAAATTTTAAGTAAAATATATGATAATTGGGGTCCCTATTCTCAGGTATATATGAAATACTATCAAGAAAAGAACGATTTAAATACTCCTTTAAACTGCTGTAATAACTAGTATATATTTTTTTTCGTATTCTTTTTATCTTATCCATTTCCAGCAATTGAGCATAAAGAACAGCCATTAATAAATCCGATGGTAGGTAACTAGAACCTTTATCAACCCAACAGTATTTATCCACTTCTCCCCGTAAAAAAGCCGACTTATTTGTACCCTGCTCTCTAATAATTTCGGCCCTCTCTATGAACTGATTACTTATATTATTAATAATAAGGGCTCCTCCTTCACCACTAATATAGTTTTTACTACTGTGAAAACTATAACAGCCAAAATCGCCAATTCCACCAAGGTAGCTATCATCATATCTGGCATTAACTCCCTGAGCTGCATCTTCAATAGTATACAGCCCGTACTTTTCTGCTATTTGACAAATTTCATCCATCTCACAGCTTACACCACCATAATGTACAGGTATAATTGCTTTAGTTTTCCCTGTTATCTTTTTTTCAATATCAGCAGGATCAATATTTAACGTATTATCCTTTATTTCGGCAAATACCGGTCTTGCTCCCCGACTTATTACTGCATTAGCCGTTGAAGGAAAAGTAAAAGATGGCATTATCACCTCATCACCCTCTTGAAGATCGATTAAATCTGCAGCCATCTCCAGTGCGTGAGTACAAGAAGTAGTCATAAATACCTTATTCAATGAGAATTTACTCTCCAGAAATTCAGTCACTTTTTTAGTATAATAACCATTAGCACTAAGCCCTCTTCTCTGCAGGGCATCTTCTATATATTGTTTTTCTTTCCCAGTTAAATATGTCCTATTAAAGGGTATCTGCATCTTTTTACCTATCTTTCTAACAGCAAATGTTCCCCAACTCTTTAAATCCTTCAATAAACTCACGAGTTTCACTGTTCATCATTTTTGATGTTTTATTTATCATAAATACATTATAGTCAAGGTCATAATCTTCGATAATGGATACCTGTATTTTTTTACTCAAATACTCTTCTTTAACAGAATTATATGGAACAAATCCCAATCCATAACCCTTCTTAACAAGGGTTTTTAAGGCCTCTGTTGATTCTAATTGTGCAATTACATTCAAATCATCCTTACTATAACCCAAATCATTTAAGGCTAGCTCTAGATTATCTTTAATTATACATTTTTCTTTTAAGATAATTAATGGATGATCTAAGACTTCCCCCAGATATATCTTTTTCGGAATGTCATAATTATTTTTAGAGATCAAAACTACCTTTTCTTTGATTACCTTATGGACAATTAATTCTTCTTCATCGGTTGGACGAGTAATAAAACCTACTTCACATATATCATTTATTACATCTTCTTCGATTTTATCTGAATTACCTGAAATAAGGTTATAATTATGAGTGGAGAATTTCTCTTTCATCGCCAACAAAGCACATGGTAAACAATAAGTAGCTATGGTTGAATCAGCTTCAATCTTTATCTCCCTTTTCTGCTTTCTTTCAAGTTCATTAATCATTTTTCTATAAGTCCTGATCATATTATCCGAGTATTTTAATACTACTTCACCAGCAGGTGTTAATTCAACCCCTCTATTACTACGAATAAATAGTTTATGGCCCAGAGAATCTTCGAGTTTTTGCATTTGCTGGCTTAAGGCTGGTTGAGAAATATGAGATTTCTCAGCGACTTTTGATATACTCCTAATATCAGCAATTTTTTGAAAATACTCCAAACATTTAAGCTCCATAACTCTAGACTCCTTCAGTTCTATAATTTATTTTTTTAGACCAAATCACCTCGTAAAAACTATACTTCATTAAAACAATAATCTGGTAGTGTATAATTATGTTTAGTTTCAATATTATTCTTATTGATGAAACCTAAAAGATTACTTATCTTAATTACATTATATTATATATATATACCAATGACAAGTTACATGTTTTTACCTAATCGTACAATCATTTCTATAATTTTTTTGTCATTGTTCTATACTCTTTCTATTAATTAGCATTAATTTTGCTATTTACTATCTCTGTAGAAACTAACATAATAAAAGCCAATATCAATTAGAAAGAACGGAAAAAATGAGATAATCCAAATCCTATCAAGGCAGCAGCCGTTAATGCCACACTGAATGTTGTTACAAGGCCAGTTCCATATCTTTTTATAAATATTGTACTTAAAAAACTAAATACAACTGTACCCGCTGTGGCAATCATTGAAATTATACCAGCATATGAAACAGATAAGTCTCTATACATTACCGGCCAAGCAGAACCGAGTAGCGAATCAGGTAAACCAAGGCTAATAAAAGAAATATAAATTATTATAAGTAAAGTAAACAATTGCATTCCTCCTAATGCAACAAATGTAAATTGACCAAAAAATTGTTTATTAAAAGTATAAAACTATTTAAGTATTATATCACTTTATTTCTTTGTTTCAAAAAAATAACCAGGTTGCCCTGGTTTGGATTTCAATCTGAATATCAATAATCTGTTGCAGAAAATTACCTTTTTACCATATCATTATCTCCCTCAATAAAGGAAAAAATCTGTTCTCTAGTAACCCATGTTAAATCACCAGAAAAAGTATTAGTTAGTGTAATTAATGCATTACCCATATTTACCCCTAATTTTGGTCCTGATTCTAAATATCCAGCAAGAAATCCTCCTGCAAAAGCATCTCCTGCACCAAGTCTGTCTACAGTATATAGTTTTCCCTTCTGTTCAGACCTATATATCTTTCCATCAGACAGGCAGATAATATCCCATAATGAACTATTTTCTTCATCAGAACCATAAATTAGACAAACTGTTGCGATATCATATTGTTCAGAAATCTTTCTGACCAATTCTTCCCCAGGGGCTTCTTTTATATTTAAAATTTCTTTAGCATCACCAGCAGAGGTAAATAAAATATCAACATATCTTAAATATTCTTCCATTTTCTTCTGAGCTTCTTTCTTCCCCCATAGTTTACTACGATAGTTAATATCAAAAGCAACTGTTTTACCTAATTGTTTTGCTACTTTTAAAGCACTTAATGTTACATAATCTACATCCTTATTCAAAGCAGGATTAATCCCACTTGTAAGAAAAACCTTAGTATTACTTAAGATGAATTCCCAATTAAAATCAGCTGGTCCTATTTTACTAAAGGCAGAATCTTCTCGATCATAATAAGCCACTCCTGGACGAGGTGTACTTCCATTCTCAAAAAAATATAAACCCTGTCTATCTTTAGACCATTTAACCCATCCTGTATCTACACCCTGCTCTCTACATTTATTATTAATAAAGCGACCAAGGGGATTTTTAGCTAACTTAGTAACATATGATGCCGAAATACCCAGGCGGCTTGCTGCTACAGCAACATTTAATTCACTCCCTGCAGGATACATGTTAAGTGATGAGACCTGTTCAATTACTTTTGACCCTTCAGGAGTTAGTCTTAGCATAGTTTCGCCAAATGTTATTAAATCAAACATATTAAGCCTCCTCAACTTGCATAACTTTTTTTATAAATTCTTTTGCATTTTGTGTTAAAATATCAAATTGTCCCATATTAACGGCTTGTTTATCAATAAGATTACCCCCTACACCCAATCCAACTGCTCCAGCTTCAAGAAAATCAGATGCATTAGTAATATTAACTCCTCCTACGGCAATTAATGGGATATTAGCTAGGGGACTTAGGACAGACCTTACATAACTAGGACCTAAATTTGCCGCAGGAAATAATTTTACAAAATCTGCTCCTGAATTATATGCCCTTACCATTTCCGATGGTGTATAAGCACCTGGTATAGATATTTTATTTAAAGCCTTTGTCTTTTTAATTACATCTATATCAGTATTAGGTGATATTATATACTCAGCTCCTGCATCGACAACCCTTTCTACCTGTTCTTCAGTAATCACTGTACCTGCGCCAAGACAAAGCTGATCACCAAAACTCTTGCTAACTAAAGTAATTAATTCTATAGTTTTAAGACATTTTTCCTGACTATCTTGATTTAAGGTTATTTCTATTAAGCTAATTCCACCATCTATTAAAGACTCTATTGTTTCAATAATTCTATCTTCTTCTATACCCCTGATTATAGCGATTATCTTATGGTCTGTAATTCTCTTTTTTATATTCATCATTTGTATCCCTCATCACATTATTATTTATTCGATTTCCTTATACTAAATTACCATTCTGCAATAGAACCATCTTTATGTCTCCATAGCGGGTTCTTCCAATCATGTCCTTTTTTAGCCATCTCAATAACAAATTCTTCGTTTATTTCGATTCCCAACCCATTACCCTGAGGGATACTTACATATCCATCCTGATACTCAAAGACCGTTTTATCCTCTAGATAGTCCAGCAGATCATTCCCCTGATTATAATGAATACCAAGGCTCTGTTCTTGAATTACAGCATTGTGAGCTGTAGCATCTACCTGCAGACAAGCAGCAAGTGCAATAGGTCCCAGAGGGCAATGAAAGGCAACAGCCATATCGTAGGCTTCAGCCATAGATGCAATCT
>JADQBV010000445.1 GCA_016278415.1 Halanaerobiales bacterium
ATGGATTGCTTTGAAATTAAAGATATTAATTTTTGTTTAGAAGGTGGTAGTAAGGTTGTTGGAATATTACCTGGAAGTAGGGAAGAAGCATATGTAAATCTGAAGTTTATACTTAAAATTATAAATAGGCTTGAGTATTTAAATTCTATAAAACTAGATTACCTGGTAGCTATGGCTTCAAATCTTTCATTGGATAGATTGAAAAAAGTCGTTAATGAAATGGACTGGAATACAGAACAATCTTCTATTGAAGAAAAAGAGTTAGGTATTTATCTAAAGTTAGTTTCATCTAGTGGGGAAAGTGTGGTTAGAATTATTTATCATCATTTTGGAGATGTTCTAAATAAATCAGATATATTTATTGGTTTAGCAGGTACAGCCAATGAACAGGCTGTTGGGATGGGGAAACCCCTTATATCATTTCCGGGAGGAGGCTCACAATTTACTGAAAAATTTGCTAAAGATCAAAAAAGATTATTGGGAAATTCAGTAGTATTGCTAAAAAACGATTTGGAAAAAATAAGCAATAAACTAGTAGAAATAATTAATAATAAGGAGTTATATAGCGCAATGTCTACAACTGGAAAACAAAGAATGGGCAAGCCAGGAGCTACTAAAGAGATGGTAAATATTATAATAGAGCTTTTATAATAAAAATAAGTTTGTGATGGCTTATATTTATTCATATTTCACTTAATTTGTCTGATTTGATTACAGCGAGAGGAAGGATTCTTGATATGAAACAAAATAATGTAAATAGTTGGGAAAGATTTTTTGGATTGACTTTAAATATAAATCCCCTTTTTAATATTATAGGAATAATAGTATTAAGTATAAAAAAAAGAGATAGATTCAAAAAAATTTATACCGATAGTGTGAGTTTATACTTCTGGATTGGACTTGTCTTATCTGGAATAATAAGTATTATATTATCTTATAATAAATCCTTTGCAATTACATCCTTTTTTATACCATTTTTATTTATATGGTTTTATGTTTTAGGAAGATGGTATATTGATAGACCTATTAGATTTTTAAAAGATGTAATAAAAGGTACAGCTTTTCTTGGTTTATTGTCTATACTCTTATACATTTTTAAATTTGACTTAATTATAAAAGATATTGTCTTGATAAGAGGTACTGACCCTCGTGGGTTTATATTAGGAATTGGGGATAATGGACTTGCTGTATTGCTTCAGGTAGGAATTGTAGGTGCATTAGGTTTAATGGTTATAGAAAAGAACAAACATAATATTTTTGAGAACATCATTTATTTTATTTTGTCATTAGGTGGCTTAATAATAAGTAATTCTCGAGGAGCTATGGTTGGAAGTATGGCAGGAATTTTATTTTTAACATTAGTTATATCATGGAAAATAATAGTTTTTTTTGGAGGAATATCTGTTTTTTCTATAATGATTTCTCCTAGATTATTATACAGGATAAAAAGTATTTTTGATCTTGAAAAAAACGGCATCCGTATTAAAATTTGGATAGGAACATTGAGACTTATTAAGGATCATTTATGGTTTGGTACAGGTCCAGGTAATTTTAGTGAAGTTTATGAAAATTATAGATTAATAGGGGAGCACGAGCATGCAGTATCTCCTCATAACAACTATCTTAATATAGTTTCAGGTTGGGGTCTGATAGGTGGATTTCTATTTTATGGATGGATTTTATTTGTAATAATTAGGAGATGGTATAAGGGTGTTAATAAGTATCAAATAATAATTATGGCAATTTTAATATCATTTTGGGTACATGTTTTATTTAATGACTTAGCTTTCCCATATGTAGGTATACTTTTAGGTTGTCTTGATAATGAAAAAATTTGTTAGACAATAAGTATAGTTTGTAGTCAAAGTAAAGCACAATAAAAATATGAAGGAAAATTGTTGTTTATGAAGAAATAGATAAATATGTGAATTATATTTCTTAAAGGTGGTCATTAAAATTGGATCTGAAGGTGTCAAATAGTGTAGAAAAAAGAGATATGAATGTTATTTTTGGAATATTTTATTCATTACGACCGAAACAATGGACTAAAAACTTACTTGTCTTTGCTGGAATTTTGTTTTCGAAAAATTTATTTGACTATTCTCTATTAATAACTGCAATACTGGGTTTTTGTATATTTTCACTTGTTTCGGGAAGCGTGTATTTACTTAATGATATTAAAGATTTAGAAGAAGATAAAAAACATCCTAGAAAGTGTTATAGACCACTTCCCTCTGGACGAATTTCTGTTAAACAGGCTATATTTGGATTACTATTGATATTTTCTTTTTCTATAACAACGTCATTTTTTATTAATACATATTTCGGTATAGTACTATAATATACTTTTTAATTGTTAATCTATATACATTTTATTTAAAAAAAATTGTTATTTTAGATGTATTATCAATTTCTATTGGTTTTGTGCTAAGGGCAATTGCTGGTGTAGTAATTGTGGAAACATATATTTCTCCTTGGTTAATTATTTGTACTGTTTTATTAGCTCTTTTTTTAGCATTAAGTAAAAGGAGACATGAGCTTTCTATTTTGAAAGAAGAAGCTAGATTACATAGAAAAGTTTTAAAGGAATATACCATTCCCTATTTAGACCAGATGATTACGATTGTTACCGCTGGTACTATTGTTTCTTATTCTTTGTATACATTTAATTCAGAAAGTATTTATTTAATGGCTACAATACCATTTGTTTTATACGGTATTTTTCGATATTTATATTTAATTCATAAACATAATATGGGTGGAAGTCCTGAAATTATTTTCTTAGAAGATAAACCTTTACTTATAAATATTGGGTTATGGGGTATTGTATGTGTATTTATTTTATACTTTACATAATTGAAAGAGGGATAAGATATGTCAAAAATTGATCTTCATATTCACACAAATTATTCAAAGGATTGTCTTATGAGTATTTCAAAACTCATGAGAGTTATTGAAAAGAAAGGATTAAATACTGTAGCGATAACAGATCATAATGAGATTGAAGGGGCATTAGCATTAAAATATATGAGTAAATCATTTAAAGTAATTATTGGAGAAGAAATAATGACTGATAGTGGGGAGATAATTGCTTTGTTTTTAAAAGAAAAAATTTCCCCTGGCCTTTCAGTTTCAAAGACTGTAGAAATAATAAAAAGTCAAAATGGACTAGTGTATATACCACATCCATTTGATAGTTTGCGTAGTTCTGCGATAAAGGAAGATGCTTTAACTTCTATAATATCTCAATTAGATATTATAGAAGTTTTTAATTCGAGGAATGTATTCATAAAAGATAATGATAAAGCTGTGGCTTTTGCCCGCAAACATAATGTTTTAAGTGCTGTTGGGAGTGATGCTCACACTTATTGGGAAGTAGGTAATTCATATTTAGAAATGAAAGATTTTAATGGTTCTAAAGAGTTTCTTGAAAACTTAAATGAAGCAAAATTAGTAAAACAACGTAGTAATCCGTTGGTTCATGCTTGTACAAAAATAATTAAATTTTTTGGAGGATTTTATGGAGAAAAAGCTAATAAAGAAGTATCATAAACCAATAGTTACCTGGATTGTTATTGGTATTTTACTAATGGCGATAGTTATGATGTTATCAGATTTTAAGGCAGTTCTTAAAATACTATCAAATATAAATCTTAAGTATCTACCATTTATCTTACTCTTAGCTCCATTAAACTATTTGTTTAGATATTTAAAGTGGAATTATTACTTAAAAAAAATAGAAGTTTATTTACCAGCAAAACTTAATAGATGTATTTTTATTAGTGGATTAAGTATGACAATAACACCAGGTAAAGTAGGAGAACTTTTAAAATCATATCTTATTAAAGAATATAATGGTACTGATATAAGTGTTACTTCTCCAATTATTGTAGCTGAAAGAGTAACTGATGCAATTGCTATGATACTTTTGGCTTCAATTGGATCCTTATCATATAATTACGGTCAATATAGTTTATTGATAATTCTTATGCTTTTATTTTTAGGGATTGCGTCACTTTATTTTGATAGCTTGTTTATGTTTTTAATTAAAATACTATTAAAAATTAAGTTTTTAGGTAAATATATTCACTTGTTAAAAAAATTTCAGTGTAGTGCAAAAAAACTATTTGATATTAAAAGCCTAATCTTTGCTATTTTAATTGGAATTATATCATGGGGATTTGAAGGTGTTGTAGTTTACTTAAGTTTAAGGGCAATTGGTGGCAGTATAAGTTTCTTGGAATCTATTTTTGTTGTATCTTTTTCTTCAATATTAGGAGCAGTTTCAGTATTTCCAGGGGGTTTAGGAGTTGCTGAAGGTAGTATTATGGGAATATTAATGTTATTAGGAATTCCTAAAGAAATGTCAGCAGCTACAACATTGATTACTCGCTTTTCTACATTGTGGCTAGGGGTTGTTATAGGTGTTTTTGGATTATATTTAGTACAAAATTATATATCTAAGGATTTTTTTAAAAATGATTCTTAATGCCAATTTATCTGGACTAGTTCACTTATAAACTATTAGATTAGATAAAATATAAGGAGGAAATTTAAGATGGCAAAAAGTAAAGTGGCAGTATTAAAAACTGAACCTAATAAAGTGTTGAAAGATTATCATAAAATAATGGTTATGGCCGGAATAGAAAAAGAATTTAATAAAGAAAAGACTACTATTCTAAAAAATAATATTTCCTGGCACTTTCCTTATCCTGGGGCAAACACAACACCATGGCAAATGGAGGGTAGCATTCTTGGCTTACATAATTTGGGTTATAATGACATTGTTTGTGTTCAAAATAAGACTGTTGTAACCGATGCTTATAAAGGAGAGGATTTAAACAAATATTTGCCTATCTATGATAAGTATGATATACCTGTTAAATATAACTTTAATAAAAAAGATATGAACTGGGTTAAATATGAACCTAAAGGTAAAATGCTTGTGCTAGATAAAATATTTCCAGATGGTATTGAAATACCTGATTACTTTTTTGATAAAAATGTGCTTCATCAACCTACTACCAAATGCCATATATATACTACAACAACAGGAGCAATGAAAAATGCTTTTGGTGGTTTGTTAGATATTAAACGTCATTATTGCCATAGTCATATTCATGAGACTTTAGTTGATTTATTGAGAATTCAAAAAGAAATCCATTCAGGAATATTTACTGTTATGGATGGAACTACCGCTGGAAATGGTCCAGGACCACGAACTATGATTCCCTTTATAAAAGACTATATTTTAGCTAGTTCTGACAGTGTTGCTATTGATGCTGTGGCTGCTAAAATGCTGGGATTTGACCCTTTGAGCATAGATTATATACGTTTGGCTCACGAAGAAGGATTAGGTTGTGGTAATGTTAATGAAATTGAGATCATAGGTGAAGATATAACTAATGTTAATTATGGATTTGAAGTAGGAGATAATATGGCAAGTTCTGTTGGGGATTTACTTTGGTTTGGTAATTTTAAATGGTTACAAAAGCTTCTATTTCATACACCAGTTGTATATACTTTTATTTTTGGGTCTTTTTTCTATCATGACAAAATATGGTATCCTATAAAAGGGAAAAAGATAGTCGAAGAATGGCAGGAAAATACTAAGTGGGGACAATTGTTTAAAAGTTATAATCAATAAAGTGAAGTTTTTGTGGGATTTATTATCATTAGTTTTAGATTATACAGAAATAATAATTCTATAAAAATTATAAAATACGGAAAAAATAAAAGAGGTGGGTTTATGAATAAAGAATTACATAATAAATATTTAATATTGCTGTTAATTTTATTGGGGAGTTTTTTCGTTTTTAAATCATATTATAGTACTTCTTTTCCCATTACTGGAGATGAAGCATATCATTGGGAGTGGTCTCGACATCTTGCTTTAGGCTATTATGATCATCCTCCAATGATAGCTTGGATCATGGCTATTATAGGTTCTATAGGAAACATAATTGGAGGACCTATGTTGTTTTGGACTAGACTTCCAGGTCTTCTTTCAACTATTGGTATATTGATATTAGCTTATTTATTACTTGTTCAAACCACAATGAATAAAAAAATGGGAATATATGGTGTTTTATTTTTGATTCTAACTCCATTTTTTTCTTTAGGATCAAATTTGGTAACAACAGATCATTCACTAATCTTTTTTTCTGGTTTAACTATTTATTTACTATATCAAGCTCTTTTTAATAATAGGAATAAATTTTGGTATTATGCTGGTTTAAGTTTGGGCTGTGCTTTTTTGTCAAAATTTATAAGTATTCTATTATTTCCTGGCTTATTTCTGTTTTTTTTACTATCTCCTGAATATTGGTATTGGTTTAAAAGAAAAGAACCGTATTTATTTATATTAATTGGGATATTGTTATATATACCGAATTTGGTCTGGAATGCTCAAAACAATTGGGTTACTTTTATGTTTAATTTTTATCGGAATAATTCCCAATTAAGCATAATGAGTTTATTGGGAACAATAGTAGGACAAATGGGTATGATTGGAATGCTTTTATTTCCTATATTAATTATTAGTCTTATTAGGGGTGTTAAGCAAGGGGTCAAACTTAAAGATAGAAAAGCTCTTTTCTTTTCTTTATTATCTCTTTCTGTGTTAGGTTTTTTTGCTCTAGTAGGTCTTTTAGGGAATGTTGGAGCTCACTGGACAGCAATAGCTTACCTTCCTGCAGTAGTTACATTTTTCTATGTATATCAAGATCTTTTTGATAAAATGCATTTTAAAAAAATCATGTGGTGGAGTTTACATATTGGATTGGTATTATCATTTATTGTAATTATTGCTATTCATGTGCTTTTATCTTTTAATTATTTATTGCCAGAAGAGATAAATATTGCAGGTGAAACAATAGAAATTAACCATACTTTGTTTGGTTTTTTTTATGGTTGGGATGAAGTGGGAATACATTTAAACGAATTGCAAACAGAATATGAAGAACAGTTATTTTATGTTACTTCACATTATGCTGTTTCCAGTATGCTTTCTTTTAATACACCTGGACAACCTTTAGTTAGACTTTTGGGTCAGAAATATATAACAGGTTTGAATTATGTATATTGGAATAATTATAGTGACTTAAAAGGGGAAAGTGCAATTTTTATTTGTAAGAACCCTGAAGAAAGCGAAATTCTTTATAGTACATTTCAAAATGTAGAGAAATTAGAGTCACTTGAGATTTATAATCCTGCAGGACTTAATGTTAGAACTTTTTATTTTTTCTATGCTGAGGGATTTATGGGTAAAGATTTAACTATTACTAATAATAAAGTTATGTCATGGTTTAAAAATTAATATTAAGTATAAGAAAAAAACCGGTGGTGATTTTTAAAAAATGGAAATTTTCATATATATAGGTTTACTTATATTATTTTTCCTTATTATTTTTTTGTTTTATTTAATATATATTTATATATATTATACGAGAAAAAGTAAAAAATTAAATAAACAACTAGACAATATTAATACTAGCTTGTCTCTTACATATGATGATTTTACTCTTAAGAACCCCTATAATATAAAAGGTAGCTTCCATAAAGCACAGTTACATACACATACGAACAAGAGTGATGGTAAACTATCACCGGAAGAATTGGTAAAAAATTATAAAGAAAAGGGCTATTCTTTTCTGGCCATTACTGATCATGATAAGATTACTAAGCATCATGATCTTGATGATGATGGATTTATCACAATTACTGGTGAAGAGATGACCTGGCCTAGACCCTTCTGGCCTTTAGGACAACATATGCTTAGACTATTTGTCAAGGAACGGATTATATCAAAAGATCTTCAATATATTATTGATTATACGGGCAAGAAGGGAATTGTAGTTATCAATCATCCAAGCAGTTTTAGTGGTCTTGGTACTCAGTATTGGGAATTAGAAAAATTATTAAACTTAAATAGAATATATTTTATAGAAATAGTAAATCACTTTTCTCAGGAAGAGAAAAACATTAAGTATTGGCATGAATTATTAAAAAAGCTTGGTCCTGAAGAACCTATATGGGGTGTCGCTTCAGATGATGCTCATTTAAAGAAAGACATAGATAAAGAATGGTTGATGGTTAAAGTAAATACAATTTCTGAAAAGGCATTATATGAAGCATTAAGCAAAGGTGCATTTTACTCAACACAAGGTCCCAATTTAGAGTTTATTGTTAATAATAGATGTATTAAGATAAAATCTGATCAAATATTAGAATTGAAAATTATAGATGCTAATCATAAAATAAGAAAGACTATTCTGGGAACGGATTTCTCTTATACTGTTAAAGGAGATGAGGGATTTATTAGAGTTGAAGGATTAAATTTAGCTACAGATAAAAAGGTTTGGTCACAGCCATTTTGGCTTCAGAAGGAGATATAATGGGTTTGAAAGAGAGGGGTTCATCACTCTATTAACATAATTGGCTTAGATTAAGAGATATTGAAAAAATTTAGTAATAGCTAAATAAATTGTGATTATAATAAATACTAGTAATAAGAGGGTGGTGTTTATGCAAAAAGATATATCTGTTATTATTCCGATATATTATGAAGAGGATAATATATATCCCTTGTATAATAGACTAGTTAAAGTTTTAAAAGAGGATATGGCTCTTGATTATGAAATAATTTTTGTCAATGATGGTAGTAAAGATAATTCTGTCAATATTATAAAAGAATTAATTGTAAAGGATCAATCAATACGCTTACTAGACTTCTCTAGAAACTTCGGTCATCAGATAGCCGTCACTGCTGGTATTGATCAATCAAAAGGGAATGTAGTTGTCTTAATAGATGCTGATCTACAGGATCCCCCTGAACTAATAGAAAAAATGTATCAAAAGTATCTTGAAGGATATGATGTAGTTTATGCTAAAAGGAAGAATCGTATTGGCGAGTCATTTTTTAAGAAGTTTACAGCAAAAATGTTTTATAAAGTATTAAATTTAATAACAGAAATAAATATTCCTTTGGATACAGGAGATTTTAGGTTAATGAGTTCCAGGGTGGTTGATCAATTGAAAAAGATGCCAGAGAAGAATAGATTTATTAGAGGTATGGTAACCTGGATAGGCTTTGAGCAGACATATATTGAATATGACCGTGACAAAAGATATAGTGGAGAGACGGGATATTCACTAATGAAAATGGCTAAATTTTCTATGGATGGTATAACATCATTTTCCACATTTCCTCTTAAAATGGCTACAATTATGGGTAGCATTATTTCTATAGTTAGCTTTATTTATATCCTTAACATAGTTTATCTTAAGTTTTTTACACATAATACTGTGCCCGGTTGGAGTTCGTTAATGGTATCTACTTTATTCTTAGGAGGATTTATACTCCTTA
>JADQBV010000427.1 GCA_016278415.1 Halanaerobiales bacterium
TTGCAGGTGGAACAGAGGCTGCTATCGCTCGTTCAGCATTAGCTGGTTTTGCTAATATGAAGGCTCTTACATCAAGAAATGATGAACCTGAAAAGGCAAGTCGTCCATTTGATGCTGAAAGAGATGGTTTTATTATAGGAGAAGGTAGTGGTGTTGTAATTCTGGAGGAGCTTGAGTCTGCTAAAAAACGGGGTGCTAGGATATATGGTGAAATACTAGGTTACGGGTCATCTGGAGATGCCTATCACATCACACAACCTGCTCCTGAAGGAAAAGGTGCTGCTAGAGCCATGCAGATGGCTATAGATAAGGCCGGAATTAATTATGATCAATTAGATTATATAAATGCCCATGGTACATCTACATCACTAAATGATAAATTTGAGACTATGGGAATCAAGAAGGTATTTAAAGACTATGCCTATGATTTAATGATTAGTTCTACTAAATCTATGACAGGACATTTACTAGGTGCTGCTGGTGGAGTAGAGGCTGTTATATGTTCTAAGGTATTAGCTGATAAAGTAGTACCGCCTACAATAAACTATGAAAATCCTGATCCTGATTGTGACCTTGATTATATACCAAATGAAGCTCGTAAACTTAATGATATTAAATATGTTATGAGTAACTCCTTTGGATTTGGAGGCCAGAATGCTTGTTTAGTTTTAGGAAAATATGAGAAATAAAAGGGGTAAGGATATGGTTTCATTGTATGATGAACAACTAATTCTTGATATAGAAAATAAAATAGAACTTAATTTTTCTGATAAAATGCTTCTTCAACGAGCAATTACACATAAATCCTTTAGTAATGAAAATACAAAAATACCATTAAGGGATAATGAACGTATGGAATTTCTAGGAGACTCAGTTCTGAGTATTATTATAAGTACTTATATCTTTGATCATTTTCCAGACTATCCTGAAGGCGAATTAGCTAAAATGCGTTCTGTAATAGTTAGTGAACCTATATTAGCATTAAAAGCTCGGGAAATGAATCTAGGCAATTATATACTCTTAGGAAAAGGCGAAGAGTTATCAGGTGGTCGAAAACGAGATTCTATCCTAGCAGATACTATGGAAGCATTAATGGGAGCTATATACTTGGATATGGGAATCAAAGTTGCTACTAAATTTGTGCTTAATATATTTAAAGAGGTTATTGAAGAAGTGGAACAAGGGAAATACTTACAAGACTATAAAACTATGTTACAAGAATTAATACAAAAAGACAGTTTCAGTAGACCTAATTATCTTGTCACAGATGAAGAGGGACCTGACCATAACAAGACTTTTACTGTAGAGGTTCGTCATAATGAAAAAGTACTAGGTTCAGGTAAGGGTTCTAGTAAAAAAGAAGCAGAACAAAGTGCTGCAAGGATTGCTTTAAAGAAATTAGAATAATTAAATAAAAAAATAGTACAACCGGGATAATTTTTAATTATAATTCATAAAGATATATTAAATGTTATTTCGGAGGTGTTTGCTTTGAATTTTTTTAAGAAATTAGAAAGACTTTTTATCAATATAGTTATAATAACACTTATTTTTATGATATGTCTACAGCTCGTCATGAAAAATGATGTGGCATATCAGAGGTTGAAGGACATAGAGTACACAGTTAAGAGTGTTTTTCAAAGACAAGATTTAATTGAAGTAACAAAACAAGATCAAAATGTTGTTGAAGTAACAAAGAAAAATCAACTTACTAGAAAGGGTTATATTGTTATTGATCTCTTACAAGATTATTCCCTTTCTCAAGTTTGGCTTGTAAAAAACGGTACAAAAGTAGCTAATTTTGCTAATGGTGTTGTTAAAGTAAGTATCAAAGAGGGGGATTTGTTGCTACTGGACTGTAAATTTTATAATAAGCCATTGTGGTTTGAAATAACAGCTTTGTCTTCAGATGTAAGAAGCTGGCATCTTGGCCAACAATTTAGAATTACTGCAGAAGAGCGGAGAATAGGTGTAGCAGCTTTTTATGACAAACTTTAATTAAAAATACTGGACAGTTAAAGTTTATTATGATAAAATATTTAAAATTACTATAACACCCTTAATAGTATTTAATAGACTATTTATATGGGTGTTTCCTTTTATCATAAGGACTTATTAAGGGACTTAAAAAAGCCATTTATATAAAGGGGAATAGTGATGTAAAGGATCAAAATACTGGAGTGAAACTTTACTGGAGTTGGTCAGATGAGAGCGATACGAGGGGCAATTAGTGTTGACAAAAATAGTAGAAGAGATATACTTGATGCAACTAAAGAATTACTTGAACAGATTATTTTATTGAATAAGATTGAGATCGAAGAATTTGTTAGTATTACTTTTACTGCAACAGATGATTTAGATAGCGTTTACCCTGCAGTAGTTGCCAGGGAGATAGGGTTGGATAAAGTACCTTTGCTATGTTTTCAAGAAATGAATGTAAAAAATTCATTAAGAAAATGTATTCGTATTATGATATACATTAACAGAGATTGTTCTTTAAAGGATATTAGTCATGTTTACTTAAAAAAGGCTGCATATTTAAGGCCTGATTTATAATTAGGATTCGGTAACGAATCGATATATTTAGGAAAAAAATGAGATAAGGAAGAGAAGAGAGGAGAGTTTAGTATGATTATTGTAATGAAAGACAATGCTGAAGAAAAACACATTAAACAGGTTTTAGCCAGGGTGGAAGAACTAGGATATACCCCTCACCCCTCACGTGGTGCTAAGAAAATGATAATTGGGATTATTGGTGACTTAAATAGAGAGGAACTGATTGATTCATTAGGTGCGTATCCAGGTATTGATAAGCTTGTTCCTATAATGGAGCCATATAAACTGGTAGGCCGTACCTTTAAAGATGGACAGACAGTTATTAATATAGGGGAAAATACAAGTATTGGTGATAAAAAGATTATGGTTATGGCTGGTCCTTGTGCTGTTGAAAGCGAAGAACAAGTAATGACTACTGCTAAAAGTATAAAAAAATCTGGTGCTACAGTTCTAAGGGGTGGGGCATTTAAACCCCGGACATCTCCATATAGTTTTCAGGGATTGCACGAAGAAGGTTTGAAAATATTACGCAGAGCTGCTAATGAAACAGGACTTTCTGTTATTACTGAGGTAGTTGACCCAAGAGATGTAGATTTGGTTGGAAATTATACTGATATTTTTCAAATTGGTGCAAGGAATATGCAGAATTATTTCCTTTTAAAAGAAGTTGGGAAAACACAGATACCTGTCCTTTTAAAAAGAGGAATGAGTGCTTCCTATAAGGAGTTTTTAATGGCTGCTGAATATATAATGTCAGAGGGTAATTATAATGTTATCTTATGTGAACGAGGTATTAGGACTTTTGAAGACTATACAAGAAATACATTAGACCTTGTTAGTATTCCAGTTTTGAAAAAACTTAGTCATTTACCGGTTGTAATAGACCCTAGCCATGGAACAGGGCATTGGGATCTAGTGATGCCAGCTGCTAAGGGTGCTGTTGCAATGGGAGCAGATGGACTAATTGTTGAGGTTCACCCAGAGCCTACCAAGGCACTAAGTGACGGACAACAATCATTAAAACTAGATACATTTGATAAATTAATGAATGAATTAAAAGTCATTGCTGCAGCAGTAGATCGGGACATATAAAATGAAGGTTGGAATTTTAGGACTAGGTTTAATGGGTAGTTCTATGGCTCTTGCTCTTAAGAAATACTGTAATAATATTATTGTATTTGGTCTTGACTCAAATGAAAACCATCTAGATTATTCTACGAATAATAATATTATTGATTATAAACTAAGTAATAAGATGATAGCAGAAATGGATATTATATTTTTAGCTGTTCCCGTTAAATCTATAGCCATGGTTATTAATAATATAGATCCATATCTTGATAAAGACAAGACTTTACTTACTGATATGGGTAGTACAAAATCATATATATGTGGGGAAATCAGAAACAACTTTCCCCATCTGGATTTCATAGGTGGGCATCCTATGACAGGAAGGGAAGTAAGTGGTCCTGAAAATTCGAATCCAGATTTATACACTAATATGACGTATATCTTAATAGACAATAAGGATAATAAAAAACTTAATCAGGATATTAACAAAGCTATTTTAGATGATAAGTTAGATGGTAAAGATGATAAGTTAAATAGTAAAAAAGAACAATTAAAAAATATATTAAATAAAATAGGGTGCAATCTTGTTTTTATGGATGCAGAAAGGCATGATAAAATCGTGGCTTTAACCAGTCATCTACCCCATTTTATTGCCATTTCTTTAATAAATAAAATTATTAAATCTGAAGATGAATATCCTGATATTAATAAGATAATGGGTCAGGGATTTAGGGATTTTACTCGTATTGCTGCCTGTAGTCCTGATATGTGGAAAGACATTTTTGTCAGTAATCGTGAACATATCATAGATCAAGTAAATCAAATGATTGAGCAAATGATTGTTTTTAGAGATACAATTGATAATGGTGATGAACTAAATATTTACAAATTATTAGAGTCAGCACAAGAAAAACGTCTCTTATTAAATGAAGAATTTGAGAAGGTGAGTAATGATGAATTATAGAACAAGTCCGGCAAACAAAATTAGTGGTACTATTAATATTCCCGGAGATAAGTCTATATCTCATAGGTCTATAATATTTTCGTCACTTACAGAGGGTACTAGTCATGTAAGTGGTTTGTTAGAAAGCGAAGACTGTCTAAATACAATGAAGGCTTTTCAGTCTATGGGTGTGGAAATATATAAAGAGAATAAAGGGTCTTATAAAATAAATGGTGTTGGTTTAGAAGGACTAAATGAACCTAGTAGTATTATTCATTGTGGAAATTCTGGTACTACTATGAGGCTTTTATCAGGGTTGCTGTCAGCGCAAGATTTCTATACAGTACTAACTGGTGACCAATCCCTAGTAACAAGACCAATGGATAGAGTAATAATACCATTGTCAGCTATGGGTGCTAAGATATGGGCCAGAGAAGATAAGTATGCCCCCTTAAGCATAAAAGGACAGAACCTAAGTGGTATTGATTATAAATCCCCTGTAGCAAGTGCTCAGGTTAAATCATCAATTATATTAGCAGGTTTATATAGTGATGGCGATATTAAAATTGTAGAACCTGGTAGTTCTCGTGATCATACTGAAAGGATGTTAAATGCTTTTGGTGTTAATCTTAATATTGAAGGGCATATGATTGAGTTAAAGAAAAAAAGTAAATTAAGATTGTCAGCTCAGGAAATTGATATACCGGCTGATATCTCTTCGGCTGCCTTCTTTATTGCAGCTGCATTGATAACCCCGAATAGTGAGTTAATACTTAAAAATATCGGCATAAATCCTACAAGAAGCGGATTCCTTACTGTTATCCAAGATATGGGTGCTAATATAGAAATATTTAATAGACGAGATACTGGTGGAGAGCCAATGGCTGATATAAAGGTGTCTAGTAGTGATTTAAAGGCAGTTTCTATTGAAGGCGATATTATTCCCGCTTTAATAGATGAAATCCCACTACTGGCTATACTGAGTACACAAGCTGAGGGTAAGACAATTATACGAGATGCTGAAGAATTAAGAGTTAAGGAAAGTGACCGAATAAAAACTACCTGTGCTGGTTTAAAACAATTAGGTGTTAGCATAGAGGAATTACACGATGGGATGATAATTAATGGCCCAGTTAAACTAGATGGTGAAGCTGTCATCGATTGCCTATATGATCATCGTATTGCAATGTCTTTTGCTATAGCTGGATTAGTCAGTAAATTACCTATTACTATTGAAAACAGTGAGGCTATAAATACCTCTTTTCCAGAATTTCCTGATTTACTGAAGGAGATTATTTCTTAATGATAAAGAATGATATTCAAGCAGCAGCAAAGTTAATTAAGGAATCTAAGAGGGCTTTTGCTTTTACAGGTGCTGGTATTTCTGTTGAAAGTGGAATACCATCATTTAGAGGAGAGGATGGTCTATGGGAAAAATATGACCCAATCTTCCTGGATATTAATTATTTTAAAGAAAACCCAGAGCAATCCTGGAACTTAAATTATCAGGTTTTCTATAAATTTTTTAATAAGAGCAAACCTAACCGTGCTCATCAAATACTGGCCAAGATGGAAGAATGTAATTTTATCCAGGGGATAATTACACAAAATATAGATTCCCTACATCATCAAGCAGGGAGTAAAAATATATATGAGTTTCACGGTAATTCAAGAAATCTGATTTGCATAGATTGCAAAAGCAAGACTGAATTTAAAAAAGAACTTTTAGAAAACATACCCCCATATTGTAATAAATGTGGCGGGATATTAAAACCAGATTATATTTTTTTTGGTGAACCTATCCCTGAACCTGCTCGTACTATGTCTTTTAATGAAGCAGAAGTGTGTGATTTATTGATAATTATTGGTACTACTGGAGAGGTACAACCGGCAGCCCATATTCCCTATATAGCAAAGCGAAATGGGGCCGATATTGTGGAAATTAATATTAAACCTTCTCTTTATACAGAGGATATAAGCGATTTATTTCTTGAAGGTAAAGCCACTGAAATAATGGAAAAATTATATAATTATTTATATTAACTATTGACATTTCTTAAATAGTTTATATAATATATAGTAAGATTAATTATTTAGCCCGAGTTTAGTAGAGATGAGTTTAGTTGAGATGAGTTGTAAAATTATTAAAGGTGATTTAAAGGCTTAGGAAATCCCGCTGTTTATTTATACAGCTATAGCTCTTTTTGCTTTTAATAATTAGTAAAAAAATTATCAATCTCAAACAAACACTATACTATGATATAAACTGGGTATGTATCCCGGTTTTTTTGTTTTTTAGGGCAGTAAAATGAGAGGAGAATAGATATGTTGAGTTTAGATGAGTTTATGGAATATAGTGATGAGTATAACATTATTCCATTATATGACGAGATTGCTGGTGATATATTAACACCAATTAGTATATATAGCCAGCTATGTTTGAATGATAATTATAGTTATTTGTTGGAGAGTGCAGATCAAGGTAGATATTCATTTATAGGTTTATATCCAGAAATTGTTGTTAATCAGGAAGAAGATTATTTACAAATCAAAGAATTAAATGATAATGGTGAAATAGTTGAGGAATTTATGCTTGATCAAGAATTAATTGATTATATGAATGAATATATTAAGGATTTAAATGTTTTAGAAGTAGAGGATCTCCCTCCATTTTCTGGGGGATTTGTTGGGTATTTTGCTTATGAAATGATATCTAAATGGGAGTCCATATATCATAATATACCAGGAAAAGAAATTAAGAAAACTGATATACCCATGACTACCCTTGTTTATTCTGGCATTATTATTGCTATTGATCATAAAAGCCATATTATAAGGGTTATAGCAAATTTAAAAATTGATGATAAAATATCTAAGTCAGAAAAAATTAAGTTATATAAAGAATATAAAGATAAAATTAATTACCTAGTTAATAAAATAAAAAATTTATCATTAAATGGTATAAATGAATTACTTGAATCTAATCTAATGACAGAAGGTGACTTTGTTTCAAATACTAGCAGGGAAGAATTTATTAATATGGTTGAAAAGGGAAAGGACTTTATTGAAGAAGGGGATGCTTTTCAGATTGTTCTATCACAAAAGTTTTCAATTAAATCAAATATACCTCCCTTTAAGTTATATAGGGCATTGAGAATGGTTAATCCTTCTCCATATCTATTCTACCTTAATTTCCCTAAGATAAAAGTAATAGGATCTTCGCCTGAGGTATTAGTGAAGGTTGAAGACAAAAAAGTAATTACACGACCTTTAGCAGGTACAAGACCCAGGGGTAAGACAAAAAAGGCTGATTTAAATTTAAGAACTGAACTATTAAATGATGAAAAAGAAAAGGCTGAGCACATAATGTTAGTAGACCTAGGACGTAATGATCTTGGTCGTGTTTGTAAAATTGGAAGCGTAGAGGTTACTGAACTAATGGGTATTGAGCTGTTTTCGAGAGTAATGCACATTGTATCTGAGGTTGAAGGGGAATTAGCCGAAGGTGTTAATAGCCTTGACGTATTAAAAGCTGTCTTTCCAGCTGGAACGGTATCAGGAGCACCTAAAATTAGGGCCATGGAGATAATTGATCAACTTGAAAAAGAAGCCCGTGGAATTTACGCAGGGGCAGTTGGTTATATTGATCTAAAGGGGAATTTTGACACCTGTATTACTATTAGAACTATATATCAATTGAATGATAAATTATATATACAAGCAGGTGCAGGGATTGTTGCTGATTCAGACCCAGAAAAGGAATACGAAGAGACCATAAATAAAGCTAGGGCCTTATTTCAGTCCTTAAAGATAATAAGAAAGGATGGTAGCTATGATCTTAGTTATAGATAATTATGATTCCTTTACCTATAATCTTTACCAATACCTTTCACATCTTGCAGAGGTACTTGTTTATAGAAATGATAAAATTGCTATAGATAAAATTAGAGAATTGGACCCTGATCATATTGTAATTTCCCCTGGTCCAGGACGTCCAGAAGATGCAGGGATTTCTCGTGAGGTAATCGATGAATTTAAAGGGAAAATACCTATTTTAGGAGTCTGTTTAGGACATCAATGTATTGCGGAGGTCTTTGGAGGAAAAATAATAAAGGCAGAGAAACCGCAGCACGGTAAGGTATCTAAAATATATCTTACACAAGAGGATGATTCTATAATGAGAAAAGTTGTGAGTCCCTGTACAGCAACAAGATATCATTCATTAATCGTTGAGCGTGAATCCTTTCCCAATGACTTAATTATCTTAGCGGAAAGTGAAGAAAAGGAAATAATGGCTTTAAAACACAAAAAATATCCGATATACGGCTTACAATTTCACCCCGAATCCATTATGACAGAAGTAGGAATGAATTTAATTGAAAATTTTATAAGTGCTAAGCAAACTGATAATAGATGATAAAATGGTCATAATAATTAAGGAAGTTGTAAATCTAAGACTGTTCTGATAATGTCCCCACATTCTGCGATTTTTAAAAAATAAAGAGAAAATATGAAATTAAAAGAGGAATTCAGTAACATAATATAGAATAATAAATAATAAGAGAGTTTTACTTTCAGCGTCTTATGCTGAAATAAAGAATAACTAGTAATACCTGTAGGTAAAGGAGAAGGTGGTCTATATAGGAATTGTCATAGCAGTAGATGGACCAGCGGGTGCTGGTAAAAGTACAGTATCTAAATTATTGGCTAAAAAATTGAGCTTCAGCTATCTTGATACTGGAGCTATGTATCGTGCAATAACATATT
>JADQBV010000453.1 GCA_016278415.1 Halanaerobiales bacterium
ATTTTTGTCCATCCATCGACAACAACATGTGGACCAATAACGGTACCTGTACCTATTTGGACATTTTCACCAATAATACTATATGGCCCTATTTCAACATTTGTCCCCAGTTTTGCACCTGCATTTATTATCGCAGTGGGATGGACTTTAGCCATATGAAGCACTTTTCCTTCTTGTTTAACTTTCAAACCCTTCCTCCCCCTTCTTCGTCTAAACTATAAGCATAGCTGATATATTGCTATTATTTTATTCTATACCGACTAGTACTACTTATCCTGAAGTGCAAACATTAACTCTGCTTCTGCTGCAACCTCTTCACCAACATAAGCTTTAGCCCTTATTTTTGCAATACTTCCCCTGGACTTTATCATTTCAGCAACTATTCTTAATTGATCTCCAGGAACTACAGGACGGCGAAATCTAGCCTTATCTATACCTGCAAAGAATGGCAGTTTCTCTTCAGCGTCATCCAAATCCTGCATCATTAAAAATCCCCCCACTTGAGCCATAGATTCTACAATTAAAACCCCTGGCATTATTGGGTGACCTGGATAGTGACCTTGAAAAAACTCCTCATTCATAGTAACATTTTTTAATCCTACTATTCTCTTTCCTTCTTCGACTTCTTCAATTCTATCTACCAGTAGAAAAGGATACCGATGTGGTAGTAAGTTTTGAATCTCGTTTATATACATCATCTTATGCTTCTACCTCCTGAATTCATTTTCTTCATTTATTAGATATTTTTTTTGCAAGTTCAACATGTAGGTAATGACCTGATCGCACAGCAATAATATGTCCTGAAATATAGCCATTCAAAAACATATCACCAGTTATATCCAGTATCTTATGTCTTACAAATTCATCGGAAAAACGTAAAGGATTAACTGTTTTATCATCAGCAACCAGGATGGCATTTTCTAGACTCCCACCAAGGGCTAGACCCCTCCTATGCAGGGCTTCAACTTCTTTCTCAAAACCAAATGTTCGAGCAGGGGCTATTTCTTCTATAAATTTATTACTATCTTTATCATACTCGTAAAATTGTGTTCCGATTACAGGATGATCATATACTAGTGTATAACTAATCTTAAAACCATCATATGGTAGAACAACAAGATACATATCATCTTTTTTAGCATTAAGCGGTTTTTTTATTTTTTTTACTACACGAGGCGTTTTCAACTCTACTATCCCAGCCTCTTCTATTAATTTAATAAATGGTAACGCACTCCCATCCCCCACAGGGGTTTCAGCGTTATCAAGTTCAATAATTATATTATCTATATCAGATGCCCATATAGCTGCCATCAAATGCTCTATTGTATGAATAGCAGTTTGACTATCTTCTGAGAGTCCTATACTTGTACATCTTTTAGTTGATACAACATTATGTGGCTCTGCTTTTATCTCCGGCCTTCCATCTAGATCAACCCTTCGGAAGACAACACCACTATTAGCTTCAGCAGGAAGGCATCTAAGCTTTACATTATTTCCTGTATGAAGTGCAATACCTGAGTAGTCTATCGAAGTGGAAATTGTTTTTTGCATTATCTGCTTATCTGACATTCCCAGCCTCCTTCCTATTCAACTATATTCTAATTCAATATCGATATGGCAAATTCCTGCATTTTATTAGTTTTTTAATTATAATTTATAATATTCTTATACTTTTTACCTATCCATGATCTAGGATTATTCAAAACTTGATTCGGTTCTCCGCTTTCAATAAACTTTCCTTGATCCATAAAATATATTTTATCTGCCACTCTACGAGCGAAAGTCACCTCATGTGTTACGATAATAATAGATGTATCTTTTCTTTTCTTAGCTATATTCTCCAATACATCTAATACGTCTCTAACCAATATCGGATCAAGAGAGGCAGTGGGTTCATCTAATAAAATCAAATCTGGCTCCAAAACCAATGCTCTAGCAATACCTACCCTTTGTTTTTCACCACCACTCAACTTATTAACACCATAGTCAGCCATCTCTGCTAAGCCTACATCTTCAAGGGCTAATATAGCCTTCTGATATGCTTCATCAATAGAATAACCCTTTTTTATCAATCCCAAAGCAACATTTTGTTTAATACTCAAACGGGCAATTAAATTGAAATGTTGAAAAACAAAGCCGATATTTTGTCTAACTGCTTCCATATCACGCAACTTCATATTGTGAATGGGAGTATTTTTGAAAAAAATTTCTCCTGAATCAGGTTCGACCAGACGATTAATAGTACGTATAAAGGTAGATTTCCCACAACCGCTAGGTCCCATTACAGCAACAATCTCACCAGGATTTAATTCGAAGTCTATTCCACTTAATACTATATCACTGTCATAGCTTTTTTTCAAATTATTTATTTTTAGCATTTATAGCCTCCCCTACTTGACTAAACAGCGTTCACAGTATGTCGTCCTATTTCCTTCTAAATATCATTTTAGGATAGTTCAGAAGGTATAATAAACCAGGTTTCCCTGATGGAATAATGATTTCATGCATAATCTCTGCTGGGGAAAAGCCCAGGGCTACGCCTGCTTCCCATTCTTCACGATTTACAGGGTTTAACATCGCAGATAGCATAGTAATTAATATACCTAAGATACCACCAATTATAAATTCTATCTGTAAATTAAGGTAGGGAAACTGGAGTTGGCTAATTAAACAAATTATGCTGAAAATAAAGCCACCACTGAAAAAGCCATATAGATACCCATGTCCGTTATTCAATTTCAAAACACTTATAATCAAGGACTGATCCATTATCATAATAAATACTGTAAAGATAAAGGCAATTATCATAGAAATTACTGCTTTTACCTGGCTTAAAATATTGAATATTTCACCACGTGGATTTGGTTGTAAAAGACCACTATCCATTTCCATATAAGTGACTGCTGGGTTTTGGATTACTGTTTTGGCTTTATCCACAACCTGCTTATTGTTATAATTACCTTCAATTAAAAGCTGTATCTGATCCCCTGGTATAACTTCTCCTGCAATATAACTATCGATCAGATTAAGGGTCTCTACAATCTCTTGTTCTTTTAAATCAGGTAAAGAGTTTTGAATATATGATAACTGGTCAAGCACCACAGGTAGCTGTGTAGTCTTAAGCTCAATTAGTATATCTTGAACAGAGCTAAGACTCTCCTGTAGTTGATCTGTATCAAGGGCAGTGGCAGTTTGATCTATTTCAGCGATAATAGAGTCTACATTTTCCCAATCTGCACCATTATTTAATGTCTTTTCTACCTTTAATAATGAATTGATTTTCTCCTGCCAGCTATCTATAGAACTAATAACCGGATCCATCTCCTGTAGTCTTTCCGAAACTAAGTCATAATTATTATCAAGGCCAGAAGATAATTGAAGAAAAAGATCCTTTAAATCAAAGAGCTGTTTATAGATACTATTATTACGAGGAACATATATTAGCTTTTCCTCAATCAATCCAGCACCTTCTCGTAGACTATTACTAGTCTTAATCAAGTCCTTTTGAATATCAGATATATCCCCAGCGTTTATTTTTATATCATCAAGAATACCCAATAATTCTCCTAGAAAAGTAGATAAACCCTGTTCCTGCCACTCTGAGAGAGAACTACTAAGGTTTTCACTGGTCTTTGCCAATTGTCCTAAACCCTTATTAACATCTGCCAGGTTATCACCTATATTATCACTAAACTCTATCAATTGTTCACTCTGCTCTATAAAACCATTCAGGCTAGGAGTTATTTCATTCAAACTGTCCAGGGTTACTGCTAAATCATGACGAGGATTATTAATTATACCATTCCCCAACTTATCACCCTGATTCCCCTTTGCATCAGTAGTAAAGACCTCTACGTTTTTTAAAAACCCATTTTCCATATCGCCCTGCTGTATAATAGTAGTAACACGGTTATCCTGATTGTCAATTACTTTTAACTCTAAATAAGCACCCTCTGCAGTCCTGGCTATTAATCTACTTCCTATTAATATATCCTGACTGTTAGCTATATCATTTACAATAACCTTACTAGCATAGGATAAAAGAAATGTCTTCATCTGTTTTAGACTGGTTAGCAGTGATACCCTCTCAGAATCGCTATTGTCGGTTACATTAATAACATTTTTAGTATCATTCTTTATTAAGTCAATTACATCACTTTGCTTTCCAGAAAGATCCTCTGGATGTTGGTTCAAAGGATATCTAATCTCTAACATGCTATAATTGTCCAATACAGTTGAAATCTTCTTCTTGACTTCTGGTAGCAACTCAGGTTTCTCAACGATTATATCCAAACCATCGCTTGTAGGATATAGAAAGTAGATACCCTCTATCTTTTCAATCAGAGGTCTAATAAAGGAGCGAGTATTTCCCCGGAATCCCCTGACAGATAAGCGTGGTTCAGTCATAATTGTCTTGCTCATCAAACCAGGAATATCCGAAAAATATTTACCCAAATTGACATAGATCTCTTCATTTTTAAATTCCTCTGGTATTTTAAGTAGATAATTACTACTTCCGGCAACTTTAGGCCCTGTCTTAAACCTTGAACCTGGTAATGTTTCAGAAGCAATCTTTTTAATTTGATTAATGGCTATCTCTTCCTGATCACTTGAGATAGTAAATAACATATCATATTCACCATAATCACCTATTATTCCACTAACCATATTCATAAAATAATTATCCGTCAAATAACCCCCAACATATACTAGGCCAGATCCCAGCAAGATGGAGGCTATTATAAGTATAATTATGTCTTTTCTAAAATTTGTTTTAAAGAGAAACATATGTCATTCACTCCCATCCGGAGACTATTATACCATTCGATGGAAGCAGTTGTAAACGTTATCCAGCATGCAATATCTGGATATACTGTTAATTGCTTGTAATATCTAGCTCTAGCTCAACACTACCTTCAGCAGTAAACTCCTCTGTCTCCAGGTAGAACAAGGCCCTTTCACTCCTGACCCAATCTCCATTATCTTCTTCAATGTGTACATTAGCAATTAATTCCAGGGTTTGCTCTTGATCATTATATAATACCTCTTCACCCTTTAATATCCGTCCATTATATTCAATAACAACCCCTTGATTTGCTGTAAAGGAGTTATCCTCTTTCATTAACTCCAGATAAGGACTTTTCAGACTAAACTCCCCATCATCCAAATTCTGTAACATTCTAACATTATTTCTGAAAACATATCTATCCTCATTAATCCAGGCTTCCATTATCTCACTGGATATTTCACCCTTATCATGTATCAGTAGAACATCGCCCTCGATTTCAGCCCTTTTTTCATCCTCATAATAAATAAGCTGTTCAGCATTAATCTCTACATCACCCTTTACAAGGGTCATACCATTAGTCCCCTCTATCCTACCATCAGTACTATTCAAATGACCTGTTTTAATAACCAAAGTCTCTTCCTCCGCCTGGTCATCCCCTTCAACCGATGTATTAGAATCCACCACCTCAGCGCCGTTGTCAACCGTACTTTCAGCCGCTTTAACTCCATCGGCATTAAGAAGCCCGCTAAACACTAATACCATTATAAATCCAACTATTAATACCCTCTTCATAAAAATCCTCCTTTATCAAGATACCTAACAATCCTATTATAACCTTTTAGTCAGGTTAACCATTTTCTGAATGAACATTCAAAAAGCTCCAGCATCGCATGGAAGGATATGAATGGGTAACAAAATCCTGTCTGAATGTAGCGTAGCGAAATGAGTTTATTTTGTTATTCATATCCTGGAAGAGAAGCTGGGGTTTAGCTTTTTACTGTGGAATGAAGATTCATCTAAATTTTCTTTTTAGTTACGCAATGTTAATTTAGATATTAGGCCATCGAGGCCGTCATGCCATAACAACCTGGCTTAGAATTAATTAATGCAGCTAGCCTTCCTCTTTAATCAATTCATCTATCCCAACATCAAACATAAATGAGTCCTCTTCACTACTACCCAGTTTTATTTTCTGATCGGGGAATAGATTAATATTATATTCAAGGGAATATTCCTGTTTCACATAATCATAACTAAAAGTTATTGACCTACAATGGAACACTTTTTTCAAGGCTATATTAGCTGTATCAAAGTTCTTGTCCTGATTATCATAGATATTATTAAACTCTATATGCCACTCATCATTATAGTCATAAACAACTTTATTATCTATTTTCTTGACAAGACTGTTATTAATATCATATCTTAATCCATTATTAACCTGCCAAATATCATTTTTATATTTATTAGTTATATATAGATCACCAAAGGTATTTGTCTCTATATTATATGAAGTACCCATATTTAAAGACCAATCCTTTTTAATCCGCCATCTGCTTGTTGTTGTAATCGGGGAATATGATTGATTATAAATATCATAAGCGGTAGCAAGAGCCACACGTAGGCCAAGCTTAGTATAATTAAGATTGGTATTTATAATCTCTTTATCTCGAGTATTATCAAAAGTAAAAGGACTTTGACCAAGATATTCACTATAGCTATATTTATTAGTCCAGGTTAGACCTGGAAGTACAGACATCCTAAGTGTATTAGTATTATTATAAGAGACTTGATATGGTAATCCATAGACAGTTTCAGTCATAGCAGTAGAATAATTATAGTCTGATCCATCATCTGATACCTTATATACCCTTCCGATTAGATCATGGTTAGTAGTAAACCTTATCTTATCAGTCAGTCTCCAACTCTTATTGTAAATAATTTTACCATGACCCCTTAAACCCTCAATCTTTGATGTATCTTCATAATAACTTCCCACCTGGAAATTATAAGCAAATGCTCCCATTGGGGAATAGTTCAATTCTAATTCTGGCCAACGATAATATGTTACTTTGTCTTCCTCTTCATCCTCTTCAGTATAAGAAGGTGCCCTTCTTTCATATGTTATTCTATAATCTAGGTCACCAATATCCCTGGCTAGGTAGGTTTTACCACCCCACCTTTGTTTTAAGCCATCCTCATTATTATATCTATAATCCCTATATAAATCTAGATGATAGTTCCAATTGTATTTAAATTCTTTTTTAAAGGTCAAATCAAAATCAATATCTTTATTGTCATTTTTATCTGATGAGAAGTAATCTTTACTAGTAAAGTTCGAATCAATATTTAAAGACCAGGTGTCAGCATAATTATCCAGATCTATCCTTCCACTCAAATAACTATATTGATCATAATCCGTATACCTAATATTAGTATCTGTCTTCCATGCTGTTTTCTCATTATCAATATCAATCTCTGCTTGCCAATTAAATAAACCAGGAATCTTAGTTTTATTTTGCTGGCCATATAAATAAAAAAATGCCTCTAAATCACTTTCATGGAAGACATACTGTTTAAATCCCCCTGCAAATCCGGACCTTGTATAATAATCCATATATAATTCTCCAGGCAAACTGTCTTTATACAAATAATAGTAAGTAGTCCTCAAAAACCAACCACGACTATTGCTATAACCAATTTCAGGTACTAAACGTTGGTCCTCGTCCTTTAATGATATATATAGATATGGCCAATAAAACAAAGGTAATTTCCCATTTAATTCACGAAAAGTAGCATGTTTTGCTATCAGATGGTCTCCCGGATATATAATTACTTCACTGGCATCAAAATAATAGTGTGGTTTATCTAAATCACAACCAGTAAATTTACTCTTCTGCATATTTATCTCTTCTACCTCAGGATATTCCTTTTCACTGCCATCCTCCATTTTTATAGTAACTGTATCAGCAAAAATATGATAATGAGTATATTGACCAACAATATCACCACTCAATTCATATTTCCCCTTTTCTTGGTTATAACTTAATTGTTCAGCGTTATATACATTCAATGTATCTGCTTTTACTGTATTAGCCGGATTTATTAAAAAGATCAGGAATACTACTAATCCCAAAAAGGGAATAAATCTAGCAGCCCAATTCTGCCATTTTTCTCGCCAAATTAATAAAGCTATTCCAATAAGTCCAAAAAACATATTTGGGATCCAGGCAGCTAATAATGGAGGCACTGCTCCATTTTTACCAAATGACCGAGAAAGGGATAAGACTAAATAATAGGCGAAAACAATTATAATAGTCAATATCATACTGGATGAACGACTGTCCTTGCTGCTTAGGCTAAGTGGAGTACCAATTAAAATAAATATTAAAGCTGATAGTGGCATAGTCAATTTTAAGTGATAATCTATTAAAAGATCGTTGACCTTAATCCCACTTCTCTGGAAAAGATCAATATTTTTCTTCAGACTCTCTCTATTCATCTCAGAAGTTGTCCTTTGTTCTCCAAAAAAATTATCTATTTCATTGGTAATCTCATATTCCATAGAATCAAACATAACTGCCTGATGAAGTTTCCCTTGATTGGTATATCGATGAATAATACCGCCTTCTAGGCGCCACTTGCTCCCTTGATCATCACCTATCCCTAAAATCTTGCCAGATTGGGCAGTTATAATTTCAGGGTATTCATCATCACCTTTAGGTAATTCATATACAACCACCTTCTCCAAAGCATTTCTTACCTGGTCATATTTACTCACATAAAAGAGCCTTCCCTCTGGTCCTTTGAAGAAAACATTATCTTCTACATCTGGCTTGGCTTGTTTTAATATATTGACACGAATGATATTTTGGGCTTCATGATTAGTCCAGGGTACAACTTCCTCATTTATGAAAAACGTCAGGGAGCTTATTAATAAACCCAGAATAACCAATGGAAGTATAAGCCTATATATACTAATGCCACCTAATCTAAGTGCTGTAAATTCATTCTCCCTATTAAGCCTCGACATACCAGAGATAGTTGCAAACAAAACTGCAATGGGGAATGTCTGTACTATAATATCTGGTAATTGATATAATAAGAGTTTCATTACAATTGGCATAGCTATATTCTTATTTATAATTAAATCAGTAAGTTGAAACAAAAAATTACTCAGTCCAATTACTGTTATTATAGCTACACCGGTAATATAAGGAACCAGAACCTCTTTTGTAATGTATATATCTACAATTTTATTTTTCCATAATCTATTCATTTCAACTTCTCCTACCCTGGGTCCGCTATTTTTCCATTATTATTATAATTCTATCATTATTCAATAATACCTGCAAATAGAAACTTCCATCAACTTCCTAAAGGATTTCCAGCTAAAAGATATAATCTATTATATAGGGTTAAAAATATTAGCCTCCCGGTATAAACGTCCGACAATTTTGCTATTACTTCATTCATGAAAAAGTCTAAACCCCAGTTACTC
>JADQBV010000088.1 GCA_016278415.1 Halanaerobiales bacterium
TATATTGATTTTGGTTTAATGGGGCAATTAACTGAAGAGGACAAGAGCAAAATGAGTATGCTCTTTATTGCTTTATTACATCAAGATATAAATATTATAACTGATCTTTTATTGGAAATTGGTAATTTTGACGAGGAAATAAACCAAAGGAAGTTTAAACTTGAAATACAGGATTTAATGAATCGATATTACGGTATTGATTTGGCTAGTCTTGATTTTATGATGGTTATTGATGATATTGAACGAGTTTTGTATAATTTTCATATTAGAATGCCTGAAGAATTTTTTCTATTATTTAGGGCTATAGGTGTAAATGAAGGTGTAGGGTTTTTGTTGGACCCTTCATTTAATCTAGTTGAGACTGCAAGTGATTTTACAAAAGAACTCATTCTAAGTAAATTAGAACCAGGGTATCTACTGGATAAATTGGCTGATAAATTATGGAGTTTTCGTAGTACTACAAAAGGATTACCATCTAAATTCAATACACTCTTAAATGAAATTATTAATGATGAATTTACCATTCGATTTAAGCATATAAACCTTGAGCAAATAACAAATAAAATTGATATCGTATCAAATAGATTATCTATTAGTCTAATTATTTCAGCCATAATTATTGGTTCTTCAATGATACTGCAGACTGACATGAATCCTATTGTTTATGGGATTCCCTTATTAGGTTTTCTAGGCTATAGTATTGCTGGAGTAATGGGTATTTGGCTGGTAATATCTATATTTCGATCTGGTAGATTTTAAGTATTGAACTTTAAGGAGGTTAATATGAATTACTGGAGTAATTTAACGAAAGGTTTAGAGCCTTATGTACCAGGCGAACAACCACAGGATCGTAAATATATTAAATTGAATACAAATGAAAATCCATATTCACCGTCACCGAAAGTTTTGGATGCTTTAAATAATTTTACTTTAAAGGATTTACGTCTATATCCTGATCCAGAATGTTTCGATTTGCGGGAAAAACTTGCTGAATATCATAATATTGAGAAAAGACAGATTTTTATTGGTAATGGTTCTGATGAAGTCTTGGCTTTTAGTTTTATGGCATTTTTTAACCCTGGACAGGCTATTTTATTCCCGGAAATTACATATAGTTTTTATCCTGTTTACTGTAATTTGTTTAATATAGAGTACAAAACTATATCGATGAATGAGGATTTTGCAATTAATTTATCTGGATTTAATATGGATAATGGAGGAGTCATAATTCCCAACCCTAATGCCCCTACCGGGATATGTCTAACATTAAAGAAAATAGAAGAAGTGCTTAAATACAATAAAGAGTCAGTTGTCATTATTGATGAAGCATATATAGATTTTGGAGGGGAATCATCAATTAATCTAATAGATGATTATCCAAACCTATTAGTTGTTCAAACACTTTCAAAATCACGTGCCCTGGCAGGTATGCGTGTAGGGTTTGCTTTTGGTGATGAGTTATTAATTGAGGGACTAAATAGGGTAAAAAATTCTTTTAATTCTTATACTATAGACCGTTTAGCGCAGATTGCTGCAATTAAATCCTTAGATGATGATGAATACTTTTTGTCCATGAAAGAAAAAGTAATTCAAACACGAGAAAGTACTGCAAAGAGATTAGAATCATTGGGTTTCAATGTTCTGCCTTCTAAGTCAAACTTCCTCTTTATAAACCATCCTGACAATTTTGCCGAGGATATTTTTAAATGGTTAAAGGAAGAAGGAATTCTCGTTAGATATTTTAAACAAAAAGGAATTGATGATTATCTAAGGGTTTCCATCGGTACCAAAAATGAGATGGCTGTGTTTTTAGACAAAATCGAAAAGTACTTAAGGGGTGAGAAATAATGCAAAAAAAAATAATATTAGTTCTATTATTTGCTTTAGTTGTTGCTGTCTTTGCAATACAGAATGCCAGTGCAGTAACAATCAAAATATTCCAATGGCAGGATGAGGTTTCTTTGGCATTTGTTATATTAGGTTCAATTGTCTTTGGCTCTCTAGTAATGGGTGTAGTTACATCATTTACCCAGTTAAAGATGGGTAAAAAGATTAAAAATTTGAAGAAAGATAAGCAGGAACTAGAAGAGGAAATAGAACAATTACATGAAGAAATAGAGGAATTAAGTGAAGAAAATTTGGAATTAAAAGGTAACGATATATTATTAGAGGATTCAAATAAAGATAGTAAGGATGGGGACACAGAAGATATTGAAGATAAATATACGATATAAGTATTTGTTTTTGATTTAAAAACATAGAAGTATTTTGATAAGGCAATTGAAAACTTTTTAAGGAATCAATATATTAGTAAAAACATATACCACGGATATTATTAGATTACTAAAAGTTCCTTTCAATAGGAGCTTTTTTAATGAGATAATGTTTTTTAACAATATATTTTTATGTCGTTTTAGCAGGATTTAGAGTAGATATCTTGAATAATTACAGTGGTGATATATAATGCAGAAAAAGTGGCTTATAAAAAATAATACTATAAATAATAAGATTAAGGGCTTGTCCCCTGTTCTTTTAAAGATATTGAGTAAAAGGGGATATAATGAGGAAAAAGATATTAACTCATTCCTCTACGGGACACTGGATGATTTGAATGATCCTTATCTTTTAACAGACATGACAGAGGCAGTTTCTAGAATAGTTATGGCTATTAAAAATGATGAAAAAATTATTGTTTTTGGTGATTATGATGTTGATGGAATTACTTCTACCACACTTCTATATAGGTATTTTAAAGAAAGTTTTGACTATAATCTTGATTTTTACCTGCCTAATAGGCAAAAAGAGGGTTATGGTTTAAATAAAGAGGCAATCGCAAAATTTGCCGATGAAAAGTATGATCTTTTAATTACTGTTGATTGTGGGATTACTGCAATTGATGAGGCTGAATACGCTAATAGTAAGGGCATTGATCTTATTATTACAGATCATCACCAACCGTCTGATACTATTCCACAGGCTATTGCTGTTATAGATCCACATCGCCGGGGTGATAAGTATCCTTTCAAATATTTGGCAGGTGTTGGTGTTGCTTTTAAATTGTGTCAGGCCTTAGAATATCACAAAAATAAGCAATTTATTTCTCAACAATTAATAGATTTATTAGATATAGTCACACTAGGTACTGTTGCTGATATAGTTACATTAACTGATGAAAATAGAATTATGGTAAGAAAAGGCCTAGAAATAATTAATAATACTGAAAATATAGGCCTTAAGAATCTGATAAATCAAGTAGGTTTGAATGAAAAAGAAATTACTACAGGACATATTGGATACATAATAGCACCCCACTTGAATGCTGCTGGAAGGGTTAGTGATCCTGCTACTTGTATTGAATTGTTAACTACTAACGATACAAACAGGGCTGAGAATATAGTTAGTGACTTAAGAAGAATTAATAAAGAGAGACAAGACTTAGAGCAAAAAACCCTTGATGAAGCCAACGAAATGGTAGAGAACCAGATTGATTTAGAAACGGAAAAGGCAATCATATTAGCCTCTGAGAACTGGCATAATGGTGTAATAGGTATTGTTGCTTCCAGATTGGTAGAGGAATATTATCGTCCAACAATATTGATTGCAATAGATAAAGGAGTGGGCAAGGGATCCTGTCGTAGTATTAGTGGTTTGGATATACATCAAGCCCTTAGTGAATGCTCTAACTACCTTGATGGGTTTGGTGGTCATAAAATGGCTGCAGGTTTGAGTATAGACCCTGCAAATTTATCTAGCTTTAGAAATGCTTTTAATTCTATTTTAGATGCTTGTTTGACTAATGAAGATTTGATTCCATCATTAAGGGTAGATGCCCTACTAAATCAAGATGAAATCACAATGGATTTTTATCAACAATTGAGTTTGTTAGAGCCATATGGAATGGGAAACTCAAGACCTAACTTTATATTAAATAATACAAAAATCAACAATGCATATACAGTAGGAAAAAATAAAAATCACTTGAAATTTTCCTTAAGTGATGGACTGGATGGCATTGGATTTGGTTTTGGTGATAGAGTTAAGGATTTTAAAAACAATGAATTGGATATTGCTTTTCAACTTGATCTAAATGAATGGCAGGGGAATAAAAAAGTACAGCTATCTCTTAAAGATTACAATATTCGTAGTCAATGCGGATATTTTCCTGTTTATTTCCACCATAATGGGTGTACAATAGCAGATAAGAGGGGTTGTCAGGATTTCTATGGCTATATTGAACAACTTTTGTGTCTAGACCATAAGATAGCTATATATATAAATAATTTGAAGTTATATAATGAAGTCCTTAAAAAATTTAAAAATAATAATTTTATTCTGGCAGATAGTATAGAAAACTTTAATAGGTTTATAAATTTAGATAAAGGTATTATTTTTTTTACGATTTCTATGGTCAGAGGACTTATAGAGATAGAAGAAGATCAATTGCATGATTCAAATGTTGATGATATTATTTTTTGGTCTTTACCATTTTCTATTACGGAAATGAAAGATGTAGTTAAGTTTTTTAGTAGAAATAATCTTGAAAATAGGACTATTCACTTACTTTATTCAGAAAAACAGCATAGAATAAATAAACAAATAATGAGAAGAAATTTGCCTTCTGATAAATATCTAAGGCAAGTATATTTGTATATAAAGGCTTTATCTAGTGAAAATTTATTTATAGAAAATTTGAAAGAGATTATTAATAGTGAAGGAAAGATAAAAGCAAACCAAGGGAAAATAAAAAGAAGTATAAATATTTTTAAAGAGTTAGGACTTCTTGATTTAGATGATTGCAGAATTGAAATGTTACCTGGACCTACTGAAAGGCTGGACTTATCAAGCTCTATCAGTTATAATAATAATATTGAAGTTATGACTAAATTTAATCAATTTGTTGATTTAGCCCTATCAAGGGATTTATTTATGTTAATTGAAGAAATGAATATACAGGAGGTAAAATAATGGATATAAAAACAACAATTAGGGATATTCCTGATTTTCCAAAAGAAGGAATTATATTCAAAGACATTACAACACTATTGAAAGACCCTGAAGCCTTTAGGGAAGCTATTAATATGATGGTAGACAATTATAAAGACTATGATTTTGATTACATAGTGGGCATAGAGGCTAGAGGGTTTATAATAGGAGCACCTATGGCTATGGAAATGGGTAAGGGCTTTATACCGATAAGGAAACCTGGTAAATTGCCTGGCAAAACAATATCTATGAGTTATGATCTTGAGTATGGTAGTAATGAGATTGAAATACATAGTGATGCTATAGAAGAAGGAGATAAGGTTTTAATAATAGATGATTTGCTGGCTACAGGTGGGACTGTGGCTGCTGCTGTACAGTTGATTAAGGAGCTTGGTGGAGACTTACAGGGTATTGGATTTCTCTTAGAACTTCCTTTCTTGAATGGTAGAGACAAATTAAAAGGTGAAAATGTGTTTGCGTTACTGAAGGAGTGAAAGGCATTTTATGGAGCTAGATGAACTATTAGAACAGATAAAAACATATATGGATGATCCAGATCTTGAACTTGTGAAAAAAGCATATGATTTTGCTGAAAAAGCACATCAGGGGCAGAATAGGATTTCAGGTGAGCCCTTTTTTATACACCCCCTGGGGGTTGCATATATATTAGCTGAATTGGAGCTTGATATAATTTCTATTGCTGGTGCTCTTTTACATGATGTTGTAGAAGATACAGAGATAAGCAGTCAGGATATTACAGATGAGTTTGGTGAAGAAATTGCTCTTTTAGTAGATGGAGTTACTAAACTTACAAGATTAAAGTTTAAGACAAAAGAAGAACATCAAGCAGAAAGCCTGCGAAAGATGTTTATAGCTATGGCAGAGGATATTAGGGTAATTTTAATTAAGTTGGCTGATCGTTTGCATAATATGAGGACTTTGCGATTTTTGAGTAGGGAAAAACAAATTGAAAAGGCTACTGAAACTATCGAAATATATGCACCATTAGCACATCGCTTAGGTATTTCTATGTTAAAATGGGAATTGGAGGATCTTTCCTTTAGATTTCTTGATAGAGATATGTATTATGAAATAGCCAAAAAGCTTACTGCTAATAGGTCACAAAGAGAAAAGGATATTAAGAAAGCTATTGAGATTTTAGGATATAAATTTAATGAAACCAATATTGAAGCAGAAATATATGGGCGTCCAAAACATCTTTACAGTATTTATCAGAAGATGAAAAGAAAAGAAGTCGATTTTAGTGAGATATATGACTTAACGGCTATTCGAATTTTAGTTGATTCTGTACGAGAAACTTATGAAGTGCTGGGTATTGTTCATGAAATTTGGAAACCAATACCGGGAAGGTTTAAGGATTATATTGCGATGCCTAAGTCCAATATGTATCAATCTCTTCATACTACAGTAATTGGCCCAAATGGCGACCCATTAGAAATACAGATAAGAACACCTGAAATGCATCGGACAGCTGAATACGGTATCGCTGCTCATTGGCGGTATAAGGAAGGTAAAGCAAAAGATGATAGTTTTGAAGAGAAATTATCATGGTTAAGACAATTATTAGAGTGGCAGAAAGATCTCCAAGAACCACAGGAGTTTATGGAGACATTGAAGATAGATCTCTTTGAAGATGAGGTTTTTGTTTTTACGCCGAAAGGTGATGTTGTTTCAATGCCCAAGGATGCTACTCCTGTTGATTTTGCCTTTCATATACATACAGAAGTAGGTCATAGTTGTGTGGGTTCTAAGGTTAATGGCAAGATAAAACCACTTGGTTATAGACTACAAAATGGCGATATTGTTGAAATTCAAACTTCGAAAGTTAGTAATGGACCTAGCCGAGATTGGTTGAAATTTGTAAAAACATCAAAGGCTAGGAGCAAAATTAAACACTGGTTTAAGCAACAAGAAAGAGATGAAATTTTAAAACGTGGTAAAGAAATGATCGAGAGTGAGCTTAAAAAAAGACATATAGAATTAAAAGAAAATGAAAAAAACGAAGAATTTGAACGAATAGCTAAAAAAATGGGAAAGAATAATGCCGATGAACTATTGGAATTGGTTGGATATAACCAGATGGGTGTTCAGCAACTTGTTAATAGGTTAAAGGTTGTTCAGGAGAAAGAAGAATCACCGATAAATCGAATTAATGAACTGAAAAGACATACACCTAAAAGGTCAACAGATAAAGGTATAAAGGTAAAAGGTGTTGAGGATTTATTAGTTAGAATTGCTAAATGTTGTAATCCTGTTCCTGGTGATGAAATAGAGGGATTTATAACACGTGGTAGGGGTGTTTCTATCCACCGTACTGACTGTCCAAATCTAAAGGCATTGGTTAAAAGCGAAAGTGATCGCTTGATTTCCGTCAATTGGGATAGTGAGCGTAATGAATCATATCAGGTTAATTTAACAATTCAAGCCTTTAATAAAAAAGACTTGTTAAATGATATTACTGTTTTAATAAAAGAGGAAGAAGTCAATTTATCTTCAGTAGTTGCACGTACAAATAAATATAATCGTGCACAAATTGATCTTTCCCTTGAATTAAGTAGTTTAGAGCATATGCGGGATATAATGAAGAAGATTGATCATATTCCGGGAATTCTTTCAGTGGATAGAACTAAACCAACCTAATGCTACATGGCTCTTTGCCAAATTAGTACCTTTAATTAACTGGCGCTAGGTTGGTTTTAGTATAACCATATTCGATTAGGCCTCAAAATATCTAGGAATATAACCAAGGATTATGGAGAAGAACCATTTGTAAAATTATAATAAAATAAGTAGGTGTGATATATGCGCGCTATTATACAAAGGGTAAAAAAGGCAAAGGTAATGGTTGAAAAGGAAGTTAGCGGAGAAATCAATTCAGGAATACTTGTTTTCTTAGGTGTAGGTAAAAATGATAGTAATGTTGATATTGAGTATTTAATAGATAAAATAATTAATTTAAGAATATTTGAAGACGAAGATGGGAAAATGAATTTATCTGCTCTTGATTTAAACAAAGAGTTATTAATTGTTTCTCAATTTACTCTCTATGGTGACTGCAGAAAAGGTCGTAGACCTAGTTTTTTTGCTGCAGCCTCTCCAGAAAAAGCTATAGATCTTTATAACGCTTTTGTAAAAAAAGTGGCTGAAACAGGCTTAAAAACTTCCAGTGGTCAGTTCCAAGCAATGATGGAAGTAGAGCTTTTAAATGATGGTCCAGTTACATTACTATTAGACAGCAAAAAAGAGTTTTAATAATATAGGTTCTTCTCCATTTCAGTTGGTGGAAAACGTCCGACAATTTTGCTATAAGGACCTCGTGTTAAAAAGAAGCAAGCTAAAAAAATATTAACTTTCAGACCAATATAATTATCAAAAGAATAGACAGTATTTTTGAAAGGGAGAATTTATGAATGAATATAAGTACAATTCCTGTTGGACCTGGTGCAACAAATTGCTATATTGTTGAAGAAGATAATAGTTCATTTATTATTGATCCTGGTGATGAAGCTGGGAAAATTTACAAGTGCATTCAAGATAAAAATATTATTATATCAGGTATAATTTTGACACATGGTCATTTTGATCACATTGGAGCAGTTAGTTTTTTGCGCAATAAATTAGATATAACAGTTTCTATACATCAACTAGATAGTCCCTTTTTATTAGATCCTAATAAAAATCTTTCTTATATGTCAGGCGATGATATTAAATTGGAACCAGCAGAACGTTTGTTAGTGGACGGTGATATATATAATAGTTTTAGGGTTATAGCCACACCTGGTCATACTCCTGGAGGTATATCTCTTTATAACAAAGATGAGGGAGTATTATTTAGTGGTGATACAATATTTTGTAATGGATATGGACGTACAGACTTCCCAGGGGCTGATCATCATACATTATTTGCTTCTATTAAAATATTGTTAGAATTACCAGCAGATACTGTAGTCTATCCAGGTCATGGTCCAATAACTATAATTAGGGATTTTAAAAGATATATTGGTTGACAAGTATAGCTTAATAAGATAAAATTATAAAGGATTA
>JADQBV010000104.1 GCA_016278415.1 Halanaerobiales bacterium
GAATAGTGGCTCACTTTTTCCGGACAGGTGGCTCAATACCATCAAGATTACTCAGAAATATAATTTTAGAGTAGGAATAAGTATTGATGGTCCGGAATCTATGCATAATGCAAATCGGTCATTTTCTAATGGAGTTGGTAGTTTTAAAAAAATAAAACAAAATATAGATATATTTCAAGAAGAGAATTTATTATTTTCGATAATTTCTGTTATATCTAACCCAGAATATATGAGTGAAGCTTACGATTTTTTCGTTTCCGAAGGTATATACAACATTAAATTTAATCCAGTTATACCACAAGGACGAGCTAATAATTGGTGTAAAGATAAATATTTTTATAAAAAATGTGCAAAAAAAGAAGTAGCACTTTTTAAAAGAATGCTTAAAAATCGAAAAAATGGTAAAAAACCATTACTAATTAATTCTTATATGCTTTTAAGAAACATAATTTTTACTGACAATAGATACGTGTGTAGGAGAAGTCCCTGTGGGGCTGGTGTGGAAATACTTGCTTTTGATCAAGAAGGAAATGCTTTCCCATGTGACTCTTTATATGGAATAGATAAATTTGATGAATTTATAATTGGAAATGTAAATAAAAATATAAATCTTAAAGATATAATAAATAATCCTATTATACAAAAATTACGCAATTTAAAATTAAAAAATATAGAATTTTGCTCAGAATGTATCTACAGAAAATTTTGTGGTGGAGGTTGCCTAGGTGAAACTTATACCGTCTATAATGATATATATCATAAAAGCCCCTTATGTGAGTATTATAAAACTATGTTTGATGGGTTATTTAATATCATTCATAAAAACTACTCTGATATTATAGAATTAATGCAAGAAAATAATTTATATGATAAATTTTAGTATTTATTTTCACCTAAATTAAAAAACCCCAAAAAACACATTCAAATATTGTTTGGAATTTTGATAGTGTATGAATATTACACTGCTCTGGCCCACACCAAAATTAAGAATTCTTTCTTTGAAGTCGTAAAATGTTTCTATACCAAGAAATTAGGTAGATCTCAGGTATGGTTGGCTTTCACTAAAGACAAAATTTGGTTTTGTCAAGTTCTATAGTATTATTTTTTAGGAATCTATATAAAAAGGGAATATCAGTTTTGGTGGGGGTAAAAAAAACAAGGGTTATGTGCCCTCGGTCCAACCCCTTATATATAAAGAATTATTTCGCCAATATTGAAAGGAGGTGAAAATAATGGATAAAGAAAAGTTAAGCAAGGAAATTAAAAGTAAAAATTCTGAAAAAAGTTCAGAAGAAGTAATGTTTAGTTGGATTAACATTGGGTAGTTATTTTTTGTTTGCCAGAAGGAGATATTTTATCTCCTTCTGTGCTAATTTTAATATTAAGGGGTAACAATGAATAGTAATTAAAAAATATTTTCAGGCTATTTAGAAAAAAGGTAATATTTTAGTTGGCTTAGATTATGGTTATATGAATTTTAAATTAGTCCCGTATTTGAATATGATTGAATTTTTAGGGTTGACATAAAAATTTGTAAGAATAAAGTTAAATTGAATTAAAAAAATGTTCAAAAAGAGCCTAATAACAATCTAAAAGTAACTTTATTTATTATAAAATTTAATTTAATCCTTTAAGTGTTATAATCTGAAACAGATCTATAAAAAGAAATGGCTTATGGTATTTGGAAAAGTTAGGAATACTTTAAAAAAAGATGTCCTGCTGAACATTATAGCTTTGAATACAATGTAAAGAAAAATGCCAAGTAATAGGAAGTACCAGAATTGGTTTTTAGCGAAATCGTCGTGTATTTTCCGTGTAGCTGCCAGAGCTATAAATGGGATAGTACATATAATACTAGAACTTCAGTAGAAAGCGCAAATAGTTTACAAGTGTGAATGTTTCATTTGGATTTGAAAACCATACAATAAGCAAAATAGAGAAAATGAGGCTTAAATGTTCTCTTTCCTTAATGGTTATGTAAGTAAAGGCAGCAGAAAAAATTTAAGGAAATAAATTTCATTTTTAAAAATGGGGTTATCCTTCATTTTTTGTTTTATACTATCTTAGGTAAAACCACTAGCTTTCTAAAGACTATATAGTTTCTATTAAGTTAATTCAGAGGATTAAATAAAATGCTTTTGCCTTTCACGCGGAGTTATGATTGATTTAAACGATACTGTCTGTACTATTTTTGGTAGGTTCTGTTTGTTGATATAATCCAAAATACAAAGGTCGAACTTCTTTTAGAGAAAAAATCGGGATTATTAATAAGACTAATGAACTCATTGACTTAACCTTCGGGACTATACATTTTTAGTTGCGAATCCAAGTTTAATAAAAGTTTACAAAGCAAAATACTCAGTAAACCGCTATAAAGAGTAAATTTTATTGAAAAAGTTTCAACAGTAAAAGCCTATAGTTATTATATCTATATAAGGTTATTTTTTACAATCTATATTTTTTTTTGCTAAAAAGACTATCCTTTTTACTTTGATGTTTTTGAAAATTTAAGTCTTACCTCTTGCAAATCACTCTCCTTTAATATATTATTATTATCTAGGTTGTAAATCTTATTTGAATTTTGGTGAGATTTACGTATTTGATGTCTTACTCTGTTAGCACTTTGTTGCGAAAGCTTTCTAATACATAGGGGAGGACATCTATTTTATACTAGATTTTAATAACTTTAATACTTTAACTCCTGAATCATATAATGGGCGTATCATATGAACTATTTGGATTAATAAATAATGATTTTTATCCCATTTGGATCTCGGCTATACAACTTTGAGTAAGTCTCGAAAAGCCTTACTTTCTTTACTTGATTTTCTCTAGTCATAAAAAATCGCCCCTCTATGAAAAATATTTTTTGTTCTTTTATTCTATTATAACAAAAATATTGTATTTATGAAGCGAATTAACTCGAAAAAACTTTACTCTTTAAAGCTGCTCAGTAAATACTTCTCTTGACATTGTTAATTTAATCATTTAAAATTATGTTAGATAAACTTTATAATATTTTTTTACTACAATATTAGATATTTATGTTAAATAGTCTTATACATACGTATAATATAAAACATTTTACATATTTATAGCTTACTTAAAATAAAAATTAAACTTTTAAAAATAATTATGGAGAGGAATTGATTTTTATGACAGAAGTAAAAGATAGTATATTTAAAAATAAGGATTTTTTATTATTGTTTACAGGTGGACTGATATCAAGAGTAGGAAATGCTATCCATCTTGTAGCTTTAACATGGTTTGTGTTGGAGCTTACAGGAAGTGGTAGTACTGCAGGTATTATTATGCTTTTATCAACATTACCTGGGGTTTTGCTTGGACCTTTTGCTGGTTTATTAGCAGATAGAGTTAGTAGGAAACTTTTGATAATAGGAATGGACTTTATCAGAGGCATATTAGTGATTTACTTAAGTTGGGTTATAATGATTGGAACTGTTGCCTTTCCACATTTAGTAGTGGTGACAGTATTACTGTCTATTTGTGGGGCCTTTTTCAATCCAGCGGTTACTGCTACTCTTCCTAATCTGGTTAGAGATAGAAATCTTCATAGAGCGAATTCGATGGAACATTTTAGTATGAATTTCACCCACGTTTTAGGGGCAGCAGTTGGAGGCTTGTTAATTGCAGCTCTTGGTATAGGTGCTGTTTTTTTAATTAATGGTACCTCTTTTATACTTTCAGCGATATCTGAATTCTTCATTGATATACCACCTTTAAAAAAGGCAGAAGCAGGTAAAGATGAGAATACTTTTCTGGCTGATCTGAAATTCGGCATAAAATATCTTTACCAGGAAAAGACTATTTTTTCTTTATTCAGTATTGCTGTTATACTTAATTTTATTTGTGCTGGAACAATGATGGTTGGTCTACCATATCTATTTAAAGAGGTTTTAATGGTAAATAGTAAATTATATGGTTTTGCTCAGGCTATCTTTCCTGCCGGGGCTCTAATCGGAGCTTTAGTAATGAACTTTTTACCAGAAATAAAGAAATTTTATCGTACTTTTGTTATAATGTGTAGTATACAGGGGATATTATTTATTTTTATAGGAATACCGCTTTTTCCATCTATTTTAGCTGCTTATCCAAAAATGAATATTTACCTTATATTATTAAGCTTTTTATGTATTGCTGGTATAGCAAATGCAGTACTTAATATACCAATTTCAGTCTTATTACAGCGTTTAATTCCAGATTATCTGCGGGGGAGAGTATTTGGATTATTATCTTCTTTATCCCAGGGGCTTGTTCCCCTATCTATGGCTTTAGTGGGTTTTTTACTTGACTATTCCCCGTCGTATTATTTATTTATCGGTACAGGGGTTTCTACTTTAGTACTGGTAATTATAATGACGAAAATATCTTCCTTAAGGAAATTGGATCAAGAGAATCAAGACCGAGATAATCAGGATAATACGCTAGTCGGAGGTGTATAAAATGAAAAGTAAATTTATCAAAAAAATTACTATTAATACTAATACAACATATGACTTCATTGTCAGTATTTTTACTTTAGTAAATCAGGAAGAAGAAAAAAGAATATTGCCAGAATATGGTCTACAAAGAGATACAGAAATTGAAAAGTGGATAAATGAAACCTATGATAAACTAGATAATGAGTACTTAAAAAGATTGGAATTTTACTTTGCTAAAGAGACTTTATTCGGCTTAGATTTACTTAAGTTTATACATGATTTAGAACTGGAAATAGGAAAAGTAGATATTCCTACATTTTTAGAAAGGTTTAGCAATATAGGTGCTGCAGAACTACTAAGTTATTTATTCTTATCTTTTTACGATAGTGAAGAAGAATTATCTAAAGAGATAGTGAAAAAATGGCTTAACAAAGGAGATTTTTATCAGCTTATTAAAAACAATTTTAAAGTAGGTAATAGAGGTAAATGGGCTATAATGGAGATATTAAATAATCCTATTGAGTGTAAAAAGGAATTATTGGGGTTGTTTAAAAATTTTTATCGAGATTATTACAGGAAAGAAGAGGCAAGAGTGACAGGTTTTTTGAATAGATATTCTGAAGAGAATAAAGATGAGATAAAGGAAGGTGTTAGTAAGGGTATAGATTATTTCTTTTCTCCTGAATCAGACCTAATAGATTTAAATCAGGAGATAAAGGCAGTTGTTACTTATTTCGGTGGGAAATCGAGCGCTTTTTTTAGTGATAATCTTCAAGTACTTGGCTATAAATATTTTCAATATATTAATAAATTAACAGCTGAGCAGCAGGGTATAGAAGAGCATAGTGATATATTTAAAGTAATAGGGGATCAAACTAGATTAAAGATACTTTTAGAATTAAATAAAGGGCCGAAATATATGACTGAATTAGGAAATAAATTAGGTATTAGCATACCTACAGTAGATTATCATATAAAAAGATTTATTAATGTTAGTCTGGTACAGATTGACAAAGCGGAAAACCGTGTTTATTATAAATTAAGGAAAGATAGGTTGCGTAATGCAATCAAGTTATTAGAGGGTAGTTTTAATTTGTGATTTCTAGGTTATTATGATTAGAAAAATTGATATGATATATATATAATTGAAATGATTTATAAGAAAAAATACAAGCTATGCTTAACTTTTATAAATTTGTGAAATGCTTGCTATTGATAAAAATTATCTTCTATGGACTATTCAAACACATCTTTAGATACAATAAGAGGAATCAATAATAATTTAATATTATTGATTCTATCGAGCAAATTTGACTCTAAGAATTAAGAACGTAAATAATTGATAGATTATTAAAATTTATATGTCGTAAGAGAGGAAATCAAGAGATGTACTCTTGATCTCCCAGAATATAAAGTAAAAGAATACTTGATTATATTTCTTAATTATTTAATTTTTAATAATAATCTTTCATCATCTTAAAATACTAATTATATTGGGAAGTTCTTGGGTTTTGAAAGCTAGGTGCAGTTGGCTGAGGATTTTCATAGTATCTTCCAGGTGTTGAGAGGTCAAAATATAGTCTGGCATCTTCATCTACTCCAAAATCTGCTGAGGAACCTTCACCTTGAACTTTATTTAGAGCTTCTCTGAATAAGGCATTATGGGCTTCTTCTCGGTTAAGAAGAAAGTCAATAGTTTGTTTTACTCCATTATCATCTATTTGTCTATACAGATATTCATAAACAACTTTTGCCCTTTGTTCAGCAGCAACATTTGATAGGATATCTGCAGCTAAATCACCTGTAGAATTAATAAAATTTCCAGTAAATGGGGCGCCTGAAGCATTTACTAGCCCAGGTCCTAATCCTGTCAATACCTGTGATTCAACAGTACCACTCATGGGTATTTGATGTGCAACATCATGACCATTTAGCATAGTAATCATGGTAGCGACCATTTCCATGTGACTAAACTCCTCTGCAGCAATGTCAAGGAAAAGATCTTTGATTTCCTTATCTTTGATCCTAAAACTTTGGGTTAAATATTGTAAACCAGCTTTTAATTCACCATTCGCTCCACCCAGTTGTTCTTGTAACAAATTAGCATATGTTGGGTTTGGCTTGTCTACCCTTACTTCATGTAATAATTGCTTATCATGTTTAAACATAAATTCACCTCTATTGGAATATTTTTAATCTAGGTATATTATGCCAGCCTAGTTAAAAATCATAACTTGTAATGTGTACCAAAATTATGTTTTGCATTACCTAACAAGGCTTTAAAGAATTTTTTTAACATATTCTTATGTGACATTAATTTGACAGAGAAATTTATATAGGTTATACTGTAAAGTAGTAATGGTTATTAATAAAGGTAACTTATTTTATTAGTTAGTTATTTTTTATTATTAAATATCGAGTATTGCCATAATCATTGGTAATATTCCTAGACATTTTGTATTAACTTAAATAAGCTTAAATCTTAATTCTAGACTTAAAATCAATATAACTGATACTTAAACAAGGGGGATTACTATGGATATTTTTGAGTTTGCTGTAAATTTTGAAAGAGAGAATAGGGATTATTATCTGGAAAGGAGTAAAAATACTGATAATAAGTACTTGAAGTCTTTATTTGAAAAATTAGCGGATGAAGAAAAAGAACATGAGGAAATTATTAAAGAACTAATATCAGAGAAGAAGATAGAACACGAAGAGTCAGATATTATCGATTCTGCAAAAAATAGCTTTAAAATGATTGCAGATGATTTAGGAGATAATATTTTACCTACAGAAGAAGTACATATATATAAGCAAGCGATAGAATTGGAGAGAAAAAGTAAAGATTTTTATTTATCAAAAGCTGAAGAGAGTAATTTAGATCATGTGAAAAAGACATTTCGTCAACTAGCTGGGGAAGAAGATAAACATCAACAGATTATGGAGAACATCTCTAAAATGGTTGATAGGCCTAATACCTGGTTAGAAGATGCCGAATGGTATCATATGGAAGATTATTAATTGTTAAACTGTTTGTTTAATATAAATTATAAATAAGGTATTTGTAATAAATTAGTGAGTATAGTTTGAAAGAACATTATTTTTAAAAAATATAAAGGGAGTGTTTTAATGACTGAGGTAAGAGAACTGTATAAGTGTAATGTATGTGGTAATGTTGTTGAGATTGTTCATGAAGGACAGCCTGCTTTAGTATGCTGTGATCAAGATATGGACAAATTAATAGCTAAAACTGAAGATAAAGGAAATGAGAAACATCTTCCTGTTGTTAGCGAAACAGAAGATGGAGTATTAGTAAAAGTTGGGGATGTTGAACATCCAATGACAGACGATCATTATATTAAGTTTATTGAAGTTATGACAGCTGATGGAGTATATAAGAAAGAACTATCACCAGATAAAAAACCAGAAGCAACATTTAATATAGCTTTATCAGAAGTAAAATCTGTAAGAGAATATTGCACAGTACATGACCTTTGGGAAAATTCATTATAGAAACTAAAAGAATTGCCGAGAAATTCATGAGTATAGACTAATTAATCAATTTATCTATTCAGTCTGCTTAGCCATTTTCTGAATGAGAGTTTATGGCTAAGCAGTCTTGTTCCTTATAGAGGTAAATCAACTTAAATTAGATCAACTCAAATTAAATTAAAAGGAGTGGTCATATATGAAACCATGGAGATGTCAAATATGTGGAGAAACATATCTAGGGACTGAGGCGGCTGATAGGTGTCCTTATTGTGGTGCGCCGGGAAAAAATCTAATATCTGCAGCTGAGTATATTGATTATGGTGTTGTTGATATGTCAGAAGATAGTCGAGAAAATTTGCTACATGCCCTAGATTTAGAAATGAATAATACTGCATTTTATAAAAAGTGTGCCGATAATGCTGAGAATCAGATATCAAAGGCTATTTTTAAGCGTTTAGGAAAACAAGAATCTGAACATGCAGAACTCATTGCAGATATGTTAGGAATAGAAGAAGGAGATCTACCAGAAGTTGATATACCAGATAATGATCAGAAGCGTTTTGTACAGGCTCATGATCATGAGCAAAAAGCAATTAATTTTTATCTAAATGTAGCAAGGAATGCTCCAGAGACAAGGGTTAGAGAGGTCTTTGCTGCTTTATCTGATATTGAATTAGAACATCTTAACATGTCTAATATATATAAGTAAACTAAAACTTCGAAGTTAATATTATTGTAAGTAAGTATTAGGAGATAAATTCATTCGTAGAGTTTTAGTAAGAAGTAAATATATATCAATTAATAGTGTAGGATTGTTAATATTAACCGGCTATCATTTTGATGGTCGGTTAAATATTGTTATGGTTAAATTTTTTTGAAGGTTTTTTAGTGTTTTTGGGGAATATATATAGATGGAGGAGTGATGATTTTGAG
>JADQBV010000269.1 GCA_016278415.1 Halanaerobiales bacterium
GCATTATATGTTGAAACAATAGGAAACCCAGAATTAGTAGTACCAGATTTCAAAAGACTAGCTGAAATTGCACATAGTGCTGGAATACCTTTAATTGTTGACAATACATTTGCGACACCATATTTATGTCGCCCTTTTGAATTCGGGGCAGATATAGTTCTTCACTCAACCACCAAGTTTATAGGTGGACATGGTAATTCTATTGGAGGAGTTATAATAGATAGTGGGAACTTTGACTGGGATAATGGTAAGTTTACTGGCCTAACTGAACCGGACCCAGGTTATCATGGCATTAAACACAATGAGCAATTTGGAAAGGCTGCATTTATAGGTAAGGCAAGGGTAGGACTACTGAGAGACCTGGGAAGTTGTATTAGCCCATTCAATTCATTTCTACTATTACAAGGAATCGAAACACTAAGTTTAAGAATGGAAAGGCATAGTGAAAATGCATTAAAAATCGCTCAATATCTTCAATCAGATTCTAGAGTGAATTGGGTAAACTATCCTGGTTTAAAGAATCACAAGACTTATCAAAATACAGAGAAGTATTTACCTGATGGTGCAGGTGGTGTTATTACATTTGGTGTTAAAGGTGGAAACCAAGGTGGAAAAAAATTCATTGAAAATCTTGATATAATATCTCATTTAGCTAATATAGGAGATTCTCGAACATTAGCCATACATCCTGCAAGTACGACTCATCAACAGTTAAGTGAAGAAGAGCAAAAAAAATCAGGTATCACTGCAGATATGATAAGATTATCAGTAGGAATAGAAAAAATTGATGATTTATTAGATGAAATTGATCGTTCATTAGATGCAGCAATTAATTAGATAAATTCTGAATAAGTGATTTAGGCGCTTACTTAAGCTTATTTTAGAGTCAGCGATGCTAGATTATAGATTTAAATACTTAAAGAGTCTGTTCGATAAGTCGCCGCTTATACTCCGGTGATTATACATCCCTTCACTCAACGGTAGCACCTTAACTTCGTTCCGGGAAATATAATCACCTAAAATAAAACTTTTCGAACACACACTTTAAATAAATTAATGGAAGATAATATTGAAGAGGGGTTGTTAAGATGCCTATTAAGATTCCAGATAAATTGCCTGCAGCAGATGTATTACAAAAAGAAAATATATTTTTAATGAATCAAGAAAGAGCATTACACCAGGATATTAGGACATTAGAGATCGCTATTTTAAACCTGATGCCGACTAAGATTGAAACAGAGACACAAATATTACGTTTATTGAGTAATACTCCATTACAGATTAATATTGTATTGTTACATCCTGAGAGCCATCAATCAAAAAATACATCAGCTGAGCATCTAGAAAATTTCTATCATACATTCTCTGATATAAAAGACCGTAAGTTTGATGGATTAATAATCACTGGTGCTCCTGTAGAGCAGTTACAGTTCTCAGAAGTAAACTATTGGAATGAACTTAAAGATATAATGGAATGGAGTAAGCATAATGTATACTCTACACTTCATATTTGCTGGGGGGCACAAGCTGGCTTATACTATCATTATGGTATTGATAAAAAAGACACTGAAGGTAAACTATCCGGAATATACAAACATTCAGTAAATCGTAAAAGTGCAGACCTTGTTAGGGGGTTTGATGATGTCTTTTATGCACCACATTCTCGTTTTACCGAAGTTGATAGGGAAGATATTTTAAAAAACGACTCTCTAGAAATATTATCTGAATCAAAGGATGCAGGTGTATATATCGTGACAAGTTATAATGGGCGTCATGTCTTTGTTACTGGTCATCCTGAGTATGATAGACATAGTTTGGGTGCCGAATACAAGAGGGATAGGAATAAGGGGTTTGAAATAGATGTACCCTGTAATTACTTCCCTGATAATAATCCAGATAAGGAGCCGGTTTTTAATTGGCGGAGTCATGCTAGTTTATTATATATTAACTGGTTAAACTACTATGTATATCAACTTACACCATATGATATTAAGTCAATTTATTAATAATAATTATTATATACTAATAAAGACTAGAAAAATGGCTTAAAATATGTTAAACTTTAGATAGTTATATTAAATAAAATAAGGGAAATAATAATAATAAATAAAAAAAGCAAATAATAATCAAAAAAGACTTTGCTTATAGGAGTGTGATTTAGTGAATTTTCCTAAACTGAAAATAGGGAAGCTAAAACCAGATTATCCAATCATTCAAGGTGGTATGGCTATTAAAGTTTCAATGGCAAAATTAGCAAGTGCTGTAGCTAATGAAGGTGGTATTGGAGTAATAGGTGGGTCAGCCCTAACTGTAGACGATCTAAAGAAAGAAATTAAAAAGGCGCGAGAAATGACAGATGGTATATTAGGTGTAAATATAATGTTTGCATTTACTGGATTTAAAGATGCTTTAAAAGCATCAATTGAATCAGGAATAGATTTGGTTATTTCTGGAGCAGGTTTTTCCAGAGACATGTTTAGTGTCGGTAATAAGTATAATGTACCAATTGTTCCTATTGTTTCATCATTAAAACTAGCTAGAATATCCGAAAAATTAGGTGCATCTGCTGTTGTCGTAGAAGGCGGTAACGCTGGTGGTCATCTTGGAACTGATCAAGATAGCTGGGATATTGTTACAGCTATAAAAGATAGATTAAAAATTCCTGTAATTGCTGCAGGAGATGTTGTATCTAGTGATGATATGGACAAAATGTTTGATATGGGAATAGATGGGGTTCAAATGGGAACAAGATTTTTAGCAACACTAGAATCCGATGTATCAGATTATTTTAAGGAATTATTAGTAAAGGCCAAGAATTCAGATGTAGTAAAAATGATGAGTTCAGCCGGTTTCCCTGCTAATGCCTTAAGGACTAGATTCTCTGAACTTGTTTTGGCCGGTGAGGCACCAGCCCCTGAAAATTGTACCAATTGCTTAAAACACTGCAATAAAAAGTTTTGTATTAAAGATTCTTTAATACGGGCTCGTGAAGGTGATAAAGATAGAGGGATCTTCTTTACTGGTGAAGGAATAGAGAAAATAAAAGACATAGTATCGGTAAAAGAGGTATTTAATCGAATAAAAAGTCATCAACTATTAACAGAGGGAGTAAGTTAAACACTTACTCTTTTTTTTTGCTTTAAAAACGTCGTAAAGCCCCAATACGGTTGATTGAAACTCAAAAATGACTGGTAAAGTAAGCAACGGTTATTTAGAAGAACCTATTTATAATAAGTTACTCAAACATGAAGATTACGCATAAAGCCTGGTTAACCATAACTTCATGCACGGGAAAAAGCTAATCCCCAGCTCCTCTTCCAGGCTATGAATAACAAAATGAACTCAATTCGCTACTCTACGTTCAAACAGAATTTTGTTAACCATTCATAGCCTTCCATGCGGTGCTGGAGCTTTTTTAACGTTTATTCAGCAAATGGTTAACCAGGAAGATTCAAGCATAATTAAAGTAAGTCCGAAGTTTGAGTAAGTTAAATATTCATAATAAGTACAGATTAATATAGATATGGTATAAGGAAACAAGACTATATGATATAAAACAAAGTAAAATCATTGCTTTGGATAAGGTATTTTCCTTAATAACCTCATTGTATTTTAGGATAAATAATATAAGCAACGGAATTAATATTAACTTAATTAACCCAAAAAAATGATAGCTGATGGCATAATTCATTAAGAGATTTATTTCTTCTGCACCTAATTTTATTAGGTAAACAGTATTGTAATAGTCGAAAATATTTAGTAATAGCGTTATAATTAATATAATCTTCATTTTGAGCTCCTTTAGCCGATTTATATATTGAAAGTCTAATGTTATCGTATGGGTATTAATGAAAATAATTACCTTATGTTAAAGTATAATAGAAGTATTTAACAATAGTTAGAATATTGTAATTTATACAATAGCGATTACAAAATTTGTAGTTTTTTGTATTAAAAAAATACAAATTTTTGCAGGTTTTTTTAAATTTTTAAAGAATTAAGCAATAAATATAAAAAATTATGGGGGTGTGGGCATTTATGTCCGATTATGAATAATAATAAGTTTATCTTAGTATTAGTAATTATTTGTTTAATTTCAACTCTTACTGCTTGTTCTAGTAGTAATAAAGCTGTACCCGAGCAAATAGAAGCAACAATCACTGGTATAGTTACATATCAAGGAGTTCCAGAGGAAGGGGTTCAGGTTAGTATACCTGAATTAGAGAAATCTGATACCACCGATTCTGAGGGTTCTTATCAGTTAAGTGGGATTCCTGGGGGTACAGACAAAAAGTACAATGTATTATTTCAAAAGGAAGGAAGGATTAATGAAGAGAGGCAGGTTCTAGTAAATCAAGACTCAGTTATACAAGATATAGAATTGGACTTACCTACAGAAGCAACAATCACAGGTGTAGTTACATATGAAGGAGTTCCAGAGGAAGGTGTTGAGGTTAGTATACCTGTATTAGAAAAATCGATTTTCACCGATTCCCAGGGGTCTTACCAGTTGAGTGGTATTCCTGGGGGTATATATACCATAGTATGCAGCAAGGAAGGAAAGATTGAAGCTGAAAAAGAAGTTCCAGTTTATATGGAATCAGTCATACATAATTTTGCGTTTGGTATACCTACAGAAGCATCAATCACAGGTGTAGTTACATTCAACGGTGTACCTGAAGAAGGTGTTCAGGTTAGTATACCTGAATTAGAGAAATCTGATACCACCGATTCTGAAGGTTCTTATCAGTTAAGTGGTATTCCCGGGGGTACTTATAATCTACTATGTCAGAAAGATGGTAAAATAGGTGAAGAGAGAGAAATCACTGTAATTAATGAAACAGTTGTAAATAATATGGACTTTAGTCTTCCGACTGTTGATGACGCTAAGGCTTTATTTAGTGATATAAGAAATACCGGTAATCAGATAAATGACACAGTAGCTAGTCAAGTTACTGAAATTAGTAGTATAATGAATGAAGACCTAGTTCCTTATATGAACTCTTTTTTCTATAAATTGTCCTTTATAGAACCTGTAATGGAGTTATGGAATGGTGAAAATCCTTTGTACAATATTCCTTTACCTCCTGAATTTTTGATTGATGGAGATGGTATGCTAATACCTGGACAATATTTCTTTGATGAAGATGAACCAATTCTAAATGAGAATTATATGGAAGATAACATATGGGTCTGGGATATAAGATTTCAGGGAAGTGAAGGCATTGGTGAAATGTTTGGTACATATGATCCTAACTTGATAAGTACTATAAGGATAGAGTTAACTAATGTTAACACAATAGATGGAGACGTTGACCTTACAGAGGGCATATATAAGTATACACATACAATTACTAATACAGAGACAGGGGATACTCTAGATATGGTATTTGAATATACCCTTAATTGTGATTCTTGGCAGATTGTTGTAAAAAATCCTGGAACACCTGAAGAATATACCATTACTATTCCTGATATCGCAAGCATTAACCAGACCGGTTATATTAATGATGGTTTGATTATGTCTGATGATCAAACATTACTACAGGAAACAGGGTATTCGACTCTGGATGGAACATTAGAAATAAGAAATAATGCAGAGACTGATTCTAATGAAGCTAGTGGAATTCAATATACAGGGGAATTTGAATGTGAGATATTACGAACTTCTGGGCGTGTAGCTGTATATTTCCCTGGATTTTTAGACTATCAGCAGGAAATTGATATAGATGAGTATATGTTCATGATTACAGGTGGATTGGAATACTTTGGTAATCAAGATACGAAGATTCTAGAAATGAATAATGGGTTTTCTATCAGAATAAGTAGGTACCCCGATGGGGACTATTGGTCAGAGCGTATAAGTATGAACGGTGATTATCAATATTACGGATCTGATGATAGTGGTCAGGACCTTGTCCCTGTATTTTTAGGGGGTATATTGGTTATAGACCCTGATTATAGTAATTATGATAGCTCTGTAGGTGATTTCAACGAGAGCAATTATATTGGTGGAAATATAAAGTATCAAGGAGTATTTGATAGAGATGGATTTGAACCATTTAATTTAGATTTATTGCTGAATGTGTCTGGTTATAAGGATTACAGTTCAAACTTATCTATGGAGTATAATGGGTTTAAATTCCTTGAAGGCGATATTAGTTTGGTTAACTCTGATCTTACTATTAATGCTTATAATCAACGAGGTATAGAATTAAATGTTGCATTAGATTTAGATGGAAGTTATGGTTCTGGTGTTAAGGTTGGTAATATTACAAATACATCAAATAGTGATATAGAATATGCCGAAATCTTTTATGACGGCTTTAAATATAACATTAATTATAGTGACGGAACTGGAGAATCTTTGTAAAATAATATATTATGAGCCTCATAAGAGCAACTTAATAAACCATCTTGTATAAGAAACTAAAGTTCATTATGAGGCTTATTATATTGAGATAAAGGGTCTTTAAAAATAATACTATTTTGGGTGAAAATATGAGAAAAAACATTATAATAACTTTAATATTTTTTTTAATCACTTGTACAGTTACTTATGCTGGAGTTGATTTTTACTATGAAAATAACATATATATAAATAATGATGTTTTTTATATAAATGACTTATTTAATCAGAAGCTTTCAGGAAGTTATATTGAAAATAGAGACCTAGATTTTATCTATAATAATGAAGAAAGATATTTGTTTTACATTGATGATATAAAGTTTACGATAGGATATTTTAAAAGATTAGATGAAAGAGTATTTGTAAATAAAGAATTAATTGAATTAATAAAAAAAGATGATAAGCTTGGTAGTTCTCAGATAAATTTAAAACGAAGTAGACTTAATTATGAAGGTATAATAGTTCAAAAAGAGTTATTTTCAAACAATAAAGTAAAATTGAAAATAATAGGAGAGCTCATTAACGGTAAAGATATAGATGAAAGATATTATATGGGTGATGTATTATACAAAGATAATAATTATACATTTAGTGGTAAGAATCAGGAATTAAACAGTAATATATCTAAACAGACTACTATGAATGATGTTAATTTTAGCAGTACTGGTTATAGTTTAGGGTGTAATGTAATATATAAAATAAATGATTATTTAGACTTGAAATTTTCTGGACAAGATTTGATAAATATGATTAAGTGGAAAGACGTGTATATAATGGAGGGTAATTTTGACTCAGATAATATTAATATAAATGATAATGGTTACCTAGAATATGATTCGATATTTAACTATAATTATAGATATACAGATTATATTACTAGGTTTAAACCGCAATATAATTTGAGCTTAAATGCTAAAAAAGGATCGATAGGATTTCAGTATAAGTATAAGTTATATCCCTATTTTGAGTATGATTTAGTTAACAGTTATGTATTTTCTAAACCTATTATAGTGAAGATTGGCATAATAGATGATTACTATATCTTTAGACTTTCATATTGGAATTTTAATATAGACATGATGACAAAAAATTTAAATATTAATAAATCTACTGGGGTCGGAGTGAGTTTGAGGGCTGGTATAGATTTTTAATATAACGATAACTATTTATTAATTATCAAAAAATAAAAGTACAATTAATATAAATTGAGCACATTATTTGAGATTGTAAAGAAATATTCGGTGCATAATTACCTTGTTTCGATGCATAATTATAGCAATGTGAACTTGCATTTGTATTTGTTTTATGCTATACTATATATGTTACTTATAGTTATATATAATGTTAGTTAGCATAAAAACCCTGTGGAAACTTTCCCAAGGGAAGCTAACATCTATTGGATTAAGCTGGTAGGTGCTGGCTTTTTTTCATATGTGTAGAGTAGAAAATTTGTAAAAATCTTAAGAAGGAAGAAGGGATAAGTGAAAAAATGATATTAGAAGAAAAATTACGTAATCTTAATTTACCAGAAGAAGTTGTTGACTTATTAAATTCATGTCCAAAATATATTCTAGCAAGCAATATAGAAGAACTTGTTGATCTATCATGTAGAGATGAAAAAAATGGTTGTCAAGAAGTAAAGTATGATATTCCTGGTAAAGGTGAGGTTGTTGAAGCTGAAGTATGTCGCGTTCGCAACGGTATTGCTGCTAATTATCCGGATCCATATATGCGTCGTCGTGATCCTGATTGTATGCTAATAGCAGATGACTTACCTACTGATAAAGTTAAATATAAGGAAAGATTTAATAAAGAATTTGATAGTGTTAGGCAAGAAACTTTTGATTGGTTAAAAAATCAAGAGTTGTGTCTATTCTTCTTTGAAACTGGTCCATCAGGTTTAGGGAAAAATGCTATGGCAATCGCTCCTGCTAATGCTGGTTTTTTTGCATTTGGACTTGCGCTACTACAAGGAATAGTAGACATTAATGAGGTTTCCGAAGACTTTACTCCAGAGGCTTTTATTTATATAGCACCTCCATTTCGCCATACACACTATGATGGGAAGCAGGTAGTTGTTCATAATCGTCTTGAAAAGCAGTATGAGCTCTTTGCTTACAATCTTTATCCTGGCCCAAGTGCTAAAAAAGGTGTATATGGAATGCTTATAGATCAAGGCGAAGATGAGGACTGGGTAACTTTGCATTGTTCTGCCGTACAGGTAATAACACCATATGGTAATAAAGTTAATATATCTCATGAAGGAGCCAGTGGTGGTGGTAAGAGTGAGATGTTGGAAAATA
>JADQBV010000208.1 GCA_016278415.1 Halanaerobiales bacterium
CCGGTTATTCTGAGGGAAAACCTACTGGACCTAAGCCGCAGCGTTTACCTATTATGTCACCATCTATAATTTATTATTAAAAATAAAGGTGTTGAATAATTTATATGAAGAATATAAAAGGTAGTTTACTAATTGCTATCTTTACATTTTTGATTGCTATACTGGTTACACTAAGTTCACAAACAAGAATTCAATATGTTTCTTTTATACCGGCTGTTATTATACTGCTGGTTATTATATTTACTGAAATAATTAGCGATATGGTAGGAGTTGCTGCTACAGTGGCTAATCCTAGGGCATTTAATGCCAAGGCAGCTAAAAAAATTTTTGGTGCCAAAAACGGATTATATCTTGTTAAGCATTCTGATAAAGTAGCTAGTCTTATGTGTGATATAGTTGGAGATATCTGTGGTACTGTTAGTGGGGCTACTGGTGTAGTTATTACTTTGCGCATTATTAACAATTGGGGAGGAACTCAGTCTTTACTTAATTTATTAATGATAGGTTTTATATCAGCACTAACTGTTGGTGGAAAGGCTTATTTTAAGGCATTTGGTATTAAAAAAGCTGATGAAGTAATCTTTTATGTAGGAAAAATATTAGCTGGATTTGAGCTTGTTGGAACAACTATTGGGTCAAAACTACGAGGTGAAAATTAGATGGAAAAGATACTTGAAAAGATTGAATCACCAGGCGATTTAAAGCCTTTAAGTATAGATGAATTGAATATTTTAGCTAAAGAATTAAGAAATTTCATAATAGAAACAGTATCTGATACCGGGGGGCATTTGGCATCAAACCTTGGTGTAGTTGAGTTAACTCTTGCTTTGCATTACCATTTGAATAGTCCTAAAGATAAAATAGTATGGGATGTTGGACATCAGTGTTATCCACATAAAATACTTACAGGACGCAGAGAGCAATTTCATACAATTAGGCAATTTAAGGGTTTAAGTGGTTACCCAAAAAGTAAAGAAAGTATCCACGATATTATAGAAACTGGTCATAGTAGTACTTCGATTTCTGCAGCATTAGGATTAGCTCTGGCTAGGGATTTGAAGAATCGCAATGATCGTATCTATTCTGTTATTGGCGATGGTGCTTTGACCGCCGGAATGGCCTTTGAGGCATTAAATCATGCTGGACATTTAGGTACAGACATGACTGTTATTCTAAATGATAATGGTATGTCTATTTCACAAAATGTTGGTGCAATATCTCATTATCTTTCAAATTTAAGGACTGATCCAAGACTTCATAAGATGAAGGAAGATATGGAATTTATAATAAGTAAGATTCCTAAAATAGGATCAACAGTGTCGAAAAGTGTAGAAAGAATTAAAGATGGCTTTAAATATATTTTCCTTTCTGGAATTCTATTTGAAGAAATGGGATTTACCTATATTGGGCCACTTGACGGACATAATGTCGATGAATTAATTAATAATTTTCAAAAGGCTGATTTAATTGAAGGTCCTGTTTTAATACATGTTAATACCAAGAAGGGTAAGGGATATAAGCCTGCTGAAAGCCAACCCTCTAAGTTTCATGGTGTTAGCCCTTTTGTGATTGATAATGGGGAAAGTAAACATGAGAAGAAAAGACTTTCCTTTAGCCAAATATTTGGTCAGACATTAGTAAATATTGCAGAAATGGATCATGATTTAGTAGGAATTACTGCTGCAATGCCAGAGGGCACCGGACTAAATCTACTAAAAGATAAATATCCTAAGCGTTTTTTTGATGTAGGGATTGCAGAACAACATGCAATTACTCTGGCAAGTGGTTTAGCAAAAGGTGGTAAAAAGCCTGTTGTTGCCCTTTACTCATCTTTTCTGCAGAGGGCTTATGATCAAGTTATTCATGATGTATGTATTCAAAATCTACCAGTAACAGTAGCAATTGATAGAAGTGGTATTGTAGGTAGTGATGGCGAAACCCATCAGGGTACATTTGATCTATCTTTTCTAAGAATTGTACCTAATATGATTGTTATGGCTCCAAGGGATGAAAATCAATTACAACATATGCTTTATACTGCAATTAATAGTGGGAAACCAGCAGCAGTACGTTATCCAAGGGGAGAAATTTACGGTGTTCAAATGGATGAAGAACTTAAAGAAATTCCAATTGGCAAGGCCGAATTATTACGTGAAGGTGAAGATTTACTGATTATTGCCATTGGCTCTACAGTCTATCCAGCTCTGGAAGCAGCTGAGTTTTTAGAGAAGCAAGGTCTAAATATTGGAATATTGGATGGACGTTTTATTAAACCACTAGATGAAAGATTAATTATAGATAAGATGAAAGAATATAAAAAGATTTTAACTGTTGAAGAACAGGTACTGGCAGGGGGATTTGGTAGCGCTATTTTGGAACTTGCCAATACAAACGGATTATATGATATACAGATTAAACGTCTTGGGTTACCAGATAATTTTATAGAACATGGTTCTCAAAAAAGAATGAGGAATATTTATAAATTAGATAGTCATGGTATTGCTGAAAAGGCCCTTGAATTTCTTAGTACTAAGTTGGAGGTATCTGCATGGCCTCGAAAAAACGCCTAGATATTCTATTAGTTGAAAAAGGTATATATGATAGTAGGAGTAAGGCTAAAAGGGCAATTATGGCAGGAAAAATCATAGTAAATGGAGAAGTAGTAGATAAAGCTGGAACCCCTTTTAAAGATGATGTAGAAATTCGAATCAAAGGTGAGGTTTTACCTTTTGTAAGTAGAGGTGGCTTGAAATTAGAAAGGGCATTAAAAGTGTTTGATCTTAATCCAGAGAACAAAGAGGCAATTGATATAGGTGCTTCTACAGGTGGATTTACTGATTGTTTATTGCAAAATGGAGCCACTAAGGTATATGCCATTGATGTAGGATATGGACAGTTAGCCTGGAAATTAAGAAAGGATCAGCGAGTTGAAGTAATCGAAAGGACAAATTTTCGTTATCTTACTCCAGAGCAATTACCAGTAAAAGTACCCTTGATTGTAACAGATGTGTCTTTTATTTCTTTAAGAATAATAATTCCTCAGGCCCTTAAGTTTTTAGAGGTAGATGGTGACATAGTAGCATTAATAAAACCACAGTTTGAGGCTGGACCAGAACGGGTTGGCAAGAATGGCGTTATCAAGGATAAAAAAATACATATTGACATATTAAATGAAATGCTTAATTTTTTTGTCGAAAATGAACTGCTAGTTAAAAATCTTAACTTTTCACCGATTACTGGGGCTAGTAGCAAAAATATAGAGTTTTTAATTCATTTAAAATATATAAAAGAAAATAATCATGAAAACCAAGATTTTACTCAGTTAATTGAAGATATTGTAGAAAAGGCTCATATTAAATTGGAAGGGAGTTGATTTTATTCCAACAATCGGTTTAGTCTTAAATACCCAGAAAGAAGAGGCCTTTAGTATTGCTAAGAAATTGATTAGTTTACTAATTAAAGAAAACATAAACTTCTATATTGAGAAAAAGGCAGCTAAAATCTTAGAAAGACCAGAGAAAGCAAATTATAATAAATTACGTTCTGAAACTGATTATGTTATTATTATTGGGGGAGATGGCACTTTCTTACATACTGCTCACCATTTTTTTGGGTCAGATGTGCCATTGTTGGGTATTAATATTGGACGTTTAGGTTTTTTAACTGAGATTGAAACTAATGAACTGGATGAAACCTTAGAAAATCTCTGTACTGGGAATTTTTCTATTGAGAAAAGAATGATTTTAGAAGGAAATATTATGAGTGATGGTGAAGAAGTTTATCATAATTTTGCCTTAAACGATTTTGTAGTTCACCGGGGCTCACGCTCTAAATTAGTTGCAATTGATCTTTATATAAATGATGAAATTGTTAATTCTTATAGGGCTGATGGTATTATTATTGCAACACCAACTGGTTCTACAGCATATTCCCTGTCTGCAGGTGGTCCTATTATAAATCCGCAAATTCGGGCAATGATTGTAACTCCGATATGTCCACATAGTATATTTATTAGACCAATGGTTATTTCTGATCAGGAAAGGTTAAAAATAATTGTTAGTGGGGATTATACGATGAGTTTTACAGCAGATGGTGGTTATGATTATACTATCAAATCTAAAGATGAAATATATGTACAAGCATCGAAACGTGAATTATTATTTGTTAAATTACCAGGCAGAACATTTTATTCTATTTTACATAAAAAGATGAAGGCTGGTTTAGTGTGAAAGGGGTAAAGCATTGATGAAAAGTAAACGGCATTTAAAAATTGTTAACATTATTAAAGATTATGCTATTAGTACACAAGAGGATTTAGTAGACAGGTTGCAGAGCCAAGGAATTGAAGTAACTCAAGCTACTATATCTAGAGACATTAAAAAATTAGGATTAATTAAGGTTCCAGATGGTTATGGTGGGTATAAATATTCTTTGCCTAGTGAAAGAAAACAGACAGATATTAAAAATTGGTTACAAAGAATGTTTAGAGATTTTGTAGTAGATATGGATTATAGTGAGAATATTATTGTATTAAATACATTACCTGGTACAGCTAATGGGCTTGGTTCAGCCATAGACAATGTAGAATGGGGAGAAATTATAGGTTCAGTAGCTGGTGATGATACCCTATTATTAGTCATAAAGCCTAAAGAAATGACGGAAGTCCTTTTCAATAAGCTTCAAGAATTTATGACATAAGTATAATATATATTATGTACAGAGAAGTGAAGGGAGTATTGATGACTTATGTTAGTTGATTTTAAGGTGAAAAATTTTGCTTTAATTGACGAATTAGAAATTCATTTTACTAAAGGTTTAAATGTCTTGACAGGTGAAACTGGTGCTGGTAAATCCATAGTTATAGGTGCTTTAGAAATCTTACTTGGTGCAAGGGCATCTTCAGATCTTGTCAGAAAGGGCAAAGAAAGTGCCTTTATTGAGGCTGCATTTGAGCCTGATCGTATTGATTTAATCAATAATATATTGAAAGACTCAGGAATTGAATCAGAAGCAAATATGGTGTTATTGTCTAGAGAAGTTAGGCAAAATGGTAAAAATAGAAATAGAATAAATGGTCAATTGGCAACAGCAGGAATGATTAAAGATATAAGTAAATTTTTGGTAGATATACATGGACAACATGAGCATCAGCGTTTACTGGATACTGTATCTCAATTAGTAGTATTAGACGAATTTATTGCTTATGAAGAATATGGTCTTACAAAAAAGGTGAAGGAAACATTTACAAAAATTAGGGAAATAGATAATAAATTATCAGAATTAAATATAGACGAAGCAGAAAAAGCACGAAAAATCGACCTTCTAGAATTTCAAATTGAAGAAATTGAGGCAGCCCAATTAAAAGATAATGAAATAGAGGAACTTGATAAAGAATTTAAGATTTTGGCTAATATGGAAGATATCCACGATGTAGTTGGGGAAATTTACAAAAATATGAATGGTGATGAATATCAAGATAGTCAAGGTATAATGAATCAAATTGGTTCTTTTATGAAGAGTCTAGAAGATATTAAAGAGTATGATCAAGAATTAGAGGAATTTCACCAATCAATAAGCGATGTTTTTTTTCAGGTTCAGGATATATCATTTAGGTTAAATGATTATTATGAAACCCTTGAATTCGATCAGGGAAAGTTGGATAAAATAGAGACTAGGCTTTCTTTGCTAGCAGCTATACAAAGGAAATATGGGAAAACTGTCGAAAAAATTCGTGAATATCATCATGAAATGCAAGAACGCCTAGATAATTTATTGTCACAGGATAAATTAATAGAAGAATTAAAGAGAAAAAAAGAAAAACTTTTAGAAGATTATTATGAAAATGCAAATAAATTGTCTAAACTTCGACAAAAAAAAGCCTTAGAATTGGAAGAGATAATTGCTCATGAGTTAGCCGACTTAGCAATGGATAATACTGAATTTAAAATAGACTTTAAAGAGAAATCACCAGCTATTGATGGGATAGACCGAGTAGAATTTCTGATATCTCCTAATCCAGGCGAAGACTTGAAACCATTATCAAAAATTGCATCAGGTGGAGAGCTTTCCAGAATTATGTTGGCTCTTAAAACTATTATTGCTCATATAGATGAAGTTGATACATTAATATTTGATGAGGTTGATACTGGAGTTGGTGGTAAAGTTGCTCAAATGATGGCTGAAAAGTTGGCTATTATCGGTAAAAAGCGACAAGTTTTATGTATAACTCATTTACCACAGGTTGCTAGTATGGCTGATAATCATTTCTATATTTCTAAGGAAATGGAAGACAATCGTACTCACACTAATATTTACAATCTTGATAGTGAAAGTAGAAAAGAAGAATTAGCCCGTATGTTAGGTGGCGTTGAATTAACTGATACAACTATTAAACATGCACAGGAAATGCTGGACTTAGCAAAGCAGAAAAAAACGGAATTGTTATAAAAAGGATAATTATTTTAAATATATTACACTATATTTTTGTATAATAATTTTATCTATATTTATCTATATAAGAAATTCCTAATTAAGAACGTGCCAATATATAACTGAATAATAGACCAATCCGAAGGGCATCTCTAATATAAAGAGGCGCCCATATTTTTTATCAAAATTAAATCTTCCCAATAACTGTTGGTAATATACCCAGACGTTTTGCTATTTAACTGAAGGAATTTAAAAAGTCTCCAGTCACGGACTGATTGTAAGAAATCTTCCATTTTAAAAACCTTTAAGGTTGATTTACTTGATACCAAAAATCAGGTAATAAGAAGCTGGTGTAACAAAATCTTGTTTCACTGCCCCCTCATTATAAACGTAAGGTCGGGGAAGTACTAAGCCATCGAGGCTGTCGGAACACGATAGTGAGTTTGATTTTGTCGCTTCTTAATTGAAGGAGTAACTGGGGTTTAGACTTTTTCATGAATGAAGTGCCTCTAAATTTTCTTTTTAGTAACGCAATGTTAATTTAGAGATTAGACCGTCGAGGTCATCATAGCAAAAGGTCGGACATCTTTTAACCAACTAAAAGAGAAGAATATATTTTGGTGTCAAGTAGGAGAGTGATAATTTGAAAAAAAAGGTCGGGATTGGTCTTTTTATAGCAATTATATTTTTATTCATACCTTATTATTTTATTGCAAATGGTATCCCAGCATCTTTTTCTATGATAAAAGGAGATGAATCAACTGTTAAAATTTCATTTCCCTTTAACCTATATGTTTCTGGAAAAGATAGTTCAGATATTATGATCAATGGAAAAATATTAAGTAATGAGCTAAAGTTAAGTCCAGGAAAGGTAACTCTAAAAGCTAATGATATTGGGAGTTCAGCTTTAAATTTTAAATTGTTTGGTATTATACCTGTAAAAACTATTACTGTAAAAGTATTACCTGAAGTTAATGTTTATCCAGGTGGTCAAGCTGTAGGTGTATTATTAAGAAGTCGAGGAGTGATGGTTGTAGGAAATTCATTTGTCGAAGACTCAGATGGCAATCGACACTATCCGGCAAAAGATGCAGGAATATCTGTTGGCGACAAAATATTAAAAATTAATAAGAAAACCATCAATGATAAAATTAAACTTGCTACTGAAATACAAAAAGCAGTAGAAAGTGGAAAGAAAGAAATTGAATTCTTAGTACAGAAGAATGATGGTAGAAAAGAAAATGTCCGTTTAAAACCTATAATGAATAGACAAGGAATTTATATGATTGGTTTATATGTAGATGATGGTGTAGCAGGTGTAGGGACATTAACTTTTGTTAATCCATCGACTAAAGATTATGGTGCTCTAGGACATGAAATAATTGAATCTAACAGTCAGAATCGAATTGAAGTAAGAAAGGGAAAAGTAATAGAGGCTAAGATATCAGGAATTCATAGTGGTCAGCGTGGTTTACCTGGTGAAAAATTAGGAACATTCTTCCAAACAGAAAATGTATTAGGGGAAATTAATAAGAATAATCAATTTGGTATATATGGAACATTAAAAAAAATCCCCAAAAATCCTTATTTTAAAGAACCGATTCCTGTTGCAGCTAATAGTGAGGTTCAAAGGGGTCCAGCGAAAATATATACTGTCATACAGGGTGGTACAATTGAAGAATTTTCTGTAAATATAGAACGGGTTTATTATCAATCCTCTGAAAAAGAAAAAGGGATGATTATTAATATAACAGATCCTAAATTAAGAAAGATTACTGGTGGTATAATTCAAGGAATGAGTGGTAGTCCTATAGTTCAAAATAATAAACTAGTTGGAGCAGTTACCCATGTATTTGTTAATGAACCAACAAAAGGATATGCTATATTTGCTGAATGGATGTTATTGCAAACGAACTCATACAGTTATTCCAGGGCTAATTAGAGCCCTGGTTTTTTTTAGTAATATTTCTTGGTATTACAGTATTTTCTAGGATAATATATGGAAAAATAATAAAAATTTACTTTTATAAGAAGGTCTTTTGAAATATATGTAGAAGTAGATATATGCCGGAAATATTATGTAATTAAAAATTTTATGAGGAGGAGTTTGATTATATTATGGAAGAAAATGTTAGAATTGTGTTGGTTGATGACAATCGTGAGTTTTG
>JADQBV010000013.1 GCA_016278415.1 Halanaerobiales bacterium
ATTACAAATCGGGAAACTGGTCTTACAAACGGGAAGTTCGTTTTTCAATTTTCCTCATGATTTTTTTGCTCCTTTCTAATATTCACTATTTAATGTGATTATACATTTATTAATTAACCTACTCAATATTTCGTTCATTCATTCCAGAAGTATTTGGATGTGATTTTGTTGCGGATATTCACTATAAGGTGTATTATTTAACTTAGGCAGGTGATTTCAATGAAACTGACAATGGGAGAAAAACTCCGAATTTTACTGAAAAGAAAAAATGTTACAATTGTCGAGCTCAGTAGAAGACTTAACACGACCAATCAGAACATGGCAAATAAATTTAAACGCGATAACTTTTCAATGAAGGAATTAGAAGATATAGCCGAAGCTTTGGATTGTGAATTTGAAGGGTATTTTGTTGGTAAAAATGGAGATAAAATATAGAAAATGAATGTACTGATTTAGGGAGGTTACTTTATTGGATGAATTAATAATAATGGAATGGAATATTAACCAGAGATCTAATTACGGCGGTAGCACCAGTATTCCCAACGTCATAGTTAAGAAAATTAAAGATATAAAAGCTGATATTATCGTACTTACTGAGTTTTTTAAGGTGGAAAAGTACAAAGAATTTATTTCCAATCTGGAAGAAGAGAATTACACGGTTTTTCTTGACCCAAGAAAAGCGGAAAAAAATAAAAATCAAATTCTTATAGCGATTTCAAATAAAATTGATATATCAAATGGTGGAAAGATTAAATGGCTACCAAATAATATTAGTGGTTCCAATCCAAATTTTCTTCAAGTAGAAGTTAAATATAATAATGAACCATTAATTATAATAGGCACTCGCATACGTTGGCATGGTAACAGTAATGGAAAACTTACAAAGCAAACTTTTGAAAAGAGAAAAAAAGAATTTGAGTATCTGATTAACCATTTAAAAAAACTCAAAGAAATGAAATCTAAAAATATTCTAATACTAGGAGACTTTAATAATGCAAGAATTTTGGGCGATGAAAACATACTTTATGATGAAAATGCAATTGATGAATTATACAAAAACGTTTTGCAAAGATCGTTTAATTATCATATCCTAAAAAGAGAATTTCACGAAATAGGTTTTAATACTCACACACCTAAAGCTGGAACATCTATTGGTATTTTTAAAATAGATCATTTAATAGTTTCTAACAATATAATGTTGTCAAAGATTGATTATGATCCAAATTTTGACACATTGATGAGTACCTACAAAAAAGAAACAATCCCAGAAATTGGTTTACCTGATCATTCTATATTAACTGCATCTATAAAGATTTAGTATGATTTTTTTCAAAACGATTTAGAGAAGTTCATTCAAACACTAAAAAACCCTAGATTTCACTAACTAAATCTAGGGCATTTTACTATCTAAATTTCCATTTTTGAACCACAAAATCTACTGCTGGTAGACGTGTTCCCGCATACCAGGTCAGATTACGATTTTGATTTCGACATCCCTTTTTAGGTCTTTTTGGGGGTAATTTTCGCTATTTTTACTGAAAGTATAGAAGTCATAAAACAGCTTGAACTCCAGTAAAATCAAGGGTTCTGGCGTTGTAGTTTTACCACCGTTTCCACATGCCTTGAGAGTACAATAATGATGTCGTAAGCATCTGGTACCCCCTTGGCGGAGAGGTATCTTTCTGATTTTCCACCATTTCTTCCATGAATTCTTTAAGGTTTTCATATCTAATATACATTGCTTGCTACATCTTAGCAAGAAGTATCTTGATTATTTGATACCTGATTCTTTCTAAGATATTCAATACTTTTTGTATCAAAATTGTAAGCAACAAAGCCCTCAAATAATTATTTACTTGAGGGCTTTGTTCATTACAATTTAATGTCTTATATTATTCCTAATCTTTTTAGTTCTTCTAATTGGATTAGTTTATTTAGTTGCTTCTATTATAAAAGATGTAACATAGTCCTCAATATTTCTATCTGGAACCCATGACTTAACTATCTCTTTACCATTATCTTTAGGTACAAGTTTTATGTTACTAAAACCTGCCTGATGAATCATTGTCCTTATATTATCAACATATTCAGCTCCAGCAATGCAACCTGTCATCATCGTTAAATCTTTTCTTATTTCTTCAGGTAATTCTGCAGTAGCAACAACGTCTGAAATAGATAATCTTCCACCATCCTTAAGAACTCTATATGATTCCTTAAATACCATTTCTTTATCAAGAGATAAATTAATTACACAATTAGATATTATTACATCAACAGACTCATCTGCTACTGGTAAGTGCTCAATCTCTCCCAATCTGAATTCTACATTGTTGTATCCGTTCTCTCGTGCATTTTTCCTTGCTAACATAATCATATCAGGAGTCATGTCTACACCTATAACAAATCCTGTTTCTCCGACCTGTCTACTCGCAAGAAAGCAATCAAATCCACCTCCACTACCTAGATCAAGGACCACTTCTCCCTTTTTTAGCAAGGCTATAGCTATTGGATTACCACAACCTAATCCCATATTTGATTCAATCGGTACATTTGAAATATCCTCTGATGTATAACCTATCTTCTCAGATGTATCTAAAATATCAAGTGATGAACTATTACCACAACACCCACCAGAGCAGCAATTTCCTTGTGATTGTTTCGTTGCAACCTCAGCATAACTTTTGCTAATAAGTTCCCTTATTCTGTCCTTATCTTTCATTGGAAACACCTCGCTTAATTTGATAAATTTACTTAACAAATAACATTATACTACTCTTCTTTTTTCACTATATTTATCAAATCTTCTACTTTTTTCTTAATCAAATCTCTTGTCGCTCTATAGTCTTCAATTGGGCCACCTGATGGATCATCTAACCCCCAGTCTTCATTATGACTATTTGGAATGAATGGGCAAACAACATTACAACCCATGGTAATTAATATATCTACTTCTGTTGGTATATCGGTTAATAATTTCGGGGTATGTTCACTCATATCAACTCCAACCTCTTCCATAACTTGAACAGCCAAAGGTTTCACCTCAGGATATTTTTCTGTACCAGCTGAATAAACTTCTAATACATCACTTCCTAATTTCCTAGCCCATCCCTCTGCCATTTGTGAACGACAGGAATTGTGTACACAGATAAATGCTACTTTCTTTCTCATTATTTCGCCTCCGTTTATTTCAATTATTTATAAAATCTATAGTGTATATTTTAATGTCCTTATCCTTCATAACTAGCAGTAGGGAACCAATGTTTCGTCTTATTAACAATTTTAACAAGTAATAACATAATTGGTACTTCTGTAAGAACCCCAACAGTAGCTGCAAGGACTACTGGTGAATCTACACCAAAAAGTGCTATTGCAACGGCTACCGATAATTCAAAAAAGTCAGAAGCAGCAATTAGTGATGCTGGTGCAGCAATATCATGAGGCAGTTTAATTGCTTTGCTCGCTAAATATGTCAAAGTAAATGAGATAGTATTCTGAAGAACAAGCGGAACAGCTATTAAAAGTACGTAAAGTGGTTTTTCTATAAGAATATCACCTTGGAAAATAAAAATAATTATAAGGGTCAACAGTAAACCTACAGTAGTTACACCATCAAACTTAGTTACAAATTTTTCATTAAAATATTCTTCTCCCTTATTCTTTATTATAAGTGTTCTTGAAAGAAAACCTCCTGCCAATGGAACTACAATAAATAGCACTATTGACATTATAAGTATATCTAATGGGAGCACTATATTACTAAAACCAAGAAGTAGTTGTACTAATGGAATAAATAAAACCAAAATAAGCAAATCATTTACTGAAACCTGAACCAAAGTTTGTGCAGGATCTCCTTTAGTTAGAGTACTCCAAACAAATACCATAGCAGTACATGGTGCTGTTCCTAATAATACTGCTCCTATTACAAAATCACTAGCTAAATCTGCTGGTATTAAAGATTTAAATATATATTGGAAAAATAGTGTTGCCAATCCAAACATAAGAAATGGTTTGATTGCCCAACTTGCAAAAGTTGATAGAATGACACCTTGCGGATGTTTTCCTACATTTTTTATAGATTTAAAATCAATCTGTAACATCATTGGATAAATCATAATCCACAAAAGAATTGCAATAGGAATGTTTAGGCTAGCTATTTCCATTCCTTTTAAAACCGATCGTACTCCTGGTAAAAATCTACCAATTAAAATTCCTGCTGCCATACATAGTAATACCCAAATCGATAAATACTTCTCAAAAAAGCTTATTCCTGAAGGTAATTTTTCCTTCTTCATATTATTCCACCTTTCTTTAGGGAGGCCAAAGACCTCCCTTATTTTATTTATATCTTTCTATAATTTACATTAAAAAAATCGTGACTATTTAATTTAATAATGTACTTAATTTTTCACCTTTTAAATCCTCAGATGTCCATTTAATCAAAGATGCATTTCCTCCTGCTACCTCAGATATTTTATTTATCCATTCAACCTCATTAGCTGCTTTGGCCTTTAATATTACATTTGTTGTACTTGTAGCATAGAAGCTGGAGTTTATTATCCACCATTTACTGAATATGCCAGCTCTTTCTAAATCCTCCTGAAGTCTTTTTGCTTCATAATAAGGAGTAGCTTCAGGCAATGTAATTATTAAAACTTCAGTTAATTTATCATCCTTAAGCTTAGGCAACAGCTCTTTCACTGATTCTGGTACATCTCCCTGTGTTCGTTCTATTTCCTTATTGTAGCTTTGTGTTGATTCAAGCAACAATAGAGTATGACCTGTAGGTGCAGTGTCAATTACAACTACTTCATCCTTAGAGCGCTCTACTATCTCAGCAAAGGCTCTAAAAACTGCAATTTCCTGAGTACAAGGACTTCTCAAATCCTCTTCTATATAAGCAATATCATCTTCAGAGGCATTTGATTCTCTGGCTTTACTTAATACTTCATCTCGATATTTTTCTAATTCCTTCTTTTCATCTATATTACTTATGGTAATTCCAAAGCTTTCATCTATGACAAACTTTAAATGAGCCGCAGGGTCAGTAGTGGTAAGATGCACCTTTTTCCCTCTTTTAGCTAGCTCCATAGCTATTGTGGCAGCAATAGTAGTCTTACCAACTCCACCCTTACCCATTGTAAATATTACTTTTTTATCTGAATTGTAAAGATCATCTACTACTTTGCTTAAGTTTACAGTGTCTTTAATGTCTAGTTTTTCATCTATATTTTTAATATCCCCACTACTAAAAAAGGATCTAACATTCTCTATTCCTGTAATATTATAAGGTCTTAAAGGAATTTCAAAGGTTTTTAGATTTTTTAATCCTTCTGGAGTATTACTTAATGTTTCTTGCTGTTTATTATAGATTTCATTAGATAAATCATCATCATGACTTTGTAGAACACCATTAACTACTAAAAGCTGATTTTTTACACCAATGTCTTGAAGTTCAATAGACGCTCTTTCAGCCTCTATTAACGCTGATGATACTGGACGAGATATTAAGATTAAAGTAGTCTTTTGTCCGTCTGCTAAATTTTCTACCGCATTTTTATATATTTCCTTTTTATCCTCTAGGCCTGAAAGCTGACCTAAACAGGATGCACCATGGGTACTTTCACTTATGAAGTTAGTCCACGCTGATGGTAGTTGTAACATTCTTAAAGTATGTCCTGTAGGTGCTGTATCAAAAATAATATGTTCATATTCGTCTGCTGCCTTCTTATCAGTTATAAAGCCTGAAAACTCATTAAATGCTGCAATTTCAACAGTACATGAACCTGATAGTTGTTCCTCCATATTTTGTATAACAGCATCAGGAAGCTTTCCTCTATATGGTGCTATGACACTTTCTTTATATTCAGCAGCTGCAGCTTCTGGTTCAAAATTTGCAACTGTAAGATTAGGGACATCCTTTATTTTTATTCCCTTATTATTTAATTCTGTATCAAATACATCTTGAAGATTTGAAGCTGGGTCAGTACTTACAAGCATTATCTTTTTTTCCCTATCTGCCAACGCAACAGCTATAGCGCAAGCAGTAGATGTTTTTCCTACTCCACCTTTGCCTGTAAAAAATAAATATTTGGTTAGATTAATATCCTTTAAATCAAAATTTTTATACATAATGCCCTCCTTTTAGCAACAACCACTACCACCACAACAGCTATTATTTTCTTTCTTTGCTCTTAACTCAGACATAATATATTCTTTAGGTATCTCAAGAAGCGATACAAATTCTTCATTGGTAGGATATTCTTTCACCTTTACAACTTCTCCATCTACCATCGTAATAGGAAGTATATCCGTACCTTCATCTACTAATAATTTATTTACTACCTTATTGTCTATAAATATTTGAGGATTACTAGAAAGATTATGCCTTTCTATAGTAACACCTTTTTTCTCTAATCGATTCAAGACTGTAGACACCCTTAACAGATTTTTATCAACAGATGGTCCACAAACCCCTGTTGAACAGCACATAGCTGGATCAAATATAACCATTTTTTTCATTACAATCTCCTCCTAAAATTAATTATTTGAATCATTACTTTTACATCTCTTGCAAATACAGTCTTCCTTTTCACTAACTATGGATGTGATAAAACTAAAAGCTTCATCTGCTCTCACTTTATTAAGCGTGTATCTCATCCATGCTCCGTCACGCTCTGCATTCACAAGTCCACTATCTGTAAGGGTCTTCATATGATAGCTAAGTGTGGATTGTGATATACTTAAGCCTTCTAAAATATCACAGGCACACATTTCTCCACAAGATAGCATGTCAATTATCCTTAAACGAGTCTCATCCGATATTGCTTTAAATACTGGAATATATTCTGCATATGACTGAATCATGAAATTACCTCCTTTGTATATCTATATGTTTCGATGACATTGAATGTTATCGATATTCTAAAATTATTTTAACAACAATATCGATAATTGTCAATATGATTGTTTGAAATTATTATTTTCTTTTAAATTTCTCTATCAAAATCTGATTGAGAATCTGATTAATAAATTTTAAACTATAAATAACCCTACCTATGTTATATCTTATTTTAATATCTTCTTATCTACATCTTCTCTAGTTGCATACCATATGTATAAATTCTAGACATAGTTCTCATTTCTCTTAAAATAAATCAAAGTATAAATCTACCAACAATAAAACCCTCAGCTTATCTGAGGATTTTATTGTTGGTAGATTTTCCTTATACTAAGAGCAGTAACCACTTTATCTTTCCTAGTTACTGCTCCTACCATTTCTAGTCATAGTAATCTACCATCTGCTCCATCACTATGCCTGATTCAAACTGTATCTCCAGTCTCTCTCCCTTATTCACTTTGATGGTGTTTATTAATCTTCTGACTAAATCCTCATCGAACTCTCTTACCTGTGGTCTTACAGTCTTTAGGGTGCTGTCCATTTCCGTTAGTTTCTGTTTATAGTTTTCAGCCTGTTTCTTCTCCCTTACAAGCTTTAATTTCGCTTGTTTAAGCTCATTTATCTGCTCGGATATCCTTTTGTACTCATTATCAAAATCTTCTGCTACAGCTCCTTTTTTTGCGTTTTCTTCGATTAAGGCTAGAATCTCCTTTTGCAGGCATTCAATCTGCTCATCATATTCTGTAGGGATATCTTTTGTTGAGTATCCTCCGATGACTCTAATGACATTTTCTCTGAAAGCTCCTATAAAATCTCCATTGTTTTCTACTACATTATTAATGGCTGTCATAATAGCATTATGTAGTGGTTCTTCTTTTAAGGTAGGTGAGTGCTTGCAAGATGCCTTTGTGCCATTCTTTAACCTATTTTCACATCGCCATACTGCACTTTTTTGTCCGTATTTTGACCATGTCTGTCTGCGGTATGGATGTCCACACTCGGTACATACTAAGATCTCAGTTAGTGCATATTTGGAGCTAAATTTGCTTTTTTCCTTTTTTAGCTTATTTGCCTTTCTTGTAACTGCCGCTTTATTCAGGCTGGCTCTTCTAGCCTTTTCTTCCTGTACTTTATAAAATAATTCCTTTGGTATAATGGCCTCATGGTTATCTTCTATATAATACTGAGGCACAATTCCGTTATTCTTTACTCTTTTCTTTGTTAGGAAGTCTACGGTATAAGTCTTCTGCATTAGGGCATCCCCCATATATTTCTCATTGACTAACATTTTTTCTATTACACCAGGATGCCATGTTTCCTTTCCTGTGACAGTTTTGATTTTATCTGCCTCTAGTGCTTTTATAACCTCTCCTATACTACTTCCTTCTAAATACATTCTAAAAATTCGTCTCACTATCTCTGCTTGTTCAGGTACTATAACCAGTTCACCATTTTTTTTATCTTTGGTATATCCCATAAATTTTTTATGATTAACCGTGATGATTCCATTTTCATATCTTCTTACGATTCCCCATTTTGTATTTTCACTTAAGTTTCTGCTTTCTTCCTGTGCCTGACTGCTTAAGATAGTAATTAGTAATTCCCCTGTACTTTCTAAGGTATTAACACCTTCTTTTTCAAAAAATATGGCTATATTCTTTTCTTTGAGTTTTCTAATAGTCTGGAGCGAATCTACTGTATTTCTTGCAAATCTGCTGACTGATTTTGTTAGTACCATGTCTATTTTTCCTGCCATACAGTCATCTATCATGGCATTAAAATCATCTCGCTTTTTCATGTTTGTTGCACTTTTCCCATCATCTGCGAAAATCCCAGCAAGTTTCCAATTCGGGTTGCTTTTGATTTTTTCTGTATAGTAGGATATCTGTGCCTCATAGCTGCTTTCCTGTTGTTCTAAGGTGGTACTAACTCTACAGTAGGCTGCTACTCTTAGGGTTTTTAGCTCTACCCTTACATTCCTGTCATATATGGTCTGTGCTGGTATAAATGCTACATTCTTTTTTGCTACTGCTACTGCCATTTCATTCATCCTCTCTTATTTTCTCATGATCTTCCTCCATAGTTATGCCATTGATAAATTCTACTAGGATTCTTCCATCTTTATAAATAACTATCTGCTTTATTATGGCTATAAATATATCTTCATCAAACTCTGTTAGCTGTTCTTTCTCAGCCAGCGATTGTTTTATTTTTTCAGTGTTATAATCATAATCATCTATTTTAGTGATGCTATAATAAGCCTTTGCCCTTTTAAAGATTATCTCTGATAGTTCCTTAGACGAGAAACGTTCTTCTTCCTCTAGCTCTTTTATTCGTTCTTCCAACTTTCTAATTTCTAAGGTAATCCTTGGAGGTTCTTTTTTCTTACCTTTATCTAGTATCCACTTTCTTGATAAGATTTTATTGGTTGCAGAGATAAATGCAGTTTCTATATCTTTTTCAGTTAAAAATAAGTTTCTACAGTGTACTCTATTTTGATAGATGTACCTCTTACACTTCCAGTTGCTCTTCTCAGATGGTCTGCCAGCATGTTCAATGTATTTGCGGTAAACATCACCACATTCTCCACACACTAATTTATTGCTATAAAAACTTTGATTTTTCATGCTATTGGGTTGCAGGGTTCTTCCTAGTTTTTGCTCTTTTTTCTTTCTTCTTTTCTGCACAGATTCAAAGGTTTCCTTATCTATCATCTGAGGATAGAAGTCATCTCCTAAGTACTTAATATTTTGAAGTATCTTTCCTACGGAACCATGATTCCAATTCGGTTTTTTATTAGCATTTAAACATCCTGCATTCGTCAGTTCTTTTGCTATAGCATGCAAGGATGCTCCTTTATAGTAATCTTCAAATATCTTTTTAATCACTGCTACCTTTTCTTCATCAATTATTACTTTTCCATCTACTATCTTATAGCCAAGTGGCATATGTCTTTGCATCTTCTACCTCACCTCACTTCCCATAATGCTCTGTCAGTTCCAGATTATTAATTAGCTTAAATGTAATCTCATGATTTTCTCCGATAATGATATTTCCCACTGTATGGAGAAATAGGTTTTCGTCATACTCTTCTATAATCTCTGGGTTATACCTTATGATTTCTAGTAGCCTTGCTGTTCCTATGATTTCTTTTTCATAGCCGTTATCATCAAGGCATTGATTCCTCATTTTCTTAATGGCTTCAAGTTCTACAGTCAGAGCATTTTGTCTTTCTATAAAAATGGCAGAGTCAATATACCCTTTCGATACTACTCTACTTAGGATATGACTCTGCTCTGTTAATTCCATAATTCTATTATTTAGTTTTTTAATTTCTTCTTCCTGCTCACGATCCGTTCTTAAATTCTTCAAGGATTCAAGTAGTGGATATAAAATATCTGCATGATTGCTTACAAGCTTATTCCACATGGTTAGGAAGGTTTCTTTTATAATATCCTCCCTTACAGCTTTCATACTGCATTTACTTATATCTCTTATATGCTGGACACAGCACCACTGAATTTTTTCATACGGTTTACCGATATAAATCTTTTGTCTCCTAAAGATGTTACCACATTCCTTGCAGATGATTTTGCTGCTAAATTCATATCTATTTTGATATTTTCCACTATCATCTACTCCCATTTGATTTCTTCGATATTCATAAATATCTCGGACCATCTGACCTTCTTCTCTTGTAATAATGGGTTCGTGATTGTTTTCAATAAAATACTGAGGCAACTCCCCTTTATTTGTTTTTCTTTCAAAGGGAAGCACCTCAGTTGTATATGTCTTTTGTAATAATAAGTCTCCCTCATAGATGGGATTTTGTAAGATTGCTTTTACTACACTGTCCTGCCATTCTTCTGCTGAGCGTATGGTTGGGATATTATCGTCTTTTAAATGCCTTGCTATTACATATGGGCCTTTTCCATTTAGATATTCATGAAAAATCCTACGAACAATCTTTGCTTCATCTTCTTTTATTATGAGATTTCCATCTTCATCCTTGGTATATCCATAAGCAGGATCACTAAGCTTAAATGTTCCATCTTGAAATCTCTTTTTAACTGCCCATTTGTTATTAGTGGAGATGCTTTCTGCCTCTCCTTGTGCAAGGGAGCTTAGTATGGTAATCATCTGCTCACTTTTTTCTGATAGTGTATTAATATGTTCTTTCTCAAAATATACCCCAATACCAAGTGCTTTTAGCTTTCTGATAGCCTCAATACTGTCTACTGTATTTCTAGCAAACCTTGTGACGGATTTTGTAATGATCATGTCAATTTTGCCGTCTTCACAGTCTTTTATCATCCGTAGAAATTCATCACGTTTTTTTACTTGCGTACCACTTTTGGCTTCATCAGCGTAGATTCCTGCGTATTCCCAGTCATCTCTTTTTCCAATAAGAGTCTTGTAATATTCTACTTGTGCAGAAAAGGAATTCTGTTGTTCTCTTGAATCAGTACTGACCCTACAGTAAGCGCAAACTCTTTTTTTAGGTTGTAATTCTAAGATAACCTTTTGCTTTACAGGTTCTATTTTTCTTACTTTCTTTGCCATGGTCTTCCTCCTTTCTTTTAGAACTTTAGTTCCTGTTAGCAACACACATTACCACAAGAATTTATATATAGCTAGTGTTATTACACATATACTTTTGAAAGTTCTGGAGAAAAGGTCTGACGGTTTAATTCATCAATTTCTATATATTCTTCATCAGTTATAATTCCTCTACAAAGTAAGATCTTTAGCAGTTTTAAAGCCATTTTATATTCTACTTCTTTCGCTGTTTGCTCTTTTGTCATCGCCATCCCTCCAATCATGTAAATTTTATTATTATTTATGTAAGTATTTTTCATCTGCTTAATATCACAAAAATAGGGACCGCCATTTTAAATAAAAAACTTATAAATAGACTCACGTCTATTTCAAGCGATCCCCATTGCTTCTAATATTAAGATTTTGTGTTGTACTTAGACACTACCTTCCCCAACACGCAAAGCCTTGCAAGCAAGACTTATAGGGCGATTACATAAACTGCAATTGGTTGTAACTGCTTTTAACAGTTATTGCATCATAGGACTCTCACCTCCACCGGGATCTCCGCTGGCTGCCCCCATTGCGATGTCTGTGGCTGGGCAGAAGTATCATTATAGGCTGATGAGGTTATTGCGAACAATCTACCATGGATTGTTTCTTGGGACGGATGGGTATCGCTTTGCACCTTACTTTGCCGACTTTAATAAAAACAGAGATTAAAATATCTGCTCTTACAGGTGGTCTTGGCGCATCCTCCATTGTCGCTTCTCCATTTCTGGCTCATCAGCTAATGTATTTATGTAACCGGATATTTAGTTTTCAAAGTACAAGACAGGGAATAAAAAAGATCCCCTCAATGTGTAGGCAACGAGAAGACCTTTTTTACAACCATTTTTGAAAAATATTTTATTTTTCTTTTAAAATTCTTTTTATTTTAATCAATCTTTTGGATATGGCATTTTGTGAACAGTGCATTTTCCTTGCAATTTCACACTGTGTATAGCCTTCTAAAGCCCACAAAGTCAATATCTCTAATTCATCATCACTTAAATCTTTTAGCTTTTTAGAAAGTACATCATCAGAAATAGTATCCATCCATGCATATCTTCCTGAAAGCTCCACTTCGTCAAAACTTGTAGATAAGGATGTAAACCTTTGAAACAGATTCGAGCGTGTTTCAGCATTCTGCTCATCTATCTCTTCTTCTGGCATAGCTTGTACACGATTTTCGTAATTTCTTCTCATACGAAACCAGCTCCAATCAAAATCATATAGCTCCTGTATTGCTTCCTCACTCATTCCTACTTTTTTGTATTGCTCATTTACCTTTTCCCATTCTCTATCAAATATCAACTTTTCTCTACTATAATTAAAACCCATTCCAATTCCTCCGTTTTCTGATTTTTTAAAAATGAATGTAATCATCAGAAAAAGGAGGAGAACGGCATTTAGTATGTAAGCTAGACTTTGGCTGTTTCATGTTTCCCCCTGTTTTTGGGTAAAGAAAAAGCCCAGAACAACATTAATTTGTTATTCCAGGCTTCTTCAGCACCATATATTTGGAGAAATGGGCATAAAAATAACCCCGACATAAATGCCGAGGCTCTTGATTGTTATTTTATTTTAGGCCATTACTTCCCCATAATACAGAGTATAGGCTATTGACAATTCAAAGTCAGTACGTAGATGGTTCGTATCTAGTTCAACTTTAGTTCACACTTAGTACGCATTTTGTTTTTCTTCAAAGAAATATAGTAACTCATTTTCTTCTATAGTACTTGTCCCATTAAATATAGCTTGATATTTTGGCAAGGAATATCCCCAAAGTGCAATTCCAAATAGTTTTATTGCTTCTTTCTTTTTTGTATAGAAACTTGTTCGCTCAATAGAAAGATATTCTAGTATTTCTGTTTCTGTCATTGGATACGCTGTAATATAGCATTTTGACAATATTTCATGATACAGCTTTCCATTTGTATGATAATTATAAATTTTAATCATTGCCGTATCTACAAGATCTATCATCCATTTAGTCTCAAAAATACAGGAAACTTTATTACTAAACTTGTCCTTCTTTTCAGTAGGTGCAAAATCATTTAAATATGTTAAAGCCGTAGTAAGTTCATTACTATAATATGACTCACATGCTTCCCTTACATAATTAGCTTCTTGAATGGTTCTCCATACTACATCCCTGTATATAGCAAGAACAAGTTTTGATTTGTGGAAAACCTGTTCCTCATCAAGGTTCATACCCTCATACATCTTTGAAATATTCTTCATGTTTCTTGTAAGTCTCATCCCATACCTCCGTTGTTTTAGGGGTATTTAATTTACATGTTATATTCCCACCCCATATTTTTATTGACTATTGACAAAATGTGAAGATTTATGTACTATAGTATGTGTAGTTATTCTTCACATTTATATTATATGAAGATAACCATCATATGTCAATAGTAAAATACGTTTTATGAAATATAACTTCATATTCAAGGAGGATATTATGAGATTTGGAGAAAAACTTAGAGACTTACGGAAAGGGAAAGATATGACCCAGACTGACTTGGCAAAAGAAATCGGTGTTTCACTACGTACAATTATTAGCTACGAAAATAGTAACAGCTATCCAAAGAAACGAGAAGTTTATTCCAAATTAGCTACACTTTTTAATGTCGATATTAATTATCTTTTGACCGAAGATGAAGAATTTATCACAAAGGCAAAAACTAAATATGGCAATCGTGGTGCAAGACAAGCTGAAGACTTAGTTGCTGAAATTGGTGGATTATTTGCAGGTGGTGAATTATCAGAAGCAGATAAGGATGCTGTTATGCGCTCCTTACAACAAGCTTATTGGGATGCCAAAGAGGAAAACAAGAAGTATACTCCTAAAAAATATAGAACAGATGACGATAATAATAATAATAATAATTAAGTCCAACTAAATGTACAACTTTTTTACTATAATCACAGGGGAATAGTAGATTGTTTATAGGGGGGTGCTGCTTTGATTGACTCTTTCGGAATATATAAGAAAGCAAATGCTCTTGTCAAACGTATAGGGACAAGGGATACCAGACAGATTGCCAATGAACTTGGTATCAAAATTTATTATGAGAGTTATGATGATCTATTGGGTATGTATACCTATCGTTGGAAGCAACGTATGATCTTTATTAATAATAATTTAGATGACCATATGCGCCAGATGGTATTAGCTCATGAAATCGGTCATGATATTTTCCATAGAAATTTAGCCAGCAATGGTCTTAAAGAATTTGAACTTTTTGATATGAAAAACACTACCGAATACGAAGCCAATATCTTTGGCTCTCATCTATTAATTGACAATGATGAGGTGCTAACTCTAGCACGAGATGGTTATGATATAGTGCAGATTTCAAGCATGTTAAATTCACATATTAATCTACTTCTAATAAAAATGCAGGAAATGAATAAAATGGGGTATGATTTTAATGTACCTTATCGTCCTGAAGGTGATTTTTTGAAGAAGATAAAAGTATAAAGCTCTGTCCATGATTTTATTAGGCAGAGCTTGTTTTTATTTCAAAAGAAATTCATTTATTTTATCTACACAGATGCTGACAAAACTATCAAATTGCTCTTTATTAAACAATTTCAAATAATACTCATCTGCATTTCTAAAATCTGGTGCTGCATCATAATTATCATCTGGTAATAACTCATAATATGCCCACCAGTTATCAATTACAGGGTTATCTATCCATTTTATATGATTCATGATTTCACCTTCAGATAAACACTGTTCTCCTGACTTTTGACGATTAGCAACACAATAACCAACGAATATTAAGTCATCAATTTCAATTCTGACCCACATATCTACATTAGGTTTTACCGCCGATTTATACAAATAACTGATTCCTGGGTATGTAGAAGACTTGCGGCTATAAAATTTATTTACTTTTTCTCCTTCATTGGCTGCGTAATCATATTCATTTTCGAGTTTTTTTCTACCTATCTTTTCTTCAATTGCTTTAAACAGTTTTTCTATTAGATCTATTTTACACTCTGTAACACTACTTTCTATCGCAATAGCACTCCTCATATTTTCTGGGGATTTCGTAATTACATCTTTAATTTCCATTTCCTTTTCATCCTCCATTTGATTAGTAAAGCTACGGATAGCCGACATATACTGCAATATAACTTCTCTGATTGGTGCAATTTTTATTGTTTCCCTTTGCTCCAAACACTTCCCAAGCCAGTTCAAAATATCATCAGAAAATGATATGGCTGTAACCTGCTTGTCCGTCAATCCGTTAGCACTATAATCTGAAGGGAAATCTCCATGTCTGGTAAGATAGAACAAATTTGAATTTATTGATTTTTGATAATAATCATAGCACTGATTCTCCTGATCTTCTGCATATACCTTTACTTCTATTGGTACTAATCTCTCTTTTGTACGAATAACTATATCAATTCTACGATTTTCATCTATAGAAAACTCTCGATAAACCGCTGCAGATGCAAGCTCCGATTCAGACATTTCTATTTTCAATACTTTCTCCACAAATAGTTTTAAATATGTAATTCCTTGATAATGACTACCTGTTGGAGAAAGTAATTCGTATAGCATCCGGCAGATTGTAACCTCATCAGTAACTATATTAGCAATTTTAAAAACATTAAAGTATCCGCCTGTTTTTTGATTGATTAAATCATACTTTTTAGATATAGCTGATACCTCTTGCAACAATAGTTCAATATTCATATCTAATACTCCTCGATATTAAGTATTTTCTATATCATCTTATTTCCATTTGTTCATAGCGTAACTCCTGCATTTTTAGCATATGGATGAAATAAATTGATAAGCTCTCTCCAGTATACCGGATAAGCATTTGAACCATAATAATTTAATTGTCTCTTCCCTTCCAATTTTATTTCCAAACCCCACTGCTCTCCATCCAGAATATCAGAATTATTATATTTCTTCTTCCAAGACAATAAAAATATCTTATTATATATTTTATTGATAAGCTTATTCCATTCTTCAATAGATAGTTCTTGCTTACCAGTTCTATTGTTCTCAAAATTGTATTCATCCATTGCTAAACCGGGTTTAACTTCATAATGGCAGCCATTCTCGTCTTTTTCAAAGCATAGATTTATGTATCCTCCAAAGAAACCACCCACATAAAAACTTATATTTCGGGTTTCAATAGCATAATCAAATAATGAGCCATCTTTATTCATTTTAATTGGTGGTCCTCCAAAATCTTTCTTACAATTATTGCAATGATATTTTGGATCAGATTCCGTAATCATACACCCTCCAAGTACAACATGCCCTACTTCAAGTTCTTCTTCTAATTTCTTAGTAAATGCGGGCATACCCCAGAGATATTCTGCTACATTTCTATTTCCGCATTTCGGACACTTTATCTTGCTCATTACTTCCTCCAACATTTAATATATTATGGATTATGAAATTCTATATGTTTCTAATATATTCTGAATTACTTCTTTAATTTCATTTACATTTTTTGTTCTTCCTGGCCTTAACCCAAAAGCACCTACTCCTTGATATTCAGTATTTGGAATGCTCTCATCTTCATAATAGACTTTGCTCTCAGTTCCAGGATATACTACAAAGGCTCCTCTTGCTAGTTTTATAGCATCCTTATAGGTATGCATTTTACTTATATCATCATACTTAAAGCTACGTTTTTCTTCTTGTTCTATATACTCAGTTTCTTCTGAATTAATGTTTGTTGAAATATTTGCTTTGAATTTTGCATCGAATAGATAAATAGCAATAATTTCTCCATTAGAATTTATAATCTCTAAAGAAATATCAGGATCATAAGCCTTTGAATAGCTTATTGAATTATCATAATTCTTATTATAATTCAATTTGATAGTAGGGTAATAACCATTACTGTTAAATATAAAATAATTTGCATTTGTTTTCTTTTCTAAAGTTTTAGAAAATTCCGTTTTATTTACTTTGTATTTTTTCTTGTCAAGTTTCTCCTTATATATTTCAGATAAAATCTGAGCTATAATAAAATAACAATAATTTTCATATAAAACATCTAAGGATTTATTTTCAATCAATTCTTCCAAATCTTCTCTATTAAATGCATTAACAGGTAAGGATTTTAACCCCAAGTACATCTTGAAAATCTGCCTGTAGCCATCTCTTCTGGTAAGTACAGTAGAATACATTGGAATATTTCTAATTTCTCCAACACTTTTTAAAAACGAATTAGTAAGTATATTTTTTAGTTCACCAGAATACTTTTTATTTTCTTCTAAAAGTGTTTTGTTGAGAAAAACATTTTGACTTTTAAATTTTTCCTGAAATCGTTCAATAGTAATCAAACAAAGATTTATAAAGTATTTAATAAATCTGTTTTCAGCATTATCATAGGAATCTATTATATCTTCATACATAAGCTCTGAAGGAATATAGTTTTTATTTCCATCTGACAATTTCCTAGCTAGTTTATTATTTACATTATTACACGGAATCAAAGCAACATTTCCAGATATAACATCAATAATTGAATCTTGCGATATTTCTGGTATAGTATTAATGTTTTCATATTTTAATTCATTAACCATTACTCTGTTGGGATTATTCTCAATCAATCTAAAATTAGAAAAAAAATTAATTGATTTGTTTTTTGTTCTCATCATATTCATAATAAGTAAATACCTATGATAATCCAAATCTGAAATTTTTTTATTATTTCGTGAAATTCTAGAATAAGTTGGTTGATTAAAATCATATGATAGATTTGTTATAAATTGATTGACCGCATCTATCATTAACTCCATATCTGTATTATCAATTTTGGATGATTCAATAAATAATTGTACTTTTTTAAAATATGCCAATCCTATATAGTTTCTATAGAGCAATGTTCCATAATTATCTGTACCAAACTCTCCTACTTTAAGAAAATCATCTTCGGTAAAATTATGGCTCATGGATTGAACTTTATATTTCTTCCATTCCTGCAAAACAATCTTTTTTGCATATCCAAGGACTAATTTAATATTATCTGTCCTTTGTTCTGTTTCAACTAAATATTCACGTTCTAAATCTTGTGCAAAAATCTTTAAATCGGTCTGTGTAACATCATTTCGGTATATTATTACATCACCAGTCTTTATTGCTTTTACTTCAATAATTTCATCCATGTGAACACCTACTTTATAAATGTTGCAAAACCTACTGAATTTAAATCATTCAGCATGTTAATTATTTTAGTTGCACTTCTTGGATATTTAAACAACTCTTCTATTTGCGCCTTTGATAATTCGAGACTTTGTAGTTGAACATTAATAGTTGTGCCTAATGATTGCCTTAATTCATCCGCATCAATTGTAGGCTCCCAATCTATTTTTGTTTTTAGACACAACGAAAGTATCTCAATTAAAGGCCTCCATAATTTATCATATGCTCCATAAAATTTAGGTAAAATTTTCTGTAACATTTGGATATCCATTGCAATAACAGCTCTTTCAGAATAAGTTGTATTTTTATATACATTGCACATATATCTTGATATTTCATTCATTACTCTATATCCAAATTGCATATTATATTTTTTAAGAACTGAAAATATCTTTAGTAAATCAATAAATTCATTTTTACTCGTTAAAATAAACTGATCAACATTATCCCTTGACGGCATCGTAATAACAACATCAGGCATAGGTTTCTCCACATCAAAATAGTAATCATCATTTTTAAATATTAAATTGTTACTTGCAAGAATCTCCTTCATTTCATCATTTAGATTATACAGCTCACTAAAATCAACCTCATTGAATTCAATGACGTTACTTCTATCTAAAACTTTAGGACTAAACATATATGTTGTTTCATCAACATTTACTGTACCAATTGTAAATAGATTTAATGGAATCGGCATTTCTGGTGGGATTAAATACATTTCATTACTTTCATCATAAAGCTTAGGACATTTATATTTATCCTTAACTCTATAATTACATTCATTGCCATCACACTTTTCATTACATCCTGTTCCCAAACAGACTGGACTATTATGTAATACCAAATTATCTTGAATCACTTCATCCACATATCCACCACCCAAATCTTTATATAACTGTTCAAGAACATTTAAAGTATTTAAATCTCCTTCATCTATTTCAGTCTTGTTTTTCAATCTATACAGGTTTTGTGTAGGCATATTAGGTTTTGGAATACTCTCAAACGTTCTTCCAGCTAAACGTGATGGAACACCATCCTTTTTTTGATTTAATTCAGTCCTAAACATAGGAGTCCAATTTTCTTCTTGACCGCCAAAGAACTGCTCTTTCCAACGCACTACAAATCTGTTTTCTCTATAGTCTTTGACGTCTAAAAATTCACCTGGTTTATTAATATCTATTGCAGCAAGTATTATTGCTTCAGATAGTTTTTGTACATTTTGAAAATTAAATGCACTAAACTGCTCTTCGCTTAGACCTTTAAATTGTTTTTCAACTCTCCTACTTTCAATTAAGCTTAAATAATCCGCAAAATAATGTTCCGTTTTTGCTATGTTCATTTCATCCAAAATTAAAAAATATGGTTTGTTTGGATTACTTAATGCTCTTATAAATAAGCCTATCAGAGGTGTCTTATAATAACTATCATCAATTAAATTATGAAATCCGAACAATCCCTTATTATCTCTCCAATTTGGTTTTACTGGTATAAGTTCATACTGTTTCTCTCCACTATCAGAAACAATTTCAGCAAATAACTCTGCAATTTTTGATTTGCCGGAGCCAGAAATACCAGTTAAAATAACAAATGGTTTTGTAATCAAAGAATTAAAATAATTGAAGATTAAGTCTTTACTATAATAAAATCCTCGTTTTCTAAAAGATTCAATCAACTCATTAACATTAGTAATCGCCATCTTGTTTCCCCCGAATTTTTTTATCTTTTATTATAACATGTTTTTTGTTATTGTGCAATTCCTACCCTCTTTGCATCCTCCAATAATTCCCACTAAATTTTTGTTGTAAAATTCAAACCAATATGCTATTATATTATGAGAAACTTGAAAGGCTTGGTGGACTTTTTATGGATAGAAACAAGGAGTTTTTAACTCCAAAAGAAACATCTGAAATTTTATGTGTATCCACTTCAACAATTCGTAGATGGGCCGATGATGGCACATTACCTTGTTGTAGAGTGGGCAAATCTGGATATAGACGATTCGAGCGTGATAAGGTATTGGATTTAAAAGAAAAGTATTATGGTGATGCTTTTTTTGTTTCTAAAAAAGAAGAAACAAAAAAGAAAAATAAAATTATTAATAAAAATATTTCTGCAAAAGCACACCCAGCTCACTATCTCATGCATAAATATTGGGGCAGAAAACCACACAATGTTGTTAGCGAGTATATTCATTGTTTTACCAAAGAGGGAGATATCATTCTTGAACCGTTTATGGGCAGTGGTGTAACCGTTATCGAAGCTGTAAAAGCTAATCGTAATGTTGTAGGCATTGATATTAATCCAATGTCGAAATTTATCGTTCAAAATACTATAAGTAATGTTGATTTAAATACTTTTTCAGAAATATATACTGATATTATGGGGAAAATTAATAGCCAGTTTTCTGAATTATATTATACACATTGTCCTATATGTAATGCAATCAGTAAAATGGAAACTGGTGTTTGGGATAATAATAGTTTATCTCGCATTAAAGGAATCTGTAATGAGCATGGCAAATTTATAAAAAATGCCGATGAATATGATTTAAATCAATATCAATATTGTTCAGAATTAAAAAAACATTTACAAGAACAACAAATTATTAACTATCCAACTGATAATATTATGAAATATGTAAAAAGAAGCGGTCGTGAACGTATTGACGAACTATTTTCAGATAGAGCTCTAATTATTCTATCACATATCAGAGATGCTTTTAGAAAGGTAGAAGATATTAAGATTCAGAACCTTCTTATGTTTTGTTTTACTTCTATGCTTTCAAATGTTTCGAGAATGTTACCTGGTGATTTAGAAAAAGCCACATATAAATCCGGCTGGGTTATTAGTAAATTTTGGACTCCTAAAATACATACTGAACGTAATGTTTTTATGTGCATGGATTTACGTTACAAAGCTATATTAAAAGGAAAAAAAGAATTAGTTAATATTAACGACAGTCTTGCTGATATTTCTGTTGGTGATTCCTCAAATCTTTCTAAAATCAAAGATAATAGTATTGACTATATTTTTACTGATCCTCCTTATGGGGAAAGTATTGCTTATTTAGCATTAAGTCATTTTTGGAATAGTTGGCTACAAGATGATGTTGATTATGATAACGAAATAATTATAGATCCATACCGTAATAAAAACTATGATGATTACAATGAACGTACTCATAACGCATATAGAGAATTTTATAGAGTTCTTAAACCAGAACATTATATGTCATTTACATTTCATAACCGAGATTTGAATGTTTGGAAAGCAATTTTAGATTCCTGCTATGAAGCAGGATTTACACTAGAAAATATTATTTTGCAAGAACAGGCAGTAAGCTCAGGAACGCAAGGAATAAATAAAAAAAATACTTTAACTGGAGATTTTGTTTATAATTTTAAAAAAACTAAGAGGCAAAATGATATCCCAGTTTTTCAAGATAATGCAGAGCAATTTATAAAAGACAACATTGAACAGTTTATCAGCAATAATAACGGGGCAACTTCGACTGAATTATATGAATATATTATACCTATTATTGTTCAAAGGCGTGCATATACTGATAAAAACGGTTCTGTTATAAATATTGAAAATATATTAAAAAGCACTTATGATTACGTAGAAATAAATCCTAAGGCTAAAAATAAAATTGGAGGTGCTTACAAGTGGATGAAAAAATAAAATTTAATGCACTTGACCTTTTTGCAGGAGCTGGTGGATTTTCACAGGGTATGGAAGACGCAGGTTTCGATGTTATTGCAGCAATAGAATTTAATCAGCAAATTGCTGAAACATATCAATATAATCACAAAAATACAGAATTAATAGTTGATGACATGCTTAACGTCAAAGAAGAGGTTGTTGCAGATATCTTCAAGAAAAAGAACTTATCCTGTGATATTATTTTTGGTGGACCGCCATGCCAAGGATTTAGTATGGCTGGTAGAAGAATTCGTTCTAATATTTCTTTTTTAGATGATGAGCGAAACTATCTATTTAAAGAATTTATTAGAATGGTTACATTTCTTAATCCCAAAATTTTTGTTATAGAAAATGTACCTGGAATTCTGAACTACAATAATGGAAGTGTTAAAAGTGAAATATATGAAGCTTTTGGTAAGTTAGGATATGCTCTACATTCTAAAGTTTTATGTGCAGCTGACTTTGGTGTGCCTCAGATTCGAAATCGTGCAATATTTATTGGCAACAGAATTGGTGTAAATCCAAAAGATTTATTCCCAATACCATCTCACAATTCTGATAATTATGTTACAGTAAGAGATGCAATTAGTGATTTACCAATCCTTGAGGCAGGATGTGGAAATGAAATAACTCCTTATCCTATAAACGTAAGCATATCCGAGTATCAACAAAAATTGCGTTCAAATTCAGGTGTAGTTTATAACCATATAAGTTCACGTCACAAACCAGAAACATTAAATATTTTATCAATGATTAAAGAGGGACAAACCATGAAGGACTTACCTGAAAATTACCACACAAAATCAGTTCATAGTGGTGCTTATGGGAGAATGGTCTTTGATAAACCAGCTTATACTTTAACTACTAGAATTAACACTCCGTCAGTAGGAAGAATAACCCACCCTCAGCAAAATAGAACAATAACACCTCGAGAGGCTGCCCGAATTCAATCCTTTCCTGATGATTATAAATTCATAGGTGATATTACCTCTATAGGTATGCAAATAGGAAATGCTGTTCCTCCTATATTAGCTGAAAAAATAGGTGAACAGATACTAAAATATTTATAATTATTCTTTTTCTGATGTTAAATATATTCTTAAAGTGAGTCCTTCTGGTAGGTTCACTATGAACCTCACCTCAGTCCACAAAAAACACGTAACTTCCCCTTGGTGGGAAATACGTGTTTTTTCATGCTCCTTAATCGAATATTAAAAAATTACTCTATGATTAAAAAATATCTATTAGAGGAATTACTTCCATTCTCCCTATAACGTGATTCTTTTCTAAGCAAGCCACAACGAATTAGATCCGCTATGGCTCTCTTTACTGTACTCCTTGACATGGATGTGTCTTTTGCAATGGTATTAATAGCTGGCCAGCATTCACCCTTTGCATCACATCTATCTTTCAAATACATATATACACACTTAGCACGAGATGGAAGTTCCTCTTTGTAAATCCTCCCAAAAAAGCTCAATGAAACACCCCCTATGTCCTAAGTATTGATTTACGTTTTGAATCTACTTTACTTTCACCTGGTTGTTCATGCATAGGAGTATGAAGTATACCCCCTTGCCTCTTTACAGTTGATTCGGAAGTTCCTTCTTCCTCTTCCTCTATTACCTCAGTCATATACTGACGAATTACATTTTCTTCTAAGGTCTGCTTGTCGGCATAGCATACCTTACGATGGGACTTTTCTTCCATCTTATAGGGCTTATCGAAAGTAATGCCCCAATCTAAAAACAAATGAAGCTTCGTCTGCATGGGATGTACTCCTGTTTTCATAATTACAAAGTTTCCTTTTGGTAATGACTTGAGCTCATCTGCTGTCAGTAATGGCCGCTCTATCATCTGTAAGCTTTGAGAAGGATCGTTTTTACCTCTGCTGATACTTCCACTCATAACAGTTCTGCTACCAAGTGCTTTGGATAGAACTTGAGCTGTTTCTGAGTTTGGTGCGAATCCTCCAAATATGGTGAGCTGACAGTTATCAGTTATAATCTCACTACCTTCTTTCCCATAGTTTTTATCAAGCTGTGCAAAGGATTGAATGATTGGAACTATAGAAATTCTTCTGGAACGTCCTGCACTAAGCATCATCTCAAAGGATTCAATCTTTGGAATTGTACCTATTTCATCAGCATAAATCATCACACGATTAGGGAGTTTGCCCCCATTTTCATCTGCTACCGTCAACATTTCACGGTAGAACTGTTGTAAAAATAAACTGACCATGAAATACTTTGTATTATCTTCTTCCGGGAGTATAAGAAAGATTGCAGACTTTTCGTAGCAGAAGGTTTCCGCATCAATTGTTGTATCAAAACACAATATCTGTTCCATTTCAGAATCAAGAAAGGCATTGAGCCTTGATAGTACTGTAGAAAGAACAGAAGCCATTGCCTGCTCTGCTGAATTAAGTGCTGCACCTGCGAACCATCTTGCTTTATGGTCAGGAGGAAGTTTATCCATCAATAATTGAAACTGGCTTTTCCCTTTCACCTTGCTTGGTTCCATTAAATCCTGAACCAATTTAAACACACTTATGATATGTCTTGTATCTATTACATGTCCATCTTCCTCAGTAGGTGGGAGATATTCTGCTACAAGCAAAATAACTGCTGTCAGAAGTCCTTCTGCAGCATCATAGAAGAATGCATTTTGTCCATAAGCTGAACTGTCACCACCCGAATTTATGATTGTCTTTGAAATTATCTTTGCATATTTTTCTGCTTTGGCTCTTGCAGATAGATTATTGTTGTTTTTTCGATAAGCATCCATATATTTATTAACTAAATGCAGAAGATTATTTCCATCACTACGTGTGGGATTTCTTAAATCAATAACTGCAACTTTATATCCATAATTCTCTTTTGCTATCGTTCCATAGTTTCTAGCTAAATCTCCCTTTGTATCAGTGGTTATAAAACTCATCCCACTCGCACATGCATATTCTAGATTTGGATATAGAAAAAAGGCTGTTTTACCAACTCCTGCTGCACCAATCATAAGACAGTGAACATCTCCTGTATCTACAAGTCCTACAATATCTCCTTTATTTCCTTTACATCCAACCACTAATCCCTGTATCAAATTTCCACTCTCATCACGTGGAAGATTCTTACCCTTTCTCCATTGTGATACTTTAAAAGGAATATGCTCATATGTTTTAATAATTTCCTTTTGAGTAGCAAATCGAGCAACTCCATGTTGACCATCTCCTACTGTTTTAGATTTGATTCCATTTAAGGTATAGTAGTGAGCGAGTAAAGACAACCCACCAATTATTATGAACATTGAGGCACCAATTCCTATTAATAAAAACACTTGTGATTGCATTACATTTACCTCCATTCCCAAAATATTTTATGCACAGATTAATCAATCCTGTGGTTTTCTATGACATCACAATTAACTGCTTTTGCTCTTGTTTTTGTTGTTGAATTTCAATAGTAATAATTGCCTTTAGGCAATGCCCAGCAATAACTTCATATCTCTTAGCAAAGTCTTTCTTTTCATTTTTACTAATAATGCCTTGATATTTCCCAATCTGTTCAAGTTCATTTTTAATATCTAATAAACGATTATTAAGTTTGCTACGATTTTCATATGCCTTGAATCCGTCATGTAATCCTGTAAGCAATTTGTCCGTTTCTGAAGGATAACCCATCTGTCTGTATTCATTGGATGCAAGGCATAAAGAAAGAGCAGACAGTTGTTTTAAATTTTCAACCATCTGCTCTGTATCATCAGTATTACATTTTTTAAATAAGGTATTTAGTTTTGAAGGTGAAATGTCATTCTTATCAATTTCAATAATATATTTTTGAATTTCAGAGCAAACCTCATCACGAATAATATATTGTGGGTGTTCCTCGGATGGAATTGCTGAGAGGTTGAAGCTTTCTTTAATATCTTCATTCCAGTCCTTGCATTTAGAAAGCAATCTGCTACATTTAATTCCTTTCTTAGAAAGTAAATCCTGAAATTTTTCACTTGCTTCAATACCGGCTGCGTCATGGTCTAAACATAATAGAACATGATTTAAATTAGAATTAATTTCGAGTATTTTAAGCATTGCTTGTTCTGATACTCCACACAATGCGACATAGCTGTGTTCCTGCCAATGGATGTTTTTATATATTGTAATAAAAGACAGCATATCAATGGGAGCCTCAAAAACATAGAGTCTGTTACTTATTCCTGTGTAATGAAAACTATAACATGGATTACCGCTTTCAATATTACCTTTAAATCCATTACCATGAGAATAAATTCCACGTTTGTGTGCATGACAAGGAACTCCATTTTCATCATAGCCTACAAATACTGCGTTATGATATTCTTTCGTCTTGTTTGCAGATTGTTCACAACTTTCATAGAGTAATTTTTGTTTAGCGAAGAAACTAACCACATCACGATCAATATGACGATTTTTAATGAGATACGCAAAAACCCTTCGCATATCTGAATTCTTCGGAGGGAGTACAAAGGGTTTTCGTTTTATTTGCTTTCTTTCTTTTGCCTTACTATATAACTCACCTTGTTCACCACTAAGGAGCTTTGTTACTGCCTCTGGAAAAGATAGGCCATAAAAGTTTTGTACAAAATCAATTGCAAGACCTCCCTGCTCTAATGCATGATCGTACCATTCGTTACCTCTAACTGTAATACTATGGTCACTTGCAATTCTTTTTTCTCTACCTGATGGCAATAGTTTCTCACCTTGCCTTTGCAAAAATTCTACAAGATCAACTTCATTAGCTCTTAGTTTTTGTTCTTCTGTAAAATGAATATAAGTACTCATAGATTTCCTCCTAATTAATTTTATATTTATTCAGAACGACCTATCTCTCTCTTTAATTTTAGGCATAGAAAAACAGCCTCTAGCTTAAAAGGCTGTAATTTCATTTTTATTTATAGTTACATTGCAAGGACATAAGATTTTTGTAATTTAAAACATCATTTAATGAATTTCTCAAATTCCTCAACTAATCGTTCTACATATGCTAGTCTTCCTCTACCAAGAGAGGCATAGTATTTAGCATGTTTTTTACAAGCTAAAAGAGCACTCTTTAAATATTCAATTCCAAAATCCTTTAAAATATTATCCAAAAAATAGCGAGTTGAATATTCATTTAGTGTTCTTGCATATTGCTCTCCGTTCATCATACCAAGAAAATCAGTTACATAGTCTCCAGCAGATCCTTCATTCATTCCAGTTAACTTAACTATTTCATTTCTTCCTTCAGTTCTACCTAAGTCTCCTAGATATACTTTCTTTGCAATCCTATATGCAACTTCAGCCATATCCTTTGTTAACGTATTACCGATATTCACTTTTGGTTCAACAGCTCTTATATCACTTGGATCGTAAGTGTGAAGTGCTAATTTTAATTTATCAGAATGTTTAATTAACCAGTCATAGCAATATTTTTGATTTTCTTCATTATAAATATCAGTATTTATGGAATATAATATCCTTTTTTGAGTACTAGACTCTCGGCTAGAATACCAATCAAGTGCAAATCCACACATTGCTTCAATTTCTTGTTTTTTTAATTCAAGACGTTCAAAGGTCTCTTTATCATAGACATATAAACCAATTTTTAAAGTCTTCTTTCCAATTATATTTAGAAATATATGATATCCATTACCTCCAATTGCAACATCATACCAATTATCTGTTGAAGGTTTACGCCTACCAATATCAGTATCTCTACCGACTGACTTGCAATAATCAACAAAGCCTGTCCAAAAAGCTAGTCTTAATTGCTGTGTATTGCTAACATTTATATCTTTGTTAAATGCCGGTGTTACTTTTATCTCTGTAAATTCAGGTACTTCTGGAACTTCCTCTCTTTCATCGAAAATAAAATTAATGTGTAGAAGTTCTGATTTTTGCTCATTTCCTGCAAACTTAAACATCCAACGCCCTTCCATAAATGAAAGTAACTTTAAGCCACGATTATAAATATGCATGTCGCTCCAATCATCTTCCTTTGACACCTCTATCTCACTGTGAGAACCATTTTCATAACCTCGCCTTCCAGCGGAGTTACTTGTTTTTTTATCATCAAAGCTATCATTTTGTAGGCTCGAATTTATACTCTGCGCAAGAGGAAGAAGATTCCCAATAGATGAAGAAAGAATTTTTATTTCTGCATCAGTGTATTTTCTAAATTGATTCTTCCAATACCACTTAGAAGGTGTTTGTGGAAGAATATGCTCTATAGTTAATTTATCTTTCTCAGTTTTAGTGAATAAGTTCCAGTCAAGTTTTTCAATATTGCCTTTAACTGCTAAGCTATATTCATATTCATAAAGCAAGTATTTTAAATCTTTCCATCCATAAAACCCATCACCGTTATCAAACCTTTTATCTATTCTAGTCATAAAATTATTAATTGCAGCTTTTATATCATTATCTGTTGTAGTTTTAAGATCATTGGCAACTTCATTTATAGAAATAACCCCAGCATAAACATCCTTTGCTTTTCTATAATAATCACTACTTTTATAACTAGATTGAAATGTACCCATTCTAAAGCAAACAAATATAAACCGTTCTATTTGCTTAAACAGTTCTACCCTTTCAATGCTTGTTGACTTTGAAGATGGTGTTATTGCAGATGTAACAAGAGGTCTAAAGTATCCAATACCTACTCGATTTAATTTATCAAGCCATATTTTTTCATCATCTGTTAAATTACTCTCATTAGGGAAAAATGTATAGTACCAATATTTAGCTGTTTCATTTAGACTTAGTACATAAGTATCGATATCACTAGGCTCAAGCTTTGCAATTGCTACAACTTCATCGTCAGTTATAATATCTTCATCAGAATCTAAATCCATTATTTCTTCACTAGTCTCTTCTACAATAGGTATGATTTGTTTTTCAAAAACATTTTTTGCTGAAAATCTATTTAATAAAAATTTAATATAATCATTACCTTTTTGACGAGAATATTGAAAAAACATAATCCAGTGTGCTCTCAAAAACTCATCATCAGAAAGCGATACCTTTTTATTCCTGCCAAGCTGATAATAAACCTCTTTCCATGCATCATTAATTTTCTTTCTAAGAGCATTTTTATTGTATTCATCAAGTTTGTTGTGATCAAACAGAGTAGTTAAATAAATTAATCGATTTTTCAAAAGTTCAAGGTTGGTAAGTTTTTTTCCACGATTATTCATCGTTTCAAAAGCTACAAAAACATCATAGTCATCTTCAATTTCATGAATATTAAACATCAATTTTTGTGTAAGCTTTTTATAAATCTTTTCAATACCCTCTAATCCTTCATCCTCATATAACTGTGAAAGGCAATTCCAAAAAAACTCTTTAGCATATTTTAAGTTTTTAGTATAATATGTTTCTTGTATTGATTTTGAAAATTGTTGACCAAAGACTTTATATTGCAAATATTCAAAGCTTGGGTTATCTTCTTCGTAACCAAATAAATATGTGGTTATAATATTATGAGGCGGCTGTTTTCGTGAAATATACTTTGTTCTGATGTCCTTAATAGTTTCATAAGCTAGAACTATCTCCTCATCATTTTTGTCTTTGTTTTCATCAATAGCTTTAATAAAATTTATTATCTCATTTAATAGGATTGAAATCGTTGTAAGTCTTTGTTGACCATCTACAACATGACAAGCTTTATATCCACTATCCAAAAGCCATAAATCATTATTCCATCTTTCAGTTGATTTTCGATTGAGTTCTTTAAGAGATAAAAGCCCAGTATAATGGTATCTATCCATTTGAAGGTTCATAATGTCATCCCAAAAATCAATTAATTGTTCTTTCCGCCATGCATAACCTCGCTGATAATCTGGAATACGGAATATTTTATTTTGAAATATTTGTGATATTGATTCTAAATTATTCATGAGTTATACATTCCTTCCTAAGTCTATTTAAATATTCATTCAAATATGTAAAAACCATTTTAATTTAATCAAATATTATAATTACAAGTATACTTATTTTACACCATTTATTCTTTTTATCAAATATAATTATCTGAATTATTACAATTATTATATTTACAGTTTCATGTCCTGCTCATGCTCATCTCTCTTATGCCCTTGTGCTGCTTTCTTTTCTCTTAGTTTCCTCATAAGCTTACTATCTATCTTTAGTCCTACCCCTGATGATTTAAGCGGAATACTATCTTCAAATATTTTACTCATATGATGAAACATTCTTGTTACCGTAAGACATACAGACACTTCTTTAAACTTATCCATATTTTCAAGAAAAAACTTAGCATATTCATTTCCTTGCTCTGCGGATAGAGCAAACCATTTTATTGCTGCATCTTTATCTTTTGGCACACCTTCACCCATCAAATATAATTTCCCCAATAAATACTGTGCATATTGATTTCCTTTTTCTGCAGATATAAGTAACCATTTTATTGCTGTCGGAATGTCTTTATGTATATCCTCCCCCTTAAGGTATAAGTTGCCAAGCTGATATGCTGCATACTCATTCCCCTGCTCTGATGATAGTTCAAACAGTCCTACAACTTTATAAATATCCTTCTCCACATATTTTCCGTTAAGATAAAGCTTGCCAAGAGAATACTGTGCAAATTGATTACCACTTGTCGATGCCTGTTCTAAATATTCAACTGCTTTCTTTATTTCTGTTATAGTTGGATTTTCTTCTGCAAGGATTAATTTTGCAAGTGAGTAACAAGCAAAGAAATTTCCTAGCTTTGCAGACTTTTCATAGTACTTTTTTGCTCTCTCTATATCCTTTTCAGTACCAATCCCATTTTGAAGCATCCAGCCAAGTCTATATTGTATTTTATCATCATTGCTTTGCTTTTCTAACTTTTCAAAACCGATGAATGCAGAATGAAAATATTTATTTGATTCTTTTTCATTCTTATAGGTTCCTACTCCATCATTATACATCTTTGCAACTTCAAAATCAGCATATGGGAAACCCTGTTTTGCAGATCTTAAATACAAATTAAAAGCTTTTATATAGCTTTGTTCTACGCCTTTACCCCTATAATAAAGTCCACCCAAGGAATACTCGGCAAATTTATATTTTTGTTCTGCTGATAAAGTGAACCAATAGAAAGCCTCTTCATAGCTTTCTTCTGTACCAAGACCTTGTAACTGCATTTTACCTATACGATATTCTGTATATTTCCATGGCTTTTTATCTTCAACCTTATAAAAAGCTGCAAGAGCCTTTTGATACCACTCATAAGCTTTTGATACATCAATCTCTCGACCAAGTCCGTCTGCAAACATTCTTCCAATATCAAACATGGCAAGAGCATTCCCATTTTTTGCTTCTAATACAAACATCTCAAAAGCTCTTTCTAAATCTTGTACTATATCATCTGTGCCAAATAAAAATTCAAGAGCCTCTTTATATTCATCACTCCATTTTAAGTAAACATCTTCAGTGGTATCATCATTAACTTCTATTTCACTAACTAAATCTAGAGTATAACCTTCTATTTCAATAAATCCAGTATCATTTATAATTACATCATCTATTGCTTTATCTATTCTTTCATCAGTAATATCAATATTATCATCAGTTACTTCTTCAAACGTAATAGTTCCTTTATTGAAATTATCTGCCTCTTTAATAATCATATTTTTAATTGACTTGAATTCTTTTTGCTGTGATAAAGGAAGAGGTTCAGGCAAATTACCCATGTAATTATAAAGCACTTCATTATGCATTTCATACCAAAGAGCATATGCCTTACTAATCTTTTCATCCTTTGCAAGCTCATCTACAATCTCATCTACCATTGCTTTAAGCTGTGGCTGTAAATAACCATATTGTTTTTTTCCATTAGTAAATTTCAGACGATCGGAAAGATTTATTAACTTTTCTTCAATATTGCTATTCTGCATTGTGCCATTTTTCATCTCAGTAATTAGTTTGATTAATACTTCCCTTGATTCTTGTTTCAACTCATCTCGTCTTTTACTTTGCTCTGTATAAATTCCCTCTAGTTCCTGACCAAAGATATTTTTTACAAATCCTGATTTCATTTTCTCTATACCTTTTTTAGTAAGGTATCCCTCTTTAGGATCTGTAGAGTAACAAATCATATGAACATGAGGATGATGCCCCTCATTATGAAATGCTGCATACCACTGAAAGTTTTCAATCTTTATCTTTAAAAATTCAGCTATATCTATAGCATAGTAAGAAAGCATATTGTGCCAGCTTTCAGCATTATCAAAACCAAGTCTTGCAGCATCCTCTCGCCTAAGTGAAATAATTGGAATCCAAACATTTCCTTCATGATTTGAAACCTCATCTGCAATTCTACTAAGCACCAGAGTATCATCACCGCCTGTGAACAACCCATGCTTTCCCATTTTTTCTACCCTTGGTCTATTTGCAATATAATCCACATAATTTTTTCGTTTGCTGATTTTATCAACATTTTGCTCCATTGCAACCCCAATAAATTCTGATGCATTCTCTATTGTAGATTCCTTGATGTAATCTTCGTACTCAAATAGATTCTTTGTGTTTGGGAACTCCTTAATTATCTGAGTAATTAATTCTTCTTGCCTTAATGTAGAAGGAAGATTTTTATTTTCAACTTTTATCTTTTCCACTCCATCTCTGGTAGCAATATAATTTACCAAGTTTTCAAGATGAGCTGATGTACTTTTACTTCCACCTTTTAGATAAGGGCATTTTAAAATAAGTCTTGGCATAAATTATCACTCTCCAATTCCTTGTTGGAACTTTATCGCCTCCTCCATAGATACTTTACCTCTAGTCTTTTTCACTTGCTGTACACATCTGCCTCGAAGACTACGAAGTTCTTCTTCACTAATTTCTAAACCTGCTGCAAGTATATTCATCATCATGCTCATTTCAACGGATAGACGAAATAAGTTACTAGAATTTCTATTTTCTGTTTCTTTTAATGTGCCTTGAATAGCTGATATAAGTATCTTTGATAAATATCCTGTTGTATCCTCGCTTACAAGGTATCCCATATAAAAGTTTAACGCCTTATCTATGAACTCACTTCGACTTTTACAATTATCTCTTTCCAGTAGGCTATCCATCTTCTTTATTGTTTCAGGATAGAGCCATACTGCTGTCCTTTTCTTCACTGTATTCTTTATTTCTGCCAATTTACTTCACCTCAAATATCCAATGTTTTAGCTTGACCACCTCTATATGATACTGACAAATGCTTATTCTATGGTAATTATTCTAAATACCGACCACCTTGATAGACACAAACCCTGTTTTTCGACCACCTGTTTTAAATCGTTCAAACGCACGGCACTGCCGGGCGATGTGATTGAGAGGAGGTCGCTTGCGACCACCTCTCTTTATCCTGCACCAAAATCAATAGGGGGGTTCACTTACCTTTTAGGCTCATATTCTCCTAAAATCCAAGTATCTTAAGGCTTAATCTGCTCTATTCATAAATCTCGGCAAATTCGCCCACAAATCGTTTTATCTATCGTTAATGATAACTTGTGCCACTCTCGTCCATACAATCACACACAGGGGCAAATATCGCCCCAAAAATGGTTTTATTCCTGTGGTGTAGATATATAAATAGTTGCACCAGTATTTTTAGCTTGTTTTCTTGGTGTTTTAGCTCTACTTTCTTCCTCATTCTTTTCATCAATATATTCTCTGACATTGACTGGCACATGCTTCTCATAAAGCTTTTGTAGCTGTTCTGCTAGTTCATCCTGTACATCAATCTCTTTCTTCTCCATATATTTCTTGATTGCTCTTAGCTTTTCAGCCTCAAGACTTACGCTAATAGTATCTTTTTTCATCCGAACTTTCCTCCTTAATTTTATTAACTTTATTATATTTCCATTGCAAAAACAGAAAAGGAATAGCCACTACATACTCATGACCATTCCCTGATTTTCATCCTCTGCCTGTTCTTGAGACTCTTCAATTTCTTCTGCATTTGTAGTTTCTGTAGGCACTTCTGCCTGTTCACTTTGCACCCTTTCAGTCCTTCTTCTGCCACGATTAGAGGTAGCTCTTTGAGTTACTTCTGATATGTTTTCACTAATAGGTGCCGTTATTTCCGTCTGGTTCTCCTGTTCATTATCATTTCTCTCTAGATATCTTCTAGTAGCTGACGGAACGTATTTCTCGTAGATACTACTAATATGTTTTTGCAATTCACCCTCTACAGTCAGATTCTTTTCGTTCATATAAAACCTTAATGCTTCTAACTTTTCTTTTTGAAAAGTTACCTGTAGCGTTGCTTTTTCCGTTGATATACTCATTCTATAAACCCTCCTTTTCTACCTACATTTGCATATCCATGCCTTGTGATTGTTCAAATTCTTCAATAAGTGATAGCTTATTATCCTTAGAACTATAACGGTAAATTGCATCAGATAACACTTCATCAGGTTCTACTTGGCTCTCATTTACTTCTGAAACCATCCTTTGAATAAATTCTAAATCTATATTTTCTTCTACCATAATTTCTTCTTCTTTTATTATGATTACTTCATGGAGAGAAGATGGCAATACAATAAAATCTCCACCCAATTTCTTTGCAATAGAAGACATTACTTTTTCATCAAACATATATGCTGCACCTTGCATTCTTTTATCATTACTTAGTACCCACATCATATTTTCTCCTGCCATTTCCTCAAATAGCTCGACATCCTCTCCCATCAACTCTGCGATAATATCATTCATATTTTCAAATTTATACGGCAATATCCTTGGCATATTTCTTACTGCTTGGTCATGAACTTCTCTGTGATCGACACCCCAAAGTTTTAAATGTTCATTATTTAATAAAATACTTCCTGTACCTTCTTCCGATATGCATACATTCACCCGATACACAATTGCTAAATCCTCTCTTCTTTGATGGGGAATATCTTGTAATAACTTTTCATTTTTCTCTGCATTAATGACTGTATAATATAGATTATCTTTCATATTGTTGTAGGTGAAGTCTTCTAAATTAAACTGCGGTGTTCTTTTTATTTCTCTTTGAAAAATCTCACCAATCTTACTCATAGTCTCACTGACCTTCATACCCTCCTGATATAAGTCATAAAAGGAATTCAGGTAAATATTAGGGCAAATATTACTTTCTCCACGCAAAGTAAGTCCTGTTAATCCCTCCCCATTATTTTTTCTGACCACATTAATTTCTGGATTTACACCTTTATATTCTTCTGGCAAATAATCTTTAATTTCTCTTTTTACTGTTTCTACATATTCATTAAATGTCATATGCATTCTCCTTTACTTTTGCTGTTCTCATTGAAACAAGCTGCTTTTTATAGTTACCTTCATTGCTACGTGCTACTTAAAAACTTATAATCTTATTTTAAAAATCAAATCCAATAAACTCCATCCTTGGTTGTGCCTCTGGTTCTTCTCCAGTAAATTCTTGAACCTTTCCAAATTCTTGTGTATATTTTTCTATTTGTTCATCAGTAAGTGAGATAAATTCTCCATCACAACTATCCCCTACAATAAAAAAAGGACCAGCAATGATGTCATTACCAACCCTTCGATTTAATTCCATCCCATTTAATTTTCCTTCTTCATTACATACTAAAATACAATTATCATCTAAATAAATACATTCAAATAATCCCTCAACCTCTCCTTGAATACCCTCCAAGTCATTAGCTATTTCTTTTTCATAAGGTAAGTTTTGTGGCTCAATCTTTAAGATACGAATTGTCTTTTCTATATTAACCATTCTCTCATCCTCCTACATATTCATGTTTTGACTTGGCTTTATTTTTTCGTCTAAATTACTACAATAGTCAAGATATATTGTCATATCAAAGCAGTCATCGAGTACTTCAATTTCTGCGATTTCATCTCTGCTTGTTAGTTCATCTAAGAGTAAAGTTCCAATACCATTGTTTTCTTTTACAACTATTCCATAGGATTCTTCTATCTCATTAAAATAAATAGCCCAACTACCATTTGAAGTATTTTTAGCAGATTCCTTAATTATTTGCTCTGTAACGATAGAAATTTGCTCATCTACATACGGCTTAATGTTTGGCATAAATGCAACATATCTTGGATAATCATATCCTTGACTATCAATTAAAATCCCATCTCCACTATCTTTATTTAGTACAAGTAGTCCATGGATTTGTCCTGTAGAATCTACATACATTTCATCTTTCCTATCTGTAATAAAGGATTGCTCACTTAATAGGTTCTTACTAAATGTCTCAAATTCATTATCATTCATTAGTTCAATCCCATTAATTACACATTCTCTCGTATGGAATGCAGATATCTTTCGTTCAAATATTGCCTTTGTTGTTAGCATAAGCTCCTCCTTTTATTTTAAAATATGTGGTCTACCATATAAAACCTGTTTGTTTGAATCAAATAAATCTCTGTACACCACCTGTCCTTTCGAGTATGCGGCATCTATTACCTTCCCATTTCCAGCATAGACTCCTACATGAGTAATGTTCATAAATCTACCGTTTGGCTTGTGACTCCAAAATACTAAATCTCCAGGAACTAAATCTTCTTTTGAAACAGTAAGATTATTATTAATACAAAATCTTCCTTGCTGCGCAGCAGTTCCAGGTATAATTATTCCAATCTGTCTGTAGCTCCACATGGTCAAATAACTGCAGTCCGTATAATTTCCTTGTCCTCTTCTTTCTTGTGAATAGGGATCTCCAAGCCTTGACATGGCAAGCTTTACTATCTCTGACCCATTCTCACCCTCTGGCAAATCATGATACAATTGCTCTAATTCTTCTGGAGTAATGCTATGCGTCCAATCTCCCCATTCCCCAAAACCATCTCCTTCACTTGGTGCTGGAACTCCATACTTAATTCGGTAATAGATTTCATTGGCATTTGCCATATCCTCATAAGTAGTTTCCTTTCCCATAATACTTTCAATATTTTTGTAGACTTCCGGGAGAGTATCAATTGGTACTGCCACAAGATATGTTTCTTCCACTTCATTTCCGTCTGCATCAATTATGGTTCTTGTACGTTCCTCATAAGTTACAAAGCAGGCAATATACTTATCTTGATCTACCTCAGATGGCTGGTTAGAGGCGAAATACAGAGAATAAAAAATAGCCTTAACCCTTATAGAGTCCAGACTATCTCCATCTTCCATTTGACCATTTACTTCCTCTATTCTTTCATCAAGCATTGTAAAACTATTACGCATATCTTTTATTTGACCTCGATATTCTTCAGGAATATTTTCTGATATAGCACCTCCATAAAATGATAATTGAATAACAGTATTGTTATGATTTGCTGTTCCTGAAAGCAATCCACAGATAATAACAATGATTAGAATAAATGGAGATAGGATTGCAGCAATAGTCCACCCTATACCTTTTCTCAGCCTTTCATCTGATAATGCTGATATAGCTGCCTTTGCAATAAGTCCTATGGTTGTAGGGTCTGCCATCTAATATCACCACCATTTCATCCCGAATAAGCTTCCCTGTTCTGCTTTTTCCTCCATACTATTTTCTATCCTACCTATAGTTTTATCTACTGCGTTCTGTAAAATATCTGTATCAAATCCTGCATCCATATAGCCATCTTCAATTGATGTTTTGTAACGTTCTGATGGTATTCCGAGTTCATGACCAGGTGTCATCACATAAACCATTGCTGAAACAGTACTGCCATTTAACACAATCTCCATGTTTTCCTTTTCATAAAAATTAGGGTATCCTTCATACCTATCTAGTGATTTCTCATCTTCTGGTTGGATTCCCCATAGCAAAACGGGAACGCTACTTCCTTCACATGGTTCAATAGTTGCCACTGCACTATATCTTGAACCACGAAATACAAGCTCATAATCCTTTATTTCTGATGCTCCAATGACTCTTGCAGTAGGGCATCGTTGTTTCATTTGTGATAGATTTAAATTACTTCCATATGCGATATATAATATTTCTAGTCCTAACTCATTTAATTTATTATTTTTCATCCTGACCTCCTACTGATTCATAGACATAGTAAAAGCAGGAGATTCTTCCTCCTGCTCATCTATTTCCATATCATTATTTTGTGTTTCTATTGTTTCTTCTTGTGGATTCGAAAGCTCAACTTCTCTCTTTTTCCTTAACCTTTCTTTCTGTGCTTCTGCTTGTTCAGGTGACTTCCATGCAATATTTCCTTCTAAATGGTCAAGGAGATGTTTCCTTGCTGTTTTAAATTCATCTCCTATTAAACCAAGTCTTAATAGCCATACTCTGAATGTATATTTTTCATTTTCTGATACAGTTTTTATTGGACTTGCTGACCTTTGGTTGTAGGCTTGAGCTGTAATAGCCATACAAAATTGCAGATATGCTTTCATCTTCCCAGCATGTAGGGAACCATTAAAGGCTCGAAACTCAATCGTTCCCTTTTGAAAGACAGAATGAAGATTCAAGCAATGGTATCTACTATCATGATAATGCTGATGACTGCCATCACTACCTTTGTACCATAACTTTTGGATTCCACTCTTTGTTTTTGGTTTCTGCTTATTTAACTTCTCCAAAAAATCCGTATCTATCTTTTTGCAATACCGTCTTTCCCTATCTGAATCCACCTGTAATGCCTTGTATATCATATTCTCTTTTGCAGCTACAATATTAACAAGATTTCTTAATTGGTACGCCTCAAAAGGTGCCGCATTAATGTGAATATGGATTCCACAGGACTTATTACTAAATGCTCCTGCCTCTCTGAGCTTACGCACCATCTCCTGAATCTTTTCGATATCTTCATACTTACAAATGGGACTAACAAGCTCTACACTGTATTCTCTGTCAGCTATTTGCTTTCTATTTCCCACCTTTTTCTGACAGCTTATGCTACCATCACTTACAAACTTCCACTTTCGGTTTTCATTATCCCTTACACTATAAGTGTCATAGCCACCACCTTCATGTTCAGCTATCTCATTGAGATATTCGGCAACTACTTCAGCAGCTCTTCTTCTTGTTATGCCTGTCATCTCAATTTCAATTCCAAAGTTCTGATTTCTTAAATCCACAGCCTCACCACCTTACCATTGCTTTTTTGCTTCGATGATGTCCTCAGCTTTTTGAAATCCTGCATACCTAGAAGCAGTGACAATATATTCTGTAAGTCTTTCATTTCTCCAAGAGTCTATCAGCTGTCCACGGCATATATCATGGAGTTCATTTATCTTTAGTATAGTGCTTTCAATAATTCTAGATGCTTGCGTGGATTCTCCACCAGATAGCTTTAGCTTATTAATATATTCATTGAGAATATGGTCAAATTCTTCAATATGCCCCCCATCATAATGGTTATATGCTAGGAAGGGATTTTCATATTTTTCACCATTAATGCAATACTTTATTTGCTCCAATAATCTTGGCCTATTCTTTGTTTCTGCCTTTAAATACTGTTCCATAAAACAAAGCAAGTCATTATCCCTGTTTGGAGTGTAACTGATGCACACCCTCAAATCATCTATAATGCCTTGCTTTTGTCCCCAATAGGATTCGATTTTTTCTTGTTTCATTACCCATTCTGCACTTTCAATAGTCACTACCTTCCACCTGCCTTTCCAAATAATTTTTCCTTATATGCTGGAGCATGAACAGCTAAATTATAACGCTCATTACCACATTTATATAAGCAGACCCCTCTCTGTGGAAATTTAATAAGATTATATTCTGATTCTTCGAGTTGTAAGGTATCCATGTAAAACTGCTTATCAATATTTCCAGCATTAAATAAAAAAGCGTGTGCTGGGATAGAAAACAGCGGTTTAGTCAGCTCCTTAATGCCTTCTATATTGAAGTCCTCAAGGTTTTGACTGCTAAGTATTACTGCTGATTCCTTTTTTCGCACTCGCTTCATAAAATTACGGATATATTCTATTGCTGTAAGATTAGTAAGGAATAAATACAATTCATCAATTCCAGCTGCAGTATTACCTTCCGTTAACAGTTTATCTGACATAAAGGATAATACATTAAATAGTAAGGCATTCTTTACATTTTTACTAGCCTGTAACAACCCCTTTACACCAAATACAATAAATCTATTAGAAGTTATATTGGTATGTCCATTAAAGAATTTACTTTCTGCACCTTGGCACATGGAATGAAGTCCAAGCAGAATTTCCTGTAATAAGTCTACCGTGTAAAGCTGATATTTTCCCTTATCATATCCTTTATATTCTTCCTCTATTAACGTATAAAGGTCTGAAAGAATAGGATAATCAACAGATTCTAATTTGCTGAAATTTGTACTATCACTGATGCTCCATTTAGTGTAGAGTTTACCAAGCATAATTTCTATAACATCAATATGTCTATCATCAAAATCTTTATAGCACCTAAAGAAGTCTTTTAAAAAACTAATGTGTTGACTTAGCTTTGTCGCTTGTCTAAATGCAAGAGGAGCATCTTCGTCCTGTGGACTTCCTCCCTCATCCCAAGTCTTTGGTTCTAGTGGATTTATCATATACTCTCCACTCATTAAATCTACAAAGCATCCACCTATATTTTCTGCAAGTTCCACATACTCATGCTCTGGATCTAAGCATATGACATTCTTTCCTGATTCTAAGATATTGCATAATATTAGCTTTAATAAATAGCTTTTCCCTTGCCCTGAATTACCAAGAATAAGGATACAAGGATTTGTTTTATCATGATCTCGTTTATCAAAATCTACGAGAATATTAGAACCAAACTTATCTCTGCCTAAATAAAATCCATTGCTATCGGTCTTGCCTGAATAATTAAAGGGATATAGATTTGCAACTGAGGATGCTGGAAGTACTCTTTCATATTGACTACCAAATATATTTCTTCCTGTTGGACCAACACACAAAAAGCCTTGCTGTTGCCTAAGTATAAGTCTATCTACATTTAATTTAGAACGCACAAGCTCTGTTAATACATCGGTCTGCAGTAGTTTCAAGCTGTCATAATCACTTGCAGTAAGTTCAATATATACTGCACAATGAAGGAGTGGTTCTCTGTTTCTATGCATAGTTGATACAAGGGTAACAACATCTTGTAAGTTGCTTTCTGCTGTTACGGTCTGCTGTAAATCATTTGTATTTGCAGAATTCATCCTGTTTTTATTGGCTGCATTATGAATAATTTTCTTTTCTTCATTTGGAGTTACCTGTCTTGTATAGATTCTAAGGGTTACCCCATCTTTTTCTCCAAGATGACGAAGGATTGCTTGTTCACTGGTGCTTGTAGGGTATTCTCTTAGTGCCCATACGCATCTATAGGTATTGCCACAGATAAAGTGATCCGTATTGAATTTGATGATAGATGGAGCAATCATATCGATAAATGTTTTGACTTTTCCATCTTCTATGATTGGTGCTTTCTTTTTTACCATAGTCTCTTCTTACCTCTCTTTCTTTTTCTGCATTAAAAAAAACCTGCACGTTAGTGCAAGGTTTAATAACATATAATACATAAACATTATTTTTAAGATTGTTCCATAATTCCATTGATAAATGTGAATTTATTTAACTCTTTTGAACATTGGGTGATTTTCATTGAACTCAACTAAATCCCATAAGTTACCGTATAAATCTTTAAATACTGCTACCGTTCCATAATCCTGTTCTTTGGGTTCTCTAACAAATTCTATTTTACTCATTATCATTTCATTGTAATCACGCCAAAAATCATCAGTTCCTAAAAAAAGAAAAACTCTTCCTCCTGCTTGATTCCCTATAAAAGGCTCTTGTTCTTGTTTAGATGCTCTTGCAAGTAATATTGTTGTTCCATTTGAACCTGGTGGAGATACTACTACCCATCTCTTATCTTGGTCTGGTTGATATGTATCTTCAATTAATTCAAAATGAAGTTTTTTTGTATAAAATTCGATTGCTTCATCATAATCTTTTACTACTAAAGAAATATGCACAACTGCTTGAATCATTGTTTTGCCTCCTTTTTCTATTAATATTTTACAATCATCTGTTAATCAGCAATCATGTAAACGAAACCCTTATTTGGAAATTGAGCATTTAATTGTGTTAAATTACGTTAATCAACCTCGACAAAACGGAACTTATCTGTTGTCGTCTTTGGGCTTTAAGAACACTAAAACAACACCAGCAATTCCTATCGCTAAGCCAATCAGAACCCATGGAACTGTAACACTATGAGTAATGTAATAATCTAAGCTAGTCGATGCTAAAGAGACAAGTATTCCAAATAGAATCAATGCAATACCATTAAGTTGGTTTTTCATATCTTTCATCCTTTCAAATTCCTATTTATCGTTTTGATTTATCTATCTGACACCTTTGCAATTTTTATTTGCAAAGCCACTATAAGTTGTATATTACTAGTACTGATAATAATGAAATCATTAATATAGTTGCTATTGTTGCGATTATATTTATAAGTTTCTGTGCATTAATACTATTTTTCGATATTTTCCCAATCCCTTTATAGATTATTAATCCAATTATTCCACCTAAAGTATTGTTAATGATATCTGTAATATCAGAAGCTCCAACGCCTAAAATAAATTGGAACACTTCACATATAAAGCTAATCAAGAAAAATAAGAATATCTTCCTACCAGTAGTCCATTTTCTAAATAGAATGCCTGAATATATACCAAAGGGTATAAAAATTACTATCATGATAATTTCACGGAAATCAAGTTTGCTATTTACTATTAAAGATTCATTAAAAGGAATTAGATTTATACTTCTCATATAACCTAATTTTGAAAATGGTGCATTAAATTTAAATACTATTATCCAAAATAGTGCAATTAAATAAATTACAAACAATACTTTAGTCCATTTCTTTATTTTACTATCATCTTTCACGTTTTACCTCCAATATTCCTATAAACTCTTATTTTTCTTATTTATATATCTGCTCTACTTATTGAAATTTTCCGCTTCCTTTTGTGCTCATACTATTGTATTTTCATTTAGTATCTTAATAATATTGGCAGAACAGCATTTCTTTGTTGGACTTAATTCTTTACATTTACCCAGGGTACAAGCACCTGTCATATCTCTAATGTCCTGTAGAGATTTTCCCCCATTTGCAATAGCTTCTAATATTTTTTTCTTACTAACATTGGAGCAATAGCATATTATTTCATTTTGCACACCTAGCACCTCGCTTAATTCAAATACTTTTTCAAACTATTCGACGTATTTTTAATTATACATATTATAGCACACCCATTCTACCAAATAAACTTACACTTTATTAATTTTTACACATCCCCAAGTACCACCCACCTCTCCCCATCATAATCTTCATATCTTTCCGTAGTCACATTCTGCTCATAATAAACACCAAGAAGTCGTTTAATATCAGCATTATCAGCTCTTCTGGTAGTAAATCCCTGGTCTTTTAAGCTCTTTTCAATCCTTGAAAGATAAGGAAATACATCCGATTCTTTTTCATTTTTAAGCCTAATAATAATTAGAAACTCACGAGCTGTAGCCATCTGAACTTGCATCCTATCAAGATTAGTACTGTCTTGCTGTAGGAGTTTTCGGATAACAGGATTTTGCTCTGTACCCATTCTTCTTTTTAAATACTGCTTATTATCATCAAAGTTTTCTTTTGAATTAAGACATAGCATTTCAATCTCTGCAATCCCCTTTAGTACCGTCATAAGTGCATAGATCCTTGCACTTACACTTGATTCAGATAATACGGATATATTTGTTGGATGGATAATAAAATACACTAGTTCTCCATATGGAGTTTTAAGGCTATAGTCTGTGATTTCTTCAATACCCATCAGCTCTCTTGTAGACTGCTTTTGTTTTTCATTTTGTTTCTGTTTTCTGCCCACTCTTATAACCTCCATTCAAACTTCTGTTGCTTTAAAAGAAAAAAGCCACAGGCATATCGAATAAAATTCAGTATGCTTGTGTCTTCAAATTGTATAGTTAAAAAGCTATATACTGCTGTTATTACAATAGGTGGCATAAGCCTAAGTTGTGCTAAGGCAAATACAGAAATAAGAAGTCCTATTCCAATAATGCCAATGTCTTTTAACTCCCATAGCCATAATGTTGCCTTAGCCTTTAAATTATCAGGATACATATACACTGTTTATTCCTCCACTTCATCTTTAAATTTTCTGAAAAAATAAGCAATCCCTCGCATAATAAAACTTACACAAGGGATTGCTACACTATTACCTAATGCCTTATATCTTGCACTATCGGATGATTTTTCTATTTTAGTCCACCCATCGGGAAATCCTTGAAGTCTTTCACATTCAAGGGGTGTTAGTCTTCGTACAAGATTCTTAGTAGTTACAAGGTTTTCACTTCCTCCTCCATTATCTCCACCCTCTGCTCTAAGTGCTGCACAACCTTCTTTGTAATTAGCAAATTCAGATTGTCCAAACATCATCTTTTCATTATCTACAATGCATTTATCTTGGCTGACATATTGATTACCAATGCCTTTTTCATCACTTCCACACAATGCTCCTACGGTATCTTGATAAGTTTTAGCTGGATAGCAAACAGCATGAATATCGCTGGTAGTAAGAGTATAACTAATATTTTCTTGAAATCCACATCCATTTCCACCATTATGATCTTGTCTATCAATAATATTTCCTGCAATACAATAACTGTCTGAATCAATTGGTTTTGATACTAATGGTACATTATTTCCTCCTGTTCCATAGGTGGCCGATATGGTTGGTGCTACATTTAGTGGACCATTATATCTGCAGTCTTTTGCATGATTATCAAATAGAACAGGTTGATTATTGCCACTTGTTCCTGCTGCTGATGTAATAGTAGGACAAAGGTCAAAGCATATTTCTGCACCACCTTGCTGAGTTGCCATGACTATGGGTTGATTTCCTCCCATACTGGCTCGTAATGTTGAGGTAATATTCTCTGTTATATCCATTCGGTCACCACCCTGATCATTTAAACATATCATAGGTTCTGTGACAAATGTCTGCATCTGCATATTTTGAGTTGCCATCAAGGCTCCTGAAATTCCATTTAAGTCAATGCCCTCATTTCGTTGATTGATATGATATGCTTTACATTCGGTAATCATATTGTCATTAGAATCTTCTTCTGCTCCTTCAGCTTCTCCTTGAATTTCTAAAGCTATTTTTAATTGTTTAGGCAGTTCCTTTCCTCTTGCTCTAGCTCTTCTGAGTATTCCCAAACAAGCTGTCTTGCTCAAATAATATTTTGGGTGCGGTGTGTCCTCCAAAATCTGCGACAAGAAAGATTCTTTTACGTCTTTGGGGGACACCCCAGTATTGAGCATCGAGAACTCTCCAAGCAATGGTGAATTCATATCCCAATATGCACCCAACAGATTTCCATATCCCTCCCGGAGGTCTAGGTATAGATACGCTGCTGTCTGCAATTCTTGTGGTTTCTTCAAGGACCGCATGGAAGTCTTCTCCGTTTGTACTTGAGAATGCTCCGGGGACATTTTCCCAAACGAAGTATCGAGGTCTGATAAGGTGATTTGCCTTTCCTCTTCTTGCATCTGCCCACCTCATTTCCTTTGTTATTCTTATCTGCTCCATAAATAATCCTGAACGCTCACCAGCAAACCCTGCCCTTGCACCTGCAACAGATAAGTCTTGGCATGGTGAACCACCTGTAATGATATCAACAGGAGGCAATTCTTCCCCTTTCAATTTTGTAATGTCGCCAACATGGATCATATCAGGGAATCGTATTTTAGTCACCTCAATAGGAAAGGATTCAATTTCGCTTGACCATATAGGAGTAATTCTATTATGAACAGCAGCAAGGGGAAATCCTCCAATCCCATCGAAAAGACTCCCCAAGGTGATCATCTATCTATCCTCATACAAATTGGAGCCTCTTCTTTTATTTCAAAATCTAGTTTCATAATTCTTTTTATAGGAATGCCTATCCCTCTAGCAAATTCAGTTTCCTCAAACATTCCTTGAGAAATATGTTCACCAAATACCCATAGCTCATCGCATTTTGATAAAAACTCTTTTCCTATGTTGATTCCCAATCTTCTTTCTTCTGGATTATTATCATCTAAAATCTGTGGGTAGAGAAGATGGGGACAAAAAAAGGCATTGCCTCCATTTAACACATATCGGCAAGCCTGTTTCGCATATTCTATATTCTTTTTTATATCTCCTTTATAGGGAGATGCAACATATATTAGTTTCATTAAATCCTCTCTTTCTACTTTTATTTTGGTACTGCTTGTACTATAGTTTTAGTTGTGTTTACAGCGGCCTGTGCTGTATAAACTGCACTCATTACATTGGCACGAGTGGATGTATCAAGTCCAAATGCTCCAGCAATCCGCGGTACTTCTCCGGCCGATAACATTAATCCAAGTCCTAATAATGCATGATCTTTTACTACCATAAGTCCTGCAGTTAATATGGTTGCTTGAAGAAATGTAGTAAGGCACAAACCGATTATCTGCTTGCACCACTGAATAAAGCCATCAATATAACCACGAGGAACAGAAAACATATATAGACTTCCAACCGCTATCTGAATAAGCAAAATTCCACCTCTTTTTAGGTTTGTAAAAAATACTTTAATTACTGCATATCCCATTAAGATAATAATAAAGAGTGCCATAAATGGACTTGTTATCATAGAAATTCCACCGAATATACCTGAACCACCTATGTTTGTAATATCACCTACGTTATTTAATTCTCCAATAATAGATGTTGCTAGTTCACTGATTCCACTTCCATATCCCGTAATACCTGCAGTTAAACTTCCCTGTAAACTGACCGAGAGCTTATATAATTCGATAGGTACTGTAGTAAATAGACTGACTGCCATAAAACCTTTAATTGCATTTAAGGCAGCATCTTTCATGTTGCCCCTACCATATTGATACTCAATTCCCGTTTCAAAGCAGGACACTACAAGTCCTGTTCCATAGAGTGACCAAGCAAGGTAAGAGAAGAACAAAACGATTGATTGTACCCAGCTCATCTCAAAAAGTTCTACTCCCATATTTCCCATTTGGGCAAAGAAATCAGCAAGAAAACCTATAAGCTGACCGTAGAACCAATCGATGATTTGATCCATTACATCACCCAAGAGAAAATCCCAGATAAACATTTCACTTCACCTCTTTTCTTTGAAAAAATACATTCATTTTGATGTGACAGGTTAATAACTTTTACATCTCCTAAATAGTTACTACCTAGCTATCTCTATTTTTTATTAAATATCATATTTAATATTGACTTTAATAATATTAAAGTATATATTTAACATTATTAAAGGAGGTTTTAATATGCCAATAGATGTTGTGCCCGAATGGATGATAAATCTTGACGATGAAGATGTATCATTCATTAAAAAATTTCTCTTAGCTTCAGGTTCATTAAAGGAGATTGCTAATCAGTATGAAGTTACTTATCCCACAGTAAGACTTAGGCTTGATAAATTGATACAAAAAATTCAAATAAGTGAAGATGCATCAACCGAGCCATACATCGCTTTAATCAAGCGATTAGCTTTAAATGACAAGGTGGACTTTGAAACTGCTAAACTATTGATTTCAGAATACAAAAAAGTTAAAGAAGCTGAATAATATGAAAAATGTAACGATAATGTTGTTTCTTGTACTGGCATTGTTAGTTGGAGCAATTTTTCTTCAAATATTTTTATCTAAAAAGAAGAGCAAGTGGTTTGGACTTATACTTCCGACAATCACATTTCTATATTCTTTATTGATGATTTTCAGTATTGCTGTTTTTGAGGGAATGACGGGTGGTGAGATATTCATGCTCATTGCCTCAACCTTTCTAATTAGTAATATTCCAACCATTGTTTTTCTTGGTATTTATTTTGGTTGTCGGGAGAAAATGAAACTTCGTTCCCAGCTTGACAAAATGAATATTCAAGACTTGGAGTAACCTCCTGTTATTGATACACACTTTATTTGCCTAAATCAATTCCACTAAAACTAATGTTGTTTTCATGTTAGTAGGCTTCTAATGTTTGCATTAAGATGATTGAAGCTATTAGTTTGTTGTGATAAAATTATTTATAATAAATGTTAAAAAATAATCCAAAGGGTCACCAATATGACAACTTATAATAAATTCAATAGACTAAATATTGATACTTTGCCACTTGGCTTTGAGCGAGACAATAATAAAAATCTGTATTTTTGTACACCCAAAGGCGCCAAAATCATTGGCTGGGCAGGTGTTGATGGTATTCATTTTTGCTTTATCCGTGGCTTTGGAGAAATGGTGTTTGCTGTAAGCCCTATGAATACACCGGGGAACTATGTCCATCCGTTAGCAAATTGTTTTTCTGATTTTCTATGCCTTTTACTTGCTTGCGGTGACACCGCAGCATTAGAGCAGGCATATAGCTGGAATCAAGCACAGTTTGAAACCTTTTTTATGGACAAACCTATTACAGAAGCTCAATCGTCAGTTCTGAACATCATTTCTGAAAAGTTGCAGCTTGAAGCAATGGAGCACCCGTTTGAATATATCAAGCAATTACAAGCTGACTTTGATTACAGTAAGATTAAATTTACAGAAGACTACGATGACTTTGTCCCATCAGAGCCAACACTTCCCGAATGGAAGGTGTATTTTGAAGGTAATTTCTGGGGACATTCCACACGGCAAAAAGCCGGAAAAGAGATTTCCACAAATGTACAATTTATCTTGAATAATAAAGAATGGTTCATTCCGTCCATTTATAATTGTAGCAAGGGATTGGTGATTGACTTCTGTGTACAGATTCCTATAGATACTATTCGGGATTTTATCTGTAAATGGAATCTTACTCCCGAACAAAATGGTTCTGATTTTACCAATGAACAGCAAATGCTGATGGAAAATGAAAATCCTATGGCAATCAATATTAGTCCTGAAATCATACTGAACGGTAAAATAATTTCATGTTTACATGGCTGCGGTCTATCTTGGAATCCTTGTTTTCCAGAACTTAATGGAATAGAATCGCAGGGAGTACTCAAACAATATGAGCTTGACCCTGCGAATGGTTGGGTTATCTGGCGTTCAGCTTTTCCTTGGCAGACCACATGCAAACCGAAAATTTCCTCCCTTAGCGTAGTAATTAAGCACGACCCTATCAGCATTTGCGGTTCACATTTCGTCGTATCTGCTCCGGATGAATGTGTTGATTTTACCAATCCAATAACCAAAACTTCACATATGCTGACAGTGCAGGAATATGAGCAGCAGGAAATTCCGAATAATATATTTAGCGATGATGATTACAATTTCCCACCCCACTGCACTGCAATGAGCTACACCGTTTCTCCGGAGCTTGCCGATGAGTCTTTCTCTGTTCGTGATTGCAGCGCCGGTGACAGACCTCGTAAAAAACAGACTAATCCAATGGAACCGCAAAGCACAGCCGACTGCTTTTCTGTCGGAATTATTGGTGGTGCATACAGACCGACTGCCATTCCCTTTGGTGATAGCGTGCAAGGAAAGCTTCGTGACGTTTGTTCTGCCTTGCACTTTGAGCCTGTTAATACGGTAGAGTGGAAAATCACATTTCACGAAAAACCTTGTGCGGATATTACTGTCAAAATAATATAAATTGCTACAACTATTGTTCCCTGTGCAAAATATAGTTCGTTCAATTTAAGTGAAGCCACTACATTTTTAATTTGTGTAGTGGCTCTTAATTTGTCTACATCCCTAAAATAGTCCAAATATATGCTGGTGCAGTTAGTGTAAATACTAAACATGCAAACAAGATTGCGGGTGCCGCCCATTCAAATTGGCCATGCTTTCTATAGTCAAAATAAGCAGTTCCAAGTTTTGCAAAGAAGAATACTGCTAAAACAAGGTCAATTGCAGGGAACACAACCTTATTCACAACTGTTTTTATCTGTTCTGATGCATCACTCCAAGTATCTTCAATTGCCCCTGCAACATCTCCTGTACCTGAAGCTAATGCTGTAGTGCTAAACATCAATATACCAATCAGTACTATGCACATGGTCAATGCTATTTTCTTATTTATCTTCATTAAAAAACACCTCTTTCTTTTTCTGGATTATTTAAGGATTTAAGGGTGCAATGTGCCAATCCTGCCACAAGTTCCCCTTTATTGTTAATGTATCTGAAAGATTCATAGAGAGCATTCCATCAGGTGTCCATGCATCTATAAGCCATGTATTTACTGTATAAGCACCGTCTGGCATCCATATTGGAGTAAAATGTGTACGATTCTTATAAGTGGAATAATTATTTTTCTTAAACTCAAACCTTGCATTTGAACCACCTGAAACACGTTCTAATAATCTCCAGTAGGTTTCATAGCGAAATTCAGGGAAATAGGAAACAGCATTTTGAGCATAAGTAATAGCTGAACTTTGATTACTACTCACATTTCCAGTCACTGTTTGATTGATTCCATATCCACTTTTAAAACTACTTCCACTTGCAGTAGGGTTTTTATCGTCGTTTTTTATACTCATATAACTAGAAAGTCTAGCTGTATATTGGTCAAGGTCAAATTCCCACCAGCCATGGTCACACCAATATCCCGAGTCCTCTCCTGTACTATGCAACACCCAATATGTCCGCCACCAAGGACTCCATATGCTCCAATTTGCATTTGTTTTTTCTTCTCTGTTTGGAACAGAGGAATGAGAAAAAGAGTCATTTTTATCATCTGCTACAGGATTTGGTGGTGGATTTTTATCTAAATCAACAATCTTAACATTGATAATTGATTTAGTAGTACTACCCGGTCCATTCACTATTACATCTATTACCATATCTTGTTCCGTATCAGGAGTTGTCCACTTCACCCATGCAAGCTGAGAGTCGCCACCTGGGTAATATACATTACCAACATTATAGGTTTTCCCATCAATAATAAAACTCACACGAGTCGGATTATCAGGATCAGATTGTCCTCCACTAACCATAACGGCAGTGATCACCTCAGTATTTACTCTATATTCATAATCATATGCACTTACAATTGGTGGTTCAGGCTGTTCTGTAAAACGCACGATACCAAGTCCCAGAGAAGATTTTATATCTGCATTTGAGGCCGCTTTTGTAGTACTGCCGCTCCATGCTGGATATCCCAAATCTCCTACCTCTAGAAACATTGCAAGGGGCAAGTTTTTATGGGATAAAGATACCATCTTATTTCTAAGCAATCCACTTAACTGTTCATCATATATGGCAGCTTCCGTTGCAGTTGTAGCAATCATAACTCCTTGAAATGTGTAATATGCCATTGGTTCTAAAAGTAATTTGTAATCCCCACCAATTAGAATATCGAAATCCATTCCTGTTATTGATGCAATTGAGCGGATAACTTGCTCATCTGTAAAATAGCTCTTTATAGCTGCTATATTGCTACTACCATTCGTACTCACTATTCTTGGCATTGTTTGAGATGGATTAATGTAAGAATATGCACCTTGAATAGGAGATAAATTTCTTCCACCATTGTATTGAATTTTAGAGACCTTACCAAAGTGAAACATAGTAGATGGAGGTTGTTTATTTGTTAAATCAATAGGGGTAGTTACTGTGGCATGATCACTTGCTCGAACTACAGTAACACGCACACCATCATAACCAGGAGACCACTTATCAGTATTCGTTCCATCTCCCATACCTCCACCACCCGAGTCAATATTTCCATCTCCAACTGCAAATACCACAATCGGCATCATTAAGCTAAATAGAATTATAAATACTATCAAAATCTGTAATATTTTTTTCATCTGCTCTCCTTTCTACAACAAAAAACACTGCATCTCTGCAGTGTTCTTCATTACTATTTATATTTAATCCATATTTCCTATCTTATTTCCATTCTCATACATATCTTCAGCTACAGTCCCTTGATTTTCTCCACTATTTTCTATCCACCCAAAACCAGGCAAGTAAGTTTTCCCTTGATTATTGGTATCTCCACCTTGTGGTACATCATTATTTTTCGGTGTTTCTGTAGGTTTCTCCACCTTGTCATGAGCTACAGGTTCAGGTGGTGTTTCCATTTTCTCACCATTTGGTTTCTGTGTTGGATCTGTAAGCTGTTCCTCTGTAGGCTCTTTCGGCTTTTCTACATCTCCTTGAATGTTTTGCTCAGTGCCTGTATCTATCGCACCATTATCTATCGTTTCCGTATCTAGAATCTCTATTTCTGGCACTATAATTTCATCTTCTTTTTCTGTAATTACAGGGTTTTCTACTATTATTTCATTCGTTTCTACGCTTTGATTTGGCAGTACTACATCCTCTATGGGTTCTTTCTTAAACTGAGCGCTTATTAAAGCTATAAGTATTACACTGATTATTAAACCACTTGCTACAATTAGTCTTCTTTTGGTCTTATCATTTATATTGTTCATAGGTTTCTGCCTCCTTATTAATCTTAATTATCTGTTTCTTTCAAGCTACAAACTACCACAAGATTTCCTGAAAGTCTATTAAATTCTTCAAATCTTTTAAAACTTAGGTGTATAGCCTGCACTTGTCTTTATTTTCATCTTCATACTTGGAAGAAGTCTCCCTCCAAAGGATACTGGTACTTCAAGCATTATGCTGCTATCTGCCTCAAATCTTGAATCTGACCTATCCCCTAAAGCTAATGGAGCATTCCTTATATCTACTTCTAGATTCCATATTTTAAACTCTATTTTTCCTTCTGATGTGGTCTTAACATGATATCCACTTTTCCTACTTAATCCAAGAATTGTATCTAGTCTATCATAAATTGCTCCATAATCAAGAGATTCTTCAAAGTCATCTGCCATAGGCTGATATCCTCCTGAATACCCTTCACGTACTCCATGATAAACATCATCATAATTGTCATTGACAGTAGAAATCACTGCATCTTGAACAGCATCACATACACCTTGTGCAATAATCATCAACCTAAAATATTCTGATACTCCTGTAAAAATCATTACAAGACACAAAGTCACTGCAACAATAAGTGGAAAGGAACTTCCTTTTTTATCGGTTAATATTCTTTTTATTTTATGCAAGATTTCACCTACTTCCAATATACTTCTGATTTCCCAGCGGCATCAGCTCTTAATGTAACAGGAAAAGAACCAAATCCTCCAAACAGACCTATATTTGTTTCAAAGGTAACAGTAACACTTATCTCTTCATTTAACTGAATTCTTCCTGACTTTGACCATTTAACCGTTGGTGTAATACCAGTTTTCTCTCGAAGTAAAAGCTCCCTATTTGTAGTTTCAGATCCTACCCTTCCTACAATTTCTGCTTCCCTTACAAGTTCTGTAGCAAAGGTATCTACCTGTTGTTTTATGATATAAGCTGGAAATACTCTCACTGCGAGAGCAATAACAAGCATGGCGCAAAGCACAAGAATTGCAACATCTATATATCCCTCTCCTTGCTTGGATTTTAAAATTTTTAACACATAGACACCTCCTAGAACATTCCACTAAGGGAACGTATAATTTCATATACAATGATGGCCATATAGGTCATTAAGAAACACATAAGCATTACAAAGGAAAACACTCGAATCTTAGGTGGTATTTTCATTGCCTGTGCTTTTAACCTTTGAAGTTCAAGCTGTTTCATATCATGGGAGAGCATTTGAAAATACATAGAACCGTCATCCCCACGCAATACCCCAATTAACCCTCTTGTTATATCCGATAGCATCGGTGAATTGATCCTTGCCTCGAACCTAGTAAGTGCTGCCTCATAAGAAGAGGAGCGCATATCTGCTGTTAAGATATCCAGCTCATCAGCAAATTCCTCTCCTGCATTCTTCTTATAGTTCTCTATAATAGACAATACATCCCTACTTGCCTTTAACTCCTGAGTAATGGTTGCTACAAATCTTGGCAGTTCTATTTCAATTTTTTCTTTCTTTATCTTTAATATCTCATCTGCTTTACGAATTTCCTTAAAATATATGATAATGCTTAAAAACATAAGTATCGGTGCAATGAGTGGAAGTATCAAAAGGCAAGGGATAATTAGTAGTGCAATTATTCCCGACTTTAATATTGCTGATGAAATAAACTCTTCTGGAGTCAGATTCATTCCAGCAGCATTTAATGTGTTTTTCATTCTGCTTTTTTTATACTCATCCATAGGAATATATTTAGCAAGCTTCACTGCCCATCCCATAAGAAGTACATCTACAGTTTTCGCTTTTTCTTTCCCTTGCTTACCAGCAGATAACATAGCCTTTTGTGTTGCAATGCTTGGCAATTTCAGCAAATCAGCGAAAATTAGAAACAAACCAATGGCAAGCAGTATGCCAAAAACAAAGATTAAAATTGTCATATTCGGCTACCTCCTATACTCAATTGGTTGGGTTAATTTAATTACGAAAGCTGTTGATATAAAAATAGCCATAGCACAAATAGAAAGAATAATCTGTCCTAAAGCTGAATGCATTAAAGTGTGATACCAGTCTTTGTTTAGAAAATACAAAAGAGGTATATTTCCAATGACCAATATTACCATAGTAATAAATTCTTTTCTTGGTTCAAAGACCATGTTTTCAAGTTCTCCATTTACTACACGCATATCCGATAGCTTACCTACAATGGGTGTTAAGGTTGTCTTTAAGCTTCTATCAAGCTGACAAGCGATTAAAGCATCACACCATTCACGAAACACAGCATTATCAATCTGTTCTTTCATAGCTTGCAAAGCTCCCATAATATCTGGGTTTATCAGTTTTATCCTCGAAACGAAACCCTTAAATACAGACAGAACTGGTGGATTTAAGTAGTTCATATTTTCCTCAACTGCTGTAAGAATATCCTCATTTCTTAAATAAGCAGTTGTTATAATACTTAGTGCTGTTTCAAGCTCTGCAGCAATATCCCTTTTAAAATAACTTTGAGTAAGCCTTATATACCAAAATGGTAGAAACATAAAGCCTATTGCCATCACTGGTACTAAGAAAAAGTTACCCAGCATAATAGCAATAGATCCTCCCATAGCAAACAATAATAAGGAAAAGGCACAAAGCATTGGAAACCTCTTCTCTCTCCCTGTAACTTTTAAAATCTCTTGTACTTCCATGATTTCACGTCTTAAAAAAGATATCTTCTTTCGCTTTGTAGTCTCATTAATCTCATCCTTTATGCTCCTTGGCTTACTTATCAGCTTTTTAAATATGTTTTCCGTGAACTCCATTGGTGAGATTCCAAATAAAATAAAAAAACCTGTAATCATTCCGATCCAGGCAATCAACAAGATGGTACTCATAGAGTTTCCACCTCCTTTGTTTTCAGTTTTTCTATGGTGTCAATTGGCATTCCATTTTCTAAGAATCTTTTACTAAGGCTATCTGAAATACTATTGATCTGCTCATGGTAACCATTAATTATAAATTTCCCATCCTCCATACGATTTTCAGTAATCACATATTGATATAACGGGCGATAGTTTCTTGTGCCGTCTGACAGAATTTCGCACTCCATTATCTCCATCATTTTTCTTTCCTTATTTTCAAGTTGCTTACAAAACACAACAATAGGATAAGCCTCTGTTACATTGCCCATCAATGTTTCATCTGACATATCTACTGCTCGTTTGCAAAGGGATACCATTCTACGATAGGTTGCCTCACAAGAGTTTGAATGTATGGTAGTAAGAACAGCTACCCCTGTCCTCGCTGCCTCCTGTGCTGCATTGGCCTCTGCTCCACGCATTTCCCCTACTACAATAATATCTGGATTAAATCTTAAAGACATATCAAGCAAAGTAATCTGATCTACTTTTTGCCTTTCATTCTCACTATCACGTGTTATGGTATGAATAACAGAATTAGTTACTCTTCCTTCTTTTTCACGAACCAAGGCAAGCTCACGTGATCCATTTTCTATGGTAAATATTCGCTTATTATCAGGAATTGTAGTTAGTAACCATCCAGCAATTGTTGTTTTACCAGAGCTTGTTGCTCCTGCCACACAGACAGAAATACCATAGCGAATACATTCTGATAAAAATTCAAGCATAGGATTTGTTGCTGTACCACCATCTACAAAGTCCTCTTTTTTCATACTTTGAGGATTTACAATACGAATAGAGGCTGAAATTCCAACATCTTCATCCACTAAGGGGGTTTTAAGCACTGCAATACGAATGTTCTTTGTAAGATGACCAAGGACAGCTGGACTAGCATTATCAAGTACCATTCCAGAAACATGGAGCATTCTTCTTATTACATTAATTGCATGTTCAGGAGAGTCAAAATGTTCTTTAAGCTTTTCATTTCTTCCATCTGAATACTGCACTTCGATGTCCTTCCAAGAATTAATGTCTATTTCTTCAATGCCTTCTCCATATATATATTTTGTTAAAAAACCATACTCAGCCATTTCAGTATAAAGTGCATCTATTAATTCATTGCCACTCATACCTTTTACTGAGATTCTGCTGTCCTGAACGTATTTAGAGATATATCGTTTCATCTGCTCTTTAGAATCCTTCATAGTTCCATCAGTAATAAGAACAGAATAATTACTTGAAATATATTCTTGAACGTCCTTTAGAACAGTAGAAAAGTCCTTACCCTCTGTTTCAGGGGTAAAAAATAGGGAGTGAGTTCTATTTTCAGAACCTAACTCCCTTTGGGTTTCATGAACTTCTTGTGATTCTTGTATTTGTTTTATTTTTCCCTCTACTCCTTGAGTTTCCAGCATTTCAATTGCCCTTTTGGATGTCTTTGATATTGCTTTTTCATTTGTAGATGACACGTTTTGTTGCCCTTTTGTCTTTAGAAACACAGAACTATTTCTTATTTTGCCTAACACCCAAACACCTCCCTTGCTATCTTCTCAATTTCTTTGCGAAATGCCTTGCTATCCTTCATGGATAATTCATCAAATAGATTTCCAGCTAGGTATTGTTCCTCAAGTTCCTGTGAATGTGGAAGCTTAAAGGCTACACTTCCAAGTGCTTGACTCATATGGTCTACCCCTTGCTGGGGTTTAATGTTAGAAACTATTTTATATTGCTTATCTGCATCCCATTTCCCATCACGAAGAAGAGGTAATTGACTTGATAAATAACTGATACTTTTTAAATCACAATTGGCAAGTCTTAATACGGAATCGGACTCCATTAGTGCAACAGCAGATAAAACATCATTTGCTATATAACTACCACAATCTATAATAATAAATGGCGCGATTTCACGAAGGCTATCAAACAGCTCCCTTGCTTGTACTTCTGAATAGGGTGGATAGGTATATTCGTTTTCTCCCTTTAACATGCCAAGGATTGTAAGGTATGATAGCTTTTTATGGGTAATCATATTGTGTTTTACAAGTGGCTCTGTGACATGGGTTGCAGCAAGGATACTTCCTAATGATTTTTCGCATTCAAGTTCTTGTGAAGGACAGATACAAGGTAACATTGGAGCTGTCATATCGCATAATACCAGTACTACATTCTTTTTCTTATCCGCAAGATATTTTGCAATCTTTGTAGCTACTGTTGTTTTTCCACTCCCGGGACTTCCCCAAACAGCTAAAACACCACCATGTAAGATTTCTTCCTGAACATTTTCTCCCTTTAAATTGCGAGTAAAAATACTATTTTTCTTAAAGTTTAACATCTTTACTCTACCTCACTTCCTGTTTCTTCTTCTACTCCTTCAGAGGATGTGTTTGAGTTATCTATTGCCTCTTCTACTTTGTCTTCTTCAGATACATCTTCCATCTGTTCTTCTGGTTCTGGATAATAGAGGGCTTCTATAATTTCTTCTTGCATATCAATAAATTTCTTTGTATTCTCTGGACTTCCACGATATACAAGTGATAGGTGTGATTTAGAATCCGCCTCTAATTCTGCTAGAATATTACCTTGTTCAGGGGTTACAAGGAGTGTTACTGTTGATGGAAGTTCTCTTTCATCTTCTGTTCCTTGTTCATTTGTATTAGCATCATATCCTGATGAGGCAGTAACAGAAATTACCTCTACATATTTAAGCTCTGCTGGAATAACTGTTGCACCTTGCTTTTTATAATCAGGGGCAATAACAGATACAATATCTCCACTTTGTAGCTTTCCTGAAAGACCATTTGCAAAGGTCTTAATAGTTATGGACATTGCCTGTTTACTTCCATCTAGATTATATAAATAGGCATTTTCAGCTGCTGGTATTTCTGATAATTTTGTACTTAAAATATAATCTCCAATTCCCAAATCTGAAGTTGCATATTTACCAATCACTGTTTCTTTGGTACGAATTACATTTTCAGGTAGATTAAATCCACCTACTTCTACTACTTGAACCATATCCTTTGTGATTTCATCACCTGATTTTATCTCCTTTGTCACACGCACAATTTCTGTCTTTTGACTGATCCCTTTATTAAATAATGGTGTAATACCAAAACATATAAGGAGCGACAATACGATACAAATCACTCCAACTACTGTTCTATTCCTAAAAAAACTCATAGTAAATTCCTCCTAATTTATAAAATACATCACTATAAAACCTATCCCTAAAAAAGGAGCAAGTGGCATAGATAAATTCTTTGCCACCTGCTTTTTTCTGATGATTGATGAAATTCTTACCAAGATATAAAACAATATCAATAAGGTAAGCCCTATTATTAATCCATAGATTCCTTTCCAAAATCCAAGGACAAAACCTACTGTGGCAGTTAGCTTAATATCTCCGCCTCCAATACTTTTTTCTTTCAACATTGCTGCTATAAGAAAAGGCAAAGCAACAAATATTCCTAATAAATTTGGATAATTAAATTGCAGGAACCCTGTCAATGCAAGGAGAACGCAGACCATATCTGGAATTACTCTTTTTTTAATGTCTGTATAAGATGCTGCCAAAAGCAGAAAAGAAAACAGCACCCCTTGTAGGATGCTATTAGCCTGCATAGTTAAACATTTCTTTGATTCGTTCTTCCAATGTCGGCATAACCACTTCACCGAATAATGCATACAGTCCTGCAAGGAGCAATGCTCCTAAAACTACGGCAATAAGAACTTTTACTGCTGTATCGATATACCCTTCTCCACGGTTATTTTTAATTGCAATGTTTACAGCTACTGCTTGTCTTACTAAAAAGTTTTTTGTTTTTATTAATATATTACTCATAGTGATCCCTCCATTTATTCAAAGTGGTAGTTAACGGAATAGGTGATATTTGATTTGTTATACATACAGTTATGGTTGGTATAGTAATAAAATTCTAGTTTGGAGTAAACACCAGCACCAAGACTTCTACTAAATGTGATGCCATTGCTTGTCGTTCCATAATCAAGCTGATCCCACTGTTTTGTTAACACATTGTATCCACGAACTCTCCCATGGTCACTTCCGCTATGTCCTGATACAGGTGGAACAGTAAAAGTATATTCTGTTATAGTTGCACCTTCTAATCCATTTTCTAAAATAACAGAATCTGGACCTGTCAAAGTCATTCCTCCACCACCATTGGAATCAGCAACAAAGAACACAATTGCTGCCCAAGGAGATTCTGAGCCTGTGGAATCTACTGCCTTAACACGAACTACATTTTTCCCTAACGGATATACCTGTTGTTCTGCATTACGCCCTTCCCAAATATAAGTGATTGGATCGTTATCTGCATCAGTACTACTAGCTGTAATAGCCACCTTTGTTCCAGGGGCAACACTATTTCCATTTGGAGTTCTACTAATTACAGGAGCCGTTGGAGCTGAGTTTACAATTGTAAAGCTTTTTTCTACCCATGGCGAATATGTTCCAGCAATATCTTTTGCTCGCACTCGGATGGTATGTGTACCTACTGAATAGTAGTTATCAACTGTTGTTCCGTCATATTCCAAGGTAGTTGCATCCCCATCTGCATCACTAGCTGTTGCCTTGATATCAACAAAGAATTTGCCATTTTTAACGGTTCTTGTTGGTGTGGCAGTTAGTGTTACTGTTGGTGCTGAATTTATAACGGTAAAGCTCTTTTCTAACCATGGCGAATATGCACCAGCTATATCCTTTGCTCGTACTTTAATGGTGTGTGTACCTACTGAATAGTAGTTATCATCTGTTATTCCGTCATATTCCAAGGTAGTTGCATCCCCATCTGCGTCATTAGCAGCTACCTTGATATCAACAAAGAATTTGCCATTTTTAACGGTTCGAGTTGGTGTAGCCGTGAATGTTACTGTTGGTGCTGAATTTATAACTGTAAAGCTCTTTTCCATCCATGGTGAATATGCATCTGCTATATCTTTTGCTCGCACTCGGATTGTGTGTGTACCTACTGAATAGTAGTTATCAGCTGTTGTTCCTTCAAATTCTAAGGTTGTTGCATCCCCATCTGCATCATTAGCAACTGCCTTAATATCAACAAAGAACTTACCATTTTTAACAGTTCTTGTTGGTGTGGCAGTTAGTGTTACTGTTGGTGCTGAATTTATAACTGTAAAGCTCTTTTCCATCCATGATGAATAATCACCAGCTATGTCCTTTGCTCGTACTTTAATGGTGTGTGTACCTACTGCATAGTAGTTATCAGCTGTTGTTCCGTAATATTCCAAGGTTGTTGCATCTCCATCTGCATCATTAGCAGTTGCCTTGATATCAACAAAGAATTTACCATTTTTAACAGTTCTTGTTGGTATAGCTGTTAGTGTTACTGTTGGTGCGGTATTAGTAACAGAGATATTTTCCGAATGAGTAAATATCCTACCTTCATTATCTGTAATTGTAGTGATAAGCGTAAATACCCCTATATCTGATATTGAAATCTTACCTCCATCATTTGCAAGTTCTCCACCAAAAGAGGCTGGTTCACTTACTTTTTCTAATGTCCACTGAACCTCATTATTTCCAAGATTTTCAGAAGTGGTTTTTACTTCAAACTCTTTGCCATAATGAATTGATTCAGGCATTGTAAAATTATATTTTATAACAGGCTTTATGGTTATGTTTTGGGAATGTGAGAAACTCCTTTTTAGAAAATCTGTCATTGTTGCAGTTAGAACATATTCCCCTTCTTCAAGAAAAGTGATTTTTCCACCATGTGCATTTAAGCTGCCATCAAATGCTTTACTTTCAGATATGGGTTTATCGTCTTTTGTAATACCCCATTCCACTGGAAGTACGTTATTACTGCCATGAGTTCTAATATCAATTATGCTGTCGGTGTATGCAAGGGCAGGCAGTTCGAATCCTATATTTAACACAGGAAGTACTTCTGTTTTACCACCCACCTCAAAAAGAAATACTCTGCCTGTTTCATCAGTTATTCTAGCTACCAATTCATATATACCAGCTCTTTTGAATTGAATATTTCCACCGTTATTATCTAACTTACCATCTACATAGGTTGACCAGTCTTGAAAGCCAAAGGTATTATCAACTAGCCATTCAATCTTTAGTCCATCAAGTTCTGTACTATCTACATCTACCCTAATATCACTATCAGTATGAACATATTTAGGGAGTGTATAGCTCACGGATGGCACAGGATAGACTTTTAGTGCTTGCTCATAGTTATAAGTTCTTCCTCCATCATCAGTGAACGATGCCTTTAGAGTGTATTCTCCCTTCTGATTAAATTGGATCATTCCACCATCATTTGAAAGATTCCCAGTGATGAAGTCAGAAAGCTTAACCTCCTTACCATCTTTTACAAGGTACCAATCAGCAATATGATCTCTGATTTCTCCAAATGTAGCTTCAACCTTTATGGTATCGTCTGTATGAAATATTTCGGGAAGATAAAAACCGGCTGAGCCTACAGGATATACTGTAATATCTACAGTTTCCTTAAATACTCTTCCGGTCTTATCAATTAATGAAATACTTAGGTTGTATACTCCTTTTTCTTTAAAACGTATATTGCTTTCCCCTATTGAGATGTTGCCCTCAATGAAATCTTCAATAATAACTACTTTGCCATTTTGAGTAAGTGACCATTCAATCTCCATCTCTTCTGCATTCTTTGTTTCTGTATTTAATGTGATGGTCTTATCCGTATGGGTAATATTTGCAAGCTCCATTTTTATTTCTGCTAATGGATATACAGTAATAATATCTGATACTGTAACTTCTTTACCTAACTCATCAGTAATTGTGGCACTTAGTTCATATACTCCATTAGTTTTAAATAATATTAAACCACCACTACCTGTAAGTTCTCCTGTAATTACAGTTTCAAGGTCTACTTCTTTGCCATCTTTTTTAATCATCCATATCAAGGAATTATCTCCTAGATTCTCAGTGACAAGATCCACAGCTACTGTAGTATCAGTATGTGCTGTTTCAGGCAAATTAAATTTTGCTGATATTACCGGATAGACGGTGACAGTCTGTTCGCAGATAACTGCCTTGCCCCTACTGTTTAATGCCTTAGCTGAAAATGTATAACTACCTGTAGACTTAATTTTAATTACTCCACCTTCTGCTTTCAATTCTCCATCTAACACAGAGGAAATTTCAGTAGGAATACCATTTTTAGTAACTGTCCATGCTACGGATTTTACATTTCTGCTAGTTGGAATAATTTTTATTTCTTCTCCAACATAAGCAGTGTTTGGAAGTGTATAATCATATTTCGGTGCAGGAACATAAGATGAACCTCCATTTGAGGATGAACCATTATCTGAAGGCTTATCTTCTTGCTCCACATCAGGAGAATCTACAAGATCTTCTTCTATTTTATCAGTGGCTTCTTCTTGTTCGATTATCTCTTTAATTTCATCATGCTTATCAAGGATTTCAAAGGCTTCACCTCGTGTTGCCTCTCCGTCAGGACGTATTGTTCCGTCTGGGTAACCAGAGATTATATTATAATGTTTGCCAGCACAGATATACTCACGTTCTTCTTCTGTCAAATCATCTTCATCAGTAAACCCTGTATTACAAGCACAATCCATATTATGTTCTTCCTTACCTATGGCTCTAACTAACATTTTAATCATTTCTATTCGAGTAATAGGCTCATCTGGAAAATATTTAGCACTATATTCTTCTTTGATGATAATACCTGCATCAATAAGTGCCTCAATTTCTTTTTGAGCAAAATGTCCTGCAATGTCCTCAAATACTATGTTAACCATATTTGTTTCCTTTGGCTCAAGTTCCATAATTCTTGTCAAAAGAGCGGAAAATTCTCCTCTTGTAATTATTTCATCCGGATGAGATAGTCCATCCGGATATCCATGAATTACACCCTTTTTTGAAAGATTATTAATTGCATCCTCAGCCCAATGACCTACACTATCAGAAAATACAAACCTTGTTGCATAGGCAGAGCCTACAAAACTGGTAATTAAAATACAAACTACCAAAAGAATATTTATTATTCTCTTTGATTTATGATTCATTTTAAACTTTCCCCCTTTTAACCTGCATAGTTAAACATTTCATTGATTCGCTCTTCTAATGTTGGCATTACTACATCACCAAATAATGCATAAAGTCCAGCAAGGAGCAATGCACCTAAAACTACGGCAATTAAAATCTTAACAGCTGTATCAATATATCCTTCTCCACGGTTATTACTAACTGCTACCTTTGCTGCAACAGCCTTTCTTATCATAAATTCATTTGCTTTTCTTAAGATATTTTTCATCCTGTTTTCCTCCATTATTTTTTATTTTATATACTCATATTCATATCTTGTATTTGACCCTTTCCTTCAAAATCAATTTCTTTGAATCCAAAACGGTCTACATAATAAAACGAACTGCCATTGTAATCATATAGCTCAACTACATCAGACATTGACAGTGAGTGACCAGTAAACCCATGAGGATGATTTAGATTAAATTTTGAATAGATAGATTCTAAATCATTGGTTTCTATTTCTCCTTCATATACAAGCTCATAGTTATTTTTATCTGGCTCTCCAAAGTTTTCTCTAAGTTCCTCATATCCAATAAACTTACATTCAGGACTTATATCAGCTCTTAACTGCCAGATACGGCAGTCTTTAAGAGGTACTGGTATTTCATTATTAATAAGGAGTACACCTTCTTTTGAAAGTCTTTCAAACACCCCCTCTGTCCATTTTGCTGTAAGTTTACGGTTACCAAGCCACTGACTGAATTCTTCATTTTGAAACATAGAATCTACTATTGCAGTACCGTCTTTCACATATCCTGACGGATTTCCATAATAAAATATACAGCCATTTTTGAGTTCAATGCCACTCATAAAGCACCTCCCACTATTTAATCTCCATAGACAATATCCTCCATCATAATCCTTTCTTCTAATTCTCTGATGCAGATACCTGACATCTCAAAGATATCAATAACAAACTTTGGTACATCGGCTATATCATAGTCATAATCTGCCTGCATCACTATGATTTCCCCACTGTCTTCTTCTGTACAAGCACAAAGCTTTGCATCCTTTGGAATACCAGCTTCTTCAAGAAGATAATCAGGAACGATAATCTCATCAAATTCTTCAAATCTCTCACAGTAGGAGCAATCATGACATCTCCCACAAATCCCTGCTAGATGAACGATTAATTCTTCCGAGAGATTTTTAAGTCCTTCAGCTACCTTTATAAGCTCCATTGCATTCATTGTTGTTTTCATAGCTACAACAGAATTCTCTAAGGTATTAAATTCAATTTCTTCACACCCTGTAAGGTCTGCTGCATTAAGTATTTCATTTGGTAAACTAATGTTGTTGTCTAAACATTCTTTAATCATTTTCATTATAAATTCCCTCCTGTTTTCCTATTCCATTTTTCATTTCGAATAAATTAATTTGTGATGGAGAATTTATCTCCCTTTCGTGCATATCATAATTTGCTACCAGTATTTCTGGAAACTGAGCACCATTATCATAGCGCTGTTTAATATTATTGATGCGAGTATAACTTTCAATTTGGATGTTCGGTGCATCATATAGCTCTCTGATAAAAGAACAGTCATTGTAGGAAAGCAAGAACTTTCCCTCAATGCCCATCAAGGTATCCCTAAGTCTTATATGATCTTCTTTCTTAAATCCATCTTCACCAACATTTTTATAATATTTTTCTGTTTCAAAATAGGGTGGATCTGCATAGAAAAAGCTGACAGGGCGGTCATACTGCTTTATCAGCTTTTCAAAATCTTTATTTTCAACCACTACTTTGCTAAGTCTTCTATGTGCCTGTTCAATTAATGGAAAGTTGTCCCACATATCATGAGGCTGACTTCCGAAGCTAGTAAGGCCTGATGCATAGCTATAGCGAATTAATTGATAAAAATATGAGGCTCTTATTACATCACTTGTAGGACTGTCTCTTGCAAGTGCTTCCTTTACTATGTTGAAATCCTCACGGGAGTTTAACACAAAATATAGTGCATCTATTAATTCATTTGGTTTCTCCCTTACACAGCGATAAAGATTGGTTAGCAATCCATTAAAATCGTTATATAGA
>JADQBV010000226.1 GCA_016278415.1 Halanaerobiales bacterium
CCTTTTCTATATTAAATTCATCACCTATACCTGTTCCAATAGCAGTAATAAGGGCACGTATTTCATCATTATTTAAAATTCTATTAATTCTAGCCTTTTCAACATTTAATATTTTACCCTTAAGGGGTAATATTGCCTGAAAATTACGGTCTCTTCCCTGTTTTGCTGAGCCTCCAGCAGAATCTCCCTCGACTATATATACTTCTGTTTTAGTAGTATCTCTAGAAGAGCAATCAGCCAATTTACCAGGTAGAGCAGTATTTGTTAGAGCACTCTTCCTTCTTGTCAATTCACGAGCCTTTTTAGCTGCTTTTCTAGCCCTTGATGCATTCATTGCTTTTTCAACAATTATTTTCCCTGTTTTAGGATTTTCTTCAAGGAAACTACTTAATGTATTACTTAAAGAAGAATCAACAAATCCCCTTACTTCACTATTTCCTAATTTTGTCTTTGTTTGTCCCTCAAATTGAGGCTCAGAAATTTTAATACTTATTATAGCAGTTATTCCTTCTCTAATATCATCACCTGTGAAGTTCTCATCACCATCTTTAAGCATACCTTTAGTCCTGGCATAATCGTTAATTGTTCTAGTTAAAGCACTTTTAAACCCACTAAGGTGAGTTCCTCCTTCATGTGTATTAATATTATTAGCAAAAGTAAATATATTTTCTAGAAATCCATCGTTATATTGAATAGCAATTTCTACTTCACCTTCATCCCCTTGTTCTTCTAAATACAAAGGCTCTAAATAAAGAGGATTCTTATTTCGATTCAAATGTTTTACAAAAGAAACAATTCCACCTTCATAGCAATATTCATTTCTTCTTTGATCTTCTTCTTTTTCATTCCTTTGATCTTCTAAAACAATTTTAACACCTTTATTAAGAAATGCTAATTCCCTAAAACGTTTAGATAATGTTTCGAACTTAAAAATAACTTCTTCAAATATTTCATCATCAGCCTTAAAAGTAATTGTTGTTCCTGTACTGCCATCAGTTTTACCAACAACTTTAAGATCATACTCAGGAATACCTTTTCGATACCTTTGTTTATATTTATTACCATCTTCCCAATTAATCTCAAGTTCAAGCCATTCAGACAAGGCATTTACAACAGAAACACCAACACCATGAAGTCCACCAGATACCTTATACACATCATCACTAAATTTACCACCTGCATGAAGTACAGTCATAACAACTTCAGCAGTAGGTCTTTGCATTTTAGGATGCATTTCCACAGGTATTCCACGTCCGTTATCGACAACAGTTATAATATTATCTGGTTTAATAATTACATTAATTTCGTCACAATAACCAGCCATAGCTTCATCAATACTATTATCTATAACCTCATATACTAAGTGATGTAATCCCTCTGCACTAGTAGAACCTATATACATACCTGGTCTTTTCCTAACAGCTTCTAATCCCTCTAATACCTGAATATTTGCTGCACCATAATTTCCATTTTTCTTTAAAATATTATCTTCAGCCATATTTTACAATCCCCCATTTATACCAGCCATTTTTTCCATCCTCTTTCCTAAAGTAGAAGATGAAATCATTGATAAATAAATAGTCTCACCAGTTAATACAAATGATCTGGCATTCCCTTCTGAATAATCTACTATAAACCCTTCCTCATCAGCAATATCAAAAAATTCTTTTGTAATATCAGACATTGTAGTACTATCTATATCCCCAATCAGTACAACATCCTTTTGGGGTATCAAATAATCTCTACCTAAATGTAAGTACACTATATTCACCCCTTAGATTGGATAGATCCTTTTTCAACTTCATATATTTTATGATTAGATTGTTTTAATTTTCCTAGAACATTTATATCTGTTGCAGTAATAAAAGTTTGTACTTTTTCAGCTATTAAATTAAGTAGAGTATCTCTCCTGTTTTCATCTAACTCACTAAAAACATCATCTAATAATAAAACCGGATATTCACCACTTTCAGATTTCATAAATTCTAATTCTGCTAGCTTTAAAGCTAATGCTGTTGTCCTTTGTTGACCTTGAGAACCATATTTTCTAAGATCAATTCCATTAATTGTTAATTTTAAATCATCACGATGTGGTCCAAATAGTGTATACCCACGTTTAACTTCGTCTTTTCTATTATTTGCTAAAACTTCCCTAAATATAAGTTTTATATCATCATTTTTTGATATACTATTATTTAAACTAGATTCATATTCTATTAGTAGGTTCTCACTACCATTAGTAATTTTTCTTTGGCTTAAACGGGCTAGTATTTTTAGTTTATCGATAACTTCCAGTCTTTTTTTTATAATCTTACTACCTAATTCAATTAATTTTTCGTCCCATATATCAAGAATATCATAATTTGATTTACGATGGTCTCTTATATCTTTCAAATAATTATTTCGCTGTCTTAAAATATGACGATAATCATTTAATAAATAATGATAATATGTACTAACTTGAGATACCTCTATATTTAAAAATTCCCTACGATATGAAGGACCTCCTTTAACCAAATATAAATCTTCTGGTGAAAACAAAACTACATTAAGATTACCAATCAATTCTGATACTTTCTCTAAAGGATTATTATTTATTTCTGCCTTTTTACTAGATCCATCTAATTTTATTAATAATTTTAAACTATGATCCCTTTTTGTTAATAAACACTGTATTACTGAATTATCTTTTTTCCAGTTTATCATTTCTTTATCAGTACTTGTTCTATGTGAGGATACAGTACCTAGAAAATAAATTGACTCTAATAAATTAGTTTTACCTTGTCCATTATTTCCAATAAAAATATTTAAATTTGGATTTAATTCCAGGAAGATATCATTTAAATTTCTAAAATTAATTAGATTTATTTTTTCTAAATACATTTTATCTAATGTCTCACCTGGTATTCATCATCAAATCCGTCAATTTTAACAATATCCCCATCTTTTATTTTATGGGATCTTCTGGTTTCTACTTCATTATTAACATAAATATTACCATTTTGTATTAATTCTTTAGCTTCTCCCCCACTAATAACCAAATTTGCCCATTTTAGGAATTGATCTAGTTGGATTTTATCAGTCTTAATTTTTATTGTTTGCATTTTTATATCACCTACTTATATTTTTTTAATTTATATATTAAATATATCTTATAAGTTTTATCTATTAAGCCCCAGGTCTAACAGGCATTATTAAATATATATAGTTATTATTAGAATCTTTTTTAATTGTAAGTGGATTTAATGGTCCTATCATTTCTAAAGTTATAACTTCATCTTTTAATATTTTCAAAACATCTATTAAATAACTTGCATCTATATCTATACTTTGCTCTGGTCCTTCAAGTTTAACTTCTATTATTTCATGGGCATTACCATATTCTGAACTAGCTGAGGTAATTGACATTTCATTATCCGTTATTTTTATAGAAATAACATTTGAATCAAGTCGTGCTATTAGTGATGCTCTTTTTACTGCATTTAATAATTCTATACGGTCTATTTTAATCTGTGAATTGAATTTATCAGGTAGTACTTGTCTATAATTAGGAAATTGACCTTCTATTAATCTAGATATGAATATAATATCATTAAAAGTAAAGCGAATATAGCTGTCATTTAATAATAGTTCAATATTTTCATCTTCATCTACAATTAAATGATTTAATTCATTTAAAGTAGTTCCTGGTAAAATGGATTTTATTTCTTTTTCTATTGTGTTGTTATTATTCATTTTACTATAAGCTAATCTATAGGTATTAGTAGTTACTAGATTTATATCTTTATTTGAAAGTACTAGTAATCCTCCTGTTAAAGCTGGTTGTGTTTGATCTGTTGATGTTGAAAACTTAACTTCTTCAATAATTTTATTGAACTTGCTTGAAGATAAATTTATTTTTAAGGCATCTTCTACTTCTGGTAGTTGAGGGAATTCATCAGCTTGAAATCCCTTTAGCTTAAAATTAGAATTTAGGCATTTTATTTCTACCTGATAATGTTCTGTATCAACAGTAAAAGATATATCAGCAGAAGGTAATTCTCTTATAATATTAGATAGTTCTGTAGCTGGTAAAACAATGGAACCTTCTTCTATTATATCAGCATTTACCCAGTATTCTATACCAATTTCTAAATTATTAGCTATTAGTTTTATTCCTTTATCTTTTTTAGCCTCAAGATAAATACCTTTCAGTATAGGTAAAGTACTTTTTGCCGAAACAGCTCTTTGTACTATTTGAATTCCATTATAGAATTCTTTTTGATTAATTGTTAATTTCATTTTTTAACCCTCCATTATTAAACTTATCCACAATTTATTTTAATTTTTTTTTGTTTTTATTATAATATATTTATAAATTTAAAATAGTAGTAGTAGTAGTAGGGCCTGTAGATATGTTGAAAAGTGCTTTAAGAGCTGATATAACGTTAAAGTGCTTGTAGAGAACTTGTGAGTAAATAGAATATTCTTATCCACAAGTTAACATAAAAAAAATTACGTGTTTTTTATCCACAATTCCTTAACAGTTAGTTAACAGCTTATCCAGTTAGATATCAACAGCCAAAATTTGTTAGGAATTTTTGATTTTTTCTTCTAATTTATTAACTGTAGTCTTGAAATCTATTTCATTTTCACACTTTTGCTCAATTTTATTGTGTGCATGTATTACAGTAGTATGGTCCCTACCTCCAAACTCTTCTCCTATTTGAGGTAAAGATAGTTCAGTAAGTTCTCTAGATAGATACATAGCTATTTGCCTTGGAAATGCTAAATTATGTGTTCTCTTTTTTGATTTCATATCTTCTATTTGTAAATTATAATAATTAGTAACAACTTTTTGAATTAAATCAATATCAACTTTTTTATCTAATCTATTATTTTTAGAAACCAAATCTTTTAGGGCTTCTTGAGCTAAATCAACATCTATTTCTCTATCAACTAAAGAAGAATATGCTATAACCTTAATTAAAGCACCTTCAAGTTCTCTAATATTAGATTGTATTTTGTTTGCAATGTATATAATAACCTCATTAGGAATTTCTAATTTTTCTAAATCTGCTTTTTTCCTTAAGATTGCAATCCTAGTTTCTAAATCTGGTTTTTGCATATCTGTAATTAAACCCCATTCAAAACGTGAACGTAGTCTTTCTTCTAAGGTTGGTATTTCTTTAGGTGGTCTATCACTAGATATAATTAATTGTCTACTAGACTCATGTAGAGCATTAAATGTATGGAAAAATTCCTCTTGTGTTCTTTCTTTTCCAGCTAAAAACTGAATATCATCTACAAGTAATATATCTATATTCCTATATTTTTCTCTAAATTCAATTGTACTATCATCTTTAATGGAGTTTATTAATTCATTTGTAAAAGTTTCAGAAGAAACATACATAACTTTACTGTCAGGGGTATGATCAAGTATAAAATGAGCAATAGCTTGCATCAAATGGGTCTTTCCTAGTCCAACATCACCATATATAAATAGAGGATTATATGCCTTAGCAGGTGCCTCAGCAACAGCTAAAGAAGCAGCATGTGCAAATCTATTACTATTACCTACTACAAAAGTATCAAATACGTACTTAGGATTTAAACCATTATACTCTCTTTTTTCTACTTCTTTTATATTGTTATTATTATCTTCTTGTGGTAATATTTTTTTGTCTATATTTTGAAGTTCTTTAGTAGTAAGAAAAATAGGAATCCAAGGGTTATTAGTTAAATCTTTTAGTATTTCTGCAATAAGATCCTTATACCTATTTTGAAGCCAATCTTTTATAAACTCATTAGGTACCTCTATAATCAATTGATTCTCATCATTTAGTTCAATTGGTTTCGTATCGGAAAACCAAGTTTTAAAACTTGGATTAGTTAATTTTTCTTTTATTTTTTTTAATGTTTCTTGCCAGATATGATTTAATTCATCTTTTGAAAAAGACATTTAAAAACCCCCTAAAGTTACATACGAAATAATCTTAAAAGTAGTATAATTTGTTAAGTAATAATAAATATTAAAAAGACACTTTACGATGTATAGGCTTTAAAGTAACATTAAAGTTATACACAGCTTTGTGGAAAACTTTAATGTTTATCCACAAGTACAAAACCCTAAATATACATATTATATAAGTAATACAAGACATTTTATTAACATAATTAATAACAGGATAATCACAAAATGTGGACAAATCCTAACTTTATCCACAAGATGTTAGTAAAATTGACCACTTATCAACAGTTTGTGGATAAAAACAGATGTTTTGTGGATAACTTATTTAAATAAATCTAATAACTTTTAATATATTGGGGTTTTAAAGACATTTATTTAATTAACAGTTTGTGGATAACTATTAACGAAGTGTTTTTTGTAGAATTATTAGTTTTATAAAAGTGTTTACTCTCTTTAAATGAAACCAAAATATAAGACCCTGTAAATTTGTCCTGCTTGTAGAAGCTCTAAAGAACTCTAAAGGATAGACCCCCTATAAAGATGACCTAAAAGATGAACTAAATATCATCCCATAGGAGTTTTTAATAAGAACCTTGGGATAAAATATATAAAAGTACTAAGATATAATTAGACATACTACTAACATAATATCAGATTATTCTTAGATTATCAACAAAAATGATATTTAATCAATGTATATATAAGCAATTACTTCTTGACTACAATAGACAAATAACATATAATTAGCTTTGTAATTAAACTTGGATACATGTTTTGATAAATTATGGTTAAAAATAGTATCAAGATAATGTTTGGTTTTTGATTTTTACTGACTACAGGGGGTTCTTAATTTTGTGGATAGATTAAGAAAGAGTGAAGATTTCAAAAGGGTTTATAATAGAGGAAAGTCTTTAGCTACATATAACCTTGTTTTATATTATTATCCTAATAGAACTGATACAAGCAGATTGGGTTTTTCGATTAGTAAAAAAATTGGAAATGCTGTAGTTAGAAACAAAATCAGGAGAAGGTTAAGGGAGATAATAAGACTTAAAGAAAATTTAAAAAGGGGCTATGATATAGTTATTATAGTAAGAAAACCGGTTGTAAAACTTGAATATCTAGGAATGGAAAGGGATATTATTAAATTATTTAATAAGGCTGATTTATTTAAGGGTAATAAAGGAATAGGGGATTGAATAAAATGAGAAAAGTCCTGGTTATTATTATTAGATTTTATCAGAAAGCTATTTCACCCTGGACTACCAGAAGTTGTAGGTTTTATCCTACATGTTCAGAATACACTGTTCTGGCTTTAAAAAAATATGGAGCAATAAAAGGTAGTTGGATGGGTTTAAAAAGAATACTTAGATGTAATCCCTTTAATTCAGGAGGATATGATCCGGTAGAATAGGAGGAGTATGATTTTATGGGTTGGTTAGTAGATATAATGTCACAGTCATTAGAGGCGATTAATGGTATTGTTGGGAATTATGGTTTATCAATAATTATATTTACGATTATTATTAAATTATTGTTATATCCATTATCAGCAAAACAGACACGGTCAATGAAAGATATGCAAAGAGTTCAACCAGAACTAAAGAAAATACAGGAAAAATATAAAGACGATAAGCAAAAACAAACAGAGGCAATGACTGCTCTATATAAAGAACACGGTGTCAATCCAGCTGCTGGATGTTTACCTATGATTCTTACTTTAATAATTATTTTTCCATTGTATCGAGCTATTTATGGACTAGATATGACTGCAACAACTTTTTTGTGGATTAAAGATTTAGCACAACCAGATATAGCACTTGTTATAATTAATGGTCTAGCCATGGCAGGACAAACATATATAACAACAAAACTATCTGGCAATAGTAATCAAAACAATTTAATGATGTGGATGATGCCTTTATTCATATTATTTATAGGTTTCCAATTGCCCGCAGGTGTATTGATATACTGGTTTACACAGACAGTTTTAACAGCATTACAACAGTATATTATTAATAATGAGCCTGAATCGAAGGGAGTTGCAAAAGAATAATGGATCTGATTAAACAGGAAGCTAAAACTGTTGAAGAAGCCATTAGATTGGCCTTAGAAAAACTTGATATCAATGATGATGAAGCTGAAATAGAGGTTATTGATGAAGGTTCTAGGGGTTTACTGGGATTAATAGGTACAAGGAATGCTATTGTTGAAGTTAAGCCTAAAGTTAACCCTGTAAAAATAGGTATGGAATTCTTAGAAGAAATGTTTGATAACATGCCAGTAGAGGCTAGTATAGAACTTATAGAAGAAGAAACAAACAAAGAACAGGTTATGTATAATATAAGGAGTAAGGATTTAGGAATAATAATTGGACATCGCGGTGAAACCCTTGATGCCATTCAATATCTTACTTCCTTAATAGTAAATAAAAGGACAGAAGCATATTATAGGGTTTTAATTGATGCTGAAGGTTATAGAGACAAAAGAAAGAAAACCCTTGAGAGATTGGCTAAGAGATTAGCTGATAAAGCAATTTCTACTGGAAGGAAAGTTATGTTAGAACCGATGCCGCCACACGAAAGGCGAATAATCCATATGACTTTAAGGAAAGACAATCGAGTCAATACTTATA
>JADQBV010000365.1 GCA_016278415.1 Halanaerobiales bacterium
TTTTATGTAATATTAATTGTACTATCTATTTTTGTAGCACAGTTTTTTATGCAGCAAACCCCTGATACGCTGGAAAACTTTTCTTACTCAGATTTGATTAAGAGGGTTGAAGAGGGGAAGATAAATGAAGTAACTATAATTGGTAATCAAGAGGTAGAAGGTGAATATAATAATAAGCAGTTTAATGTACCTATACCTGCAGAAGCTATACCCGATATTATGAGCATTTTAAGGGCTAATAATGTTGAGATTAATACAGACCCTGAACCGACAGCTCCATGGTGGATGACCATTCTGGGTTATATTTTACCAATAGTAATTTTAGTGATAGCCTGGATATTTATCATGCAGAAAATGCAGGGTGGCGGAAATCAGATGATGTCATTTGGCAAAAGTAAAGCCAGATTAAGTGAAAGTGGTAAAAATGTTACATTTGATGATGTAGCTAATTACGAAGAGGTAAAGGAAGAACTGGTAGAAGTAGTAGAGTTTTTAAAAGGACCTCGTAAATTCACAAAAATGGGTGCTAAGATTCCTAAGGGAGTTCTACTTGTAGGACCTCCTGGAACTGGTAAAACCCTTTTGGCTAGGGCAGTAGCTGGTGAAGCGGGAGTACCATTCTTTATTATAAGTGGTTCTGATTTTGTCGAAATGTTTGTTGGTGTTGGTGCTTCACGTGTTCGGGATTTATTTGAACAGGGAAAGAAAAATTCTCCATGTATTATTTTCGTTGATGAACTTGATGCTGTTGGGAGACAAAGGGGTGCCGGCTTAGGAGGCGGGCATGATGAAAGAGAACAAACCCTGAATCAGTTATTGGTTGAAATGGATGGTTTCGAGCCAAATGAAGGAATAATCATTATGGCTGCTACTAATAGACCTGATGTATTGGACCCAGCTTTATTGAGACCTGGCAGATTTGATAGACAAATTGTTGTTGATCGTCCAGATGTAAGAGGACGTGAAGGTATCTTAAAAATACACCTTAAGGGTAAGCCTATCTCTGATGATGTTGATACAAGAGTATTAGCTAAAAGGACACCTGGATTTACTGGTGCTGATATGGAGAACCTTGCTAACGAAGCGGCAATACTTGCTGTAAGAAGAAAGAAGAATATTATTAGTATGGATGAATTTGATGATGCTATTGATCGAGTTATTGCTGGTCCTGCTAAAAAGAGTAAAGTTGTTTCAAAGAAAGAACGAAATCTTGTTGCATATCATGAAACAGGTCATGCTATCTTAGGTGAATTGTTAGAGCATGGTGATAGAACTCATAAAGTTACAATTGTTCCCAGGGGTAGAGCTGGAGGTTATACAATACCTTTACCTGAGGAAGAAAGAAACTTCCAGACTAAGAATGAGCTATTAGATAAGGTTACTTCGCTTCTCGGAGGAAGAGCTGCTGAAGAAACCTTCCTTGATGATATTAGTACAGGTGCTCATAATGATATGGAAAGGTCTACTCAACTTGTTCGAGCTATGGTTACTGAATATGGTATGAGTGATAAGCTTGGTCCTTTAACTTTAGGGCAGAAACATGATGAGCAGGTATTTTTGGGTAGAGATATATCCAGACAAAGGAATTATAGTGAGGAAGTAGCAGCTGAAATTGATCAGGAAGTTAGCTCGATAATTAATAAGTGTTATCGAAATGCCTTAAAACTCCTTAAAGATAATACAGCTAAGGTTGAGAGGATTGTAAGAGCTCTTAAAGAAAGAGAAACCCTTAACGCTGAGCAGATAAGAAAATTAATGGAAGGTGAACCATTAGATCCTATTGAAGAAGAGGATGCTGGTGTGGACCTTAAAAAAGAGCATGAAGATGATAATAAAGAAGATAAGCAAGATATAAAAAGTAATAAAGATAATAAAAATAATAAGAGAAAATTAGATAATAAAAATGATAAAACAGATAATAAAAAGAACAATAGTCAGGAAAATAACAAATAGCTTATTAATTAAATGAATTAAGAGAAAGTGACTTGCTAGTAACATGATTATTTAAAAAGGTGATACTCTTAATTATTTAGAAACATATTACTAAAGCCAGTCTATATAGACTGGCTTTTCTTCATAAGTTAGGGTTATCTGTTATTATTATGATAAAAGTATTGTTAAGATAGGAGGGTTTTATTTGTTTGAAATTAAGAACGTTAAATATAAAGATATTATTTCTATTGACAGTCTGAAGATAGAAGAGGGAGAAATTACCTGTATTTTAGGTAAAAGTGGTGGTGGGAAGACTAGCTTATTAAAGTTACTGAATCACCTTTACAGTTATGATACAGGTTCTATAGTCTTTAAAGGAAAGGAACTGAAGGAAATGGATCCAGTAGCATTAAGACGAAAGGTAGTTATGTTAGGGCAAAATCCTATTATTTTTCCAGGGACTGTTCGAGATAATCTTTTAGTCGGATCAAAATTTCATGGTATTTCTTTTAAGGACAGTCAATTGTTAAAAATATTGAAAAAAGTATATCTTGATATAGATTTAGATGCCGATGCGTCAAATTTATCAGGGGGAGAAAAACAACGTTTGGCCCTGGGTGCTGTTCTTTTACTTAAACCGGAAATAATGTTACTAGATGAACCATCCTCAGCCCTTGATGAAGATACTGAAGATTTTATTATTGATATGGTTGTAAATTATATAAAAAGAAAAAAGGGGACATTAATTATGGTGACCCATTCTGGAGAAATTGCCAGGAAATATGGAGATCGAATCATTAGGGTAGATAAGGGTAGGATAACAGAAAAAGATGAAAAGGAGGCAGGGAAATGAGTGATATAATACAAATACAACTTTGGTCACTTGTTTCAGCCTATATCTTTGTATTAATACTTTTATTTATTGTAAGAAGCAAAAAAGTTGGTCATGAAAGTCAGATAATATTGGCAAGTATTAGAATGACAATTCAATTAATACTTGTAGGATATGTTTTAGAATATATCATTAAGAATCCTACACCATTATATACAATATTGGCCATTGTAATTATGGAGATTTTTGCCGTTAAAAATATCTATGACCGAATAGATGAAAATTTAAGTAAAAAAATGAAAAGGATAATCGCTATATCTATGGTTACTGGAACTATTATCAGTATTACATTTTTTCTTTTTGTAGTTGTTAAGATTCAACCATGGTATCTGACTCAATATTTCATTCCTATATCAGGGATGTTAATTGGTAATTCAATGACTGGTATATCGCTTGGTGCTGAGCGATTATCTAGTGGTATTAAGAATAATACAAATAGGATTGAAACAGCTTTGATGTTAGGGGCAACAGCTAAACAAGCAACTGTTGAAACAGTTCGAAAGGCTTTTTATTCAGCTATTCTGCCAACAATTAATTCAATGATGGGAATGGGTATTATTTTTATTCCTGGAATGATGACAGGACAAATTCTATCGGGGACATCGCCAGTGACAGCTATAAAATACCAAATTGCAATTATGATGGGAATATTGGGTAGTGTAACACTGACGGTATTCTTACTTGTTAGTCTTGGGTATAAGACATATTTTAATGACCGTGTACAATTGAAAGATACAAATAAGTAAAGGGGATTATAAATATGATCAACTTAGGATTATCTATGTTATGGTACTGGTCAGGTTATATTGTAATAACGTTGATAGGTATCGGCCACACAGTCTTTAATTGGAAGGTGCTGGGAATGGAAAATGAAGATAAAACTAAAGAGGTAAACTCCTTTTATGACATTGATGCATATGCAAAAACAGTCCCATATCATTCTCTTTACAATATTATAATATGGCCAATTTTCGCTTACATATATCTTGTACAGGTAGCAGCAAATAATATATGGTATGAGGCTTTTATGATTGGTTTAACTTGGACAGCGATAACTATCTTATTTGATTTAGTTGCATGGGTATTAATTAAACACCCATGGAGTATGACATTCAAAGAAATGTATATTGATTATCAGCCGTGGATTACGTTAATATATATTTCTATTTTCATTAGTCCGTTTATCTCTGTAGCCTCTATATTATTTCAATAGATTAAACAACTTATATTTATTTTTTTCTTAGACACAATAATATATATATACGATAATAATGAGGCACAAAATTAGACGACATTAAATAGTTTGTATATCATATCTTTCTTTAAAAAGTTGAGTAAGCTTTTCCTTGGCTTAAAAGGAGCTAAATATATACTAAAAAGAAGGATAATTCTAATATTTCTTGAATAATTATATGTAGCATTTTTTGTAATAATTAATCAATTATTTAACAGTTTTTATTATTTTAACTCAAGGGAGGAATATAGGTGAAAACAGATATTGAAATCGCTCAATTAGCAAAAATGAAGCCAATACTTGAAATAGCTGAAGAGATAGGACTAGAAGAAGATGATATTGAACAATATGGGAAATACAAGGCGAAGATAGATTTAGATGTATTTAAGAAATATGCAGATAAAAAGGATGGTAAGTTAGTTCTTGTTACTGCCATTACTCCTACTCCTGCAGGTGAAGGCAAAACCACTACAACAGTAGGATTAGGTCAGGCCTTAAATAGAATTGGAAAAAAAGCGGTGATTGCTCTACGGGAACCATCACTTGGGCCGACTATGGGTATAAAAGGTGGAGCGGCAGGTGGTGGTTATTCACAGGTAGTTCCTATGGAGGATATAAACCTCCATTTTACAGGTGATATTCATGCAATTGGTGCTGCTCACAATTTATTATCAGCAGCAATTGATAACCACATTAAGCAGGGTAATGAACTGGGTATAGATACAACTAAAGTTAACTGGCCACGAGTTGTTGATATGAATGATAGGGCACTCAGAAATATTATTGTTGGTCTTGGTGGTAAAGCAAATGGTGTTCCTCGTGAAGATAGTTTTATGATCACTGTTGCTTCAGAAATTATGGCGATTTTATGTCTGGCTAATAATCTTGAAGATTTAAAAGAAAAGATTAGTAATATTGTAATAGGATATACATATCAAAGTGAAACAGTTACAGCCAGAGACTTAAATATGCAGGGAGCAATGACTGCATTATTAAAAGATGCTATCAAACCGAACTTAGTACAGACACTAGAGAATACTCCGGCTTTCATTCACGGTGGTCCTTTTGCTAATATAGCTCATGGTTGTAATAGCATAATGGCAAGCAAAATGGCTCTTAAATTCGGAGATGTTGCCGTTACTGAGGCCGGATTTGGTGCTGATCTTGGAGCCGAGAAGTTCTATGATATCAAGTGTCGTTACGCTAACTTAAAACCAGATGCTACTGTGATTGTTGCTACAATTCGTGCTTTGAAGATGCATGGAGGTGTAGATAAAGGGGAATTAAAAGGTGAAAATATAGCAGCGGTAAGAAAGGGTTTTGAAAATCTTAAAAAACACATAGAGAACATCAACAAATTCGGTGTTCCACTTGTAGTTGCAATTAATAGATTCCCTGATGATACTGAAGTTGAGTTAGAATTAGTCAAAGAGATGTGCCAGGAATTAGGTGTACGTGTAGCTTTATCAGAAATCTGGGCTAAAGGTGGGGAAGGTGGAATTGAGCTAGCAGAGAAACTTCTGGATATTTTAGAAAAAGAGGAAAGTAAGTTTAACTTTATTTATGAAGATAAGCTACCTCTTCAAGGAAAGATTGAGAAAGTTGCCTGTGAAATATATGGTGCTGATGGTGTAGATTTCAGTTCTAAAGCCTTAAAACAGATAAAGCAATATGAAGAATTAGGATATAGTAAATTACCTGTCTGCATGGCTAAAACACAAAGCTCTATCTCTGATAATCCGTCATTGTTGGGGAGACCTGAGAATTTTAAGGTTTCTGTTCGAGAAATCAATCTATCTGCTGGTGCCGGTTTTGTAGTACCGCTAACTGGACCAGTCTTAACAATGCCGGGCTTGCCTAAAAAACCATCAGCCGAGTTAATAGATATTGATAAAGATGGTAAAATTTCGGGATTATTCTAAAGATAATACCAAAATTTTATAATTTGAAGAGTGTAACTTTGCTAACCTTGAATTATAATGAATCAATAATTAAAATAAATGAAGTAACTCAAATTCCTCTTTTTAGTAACGTAATCATAATTTATAGATTTGAATCTTCGAGATAGTCATAGCAAAATATTCGGAGGCTTCTACTAACTATTTGGGGATTAACCATAGTTATAATAATATGAAAAATGTTAAATATGAACTTGTTTTTGTTAGGTTACTGTGTTACACTTTTATTAAAATAAAAGTGGCTGAGTAGGGATCATGCGTAAGAGTGCTTAAGGATGGGACGTTGCCTTAAGACGAAATACCTTTTGGTTAAAATATCAAATTCTCTTTTTGATATACCAATAAGGTTGCGGTATGATTACCGCGTCCGCTGTTGCCAGAGAGTAGAAATAAATCTTTCTCTTTGGTGTGCAGATATCTGCCACCCATAAGAGAAGGAGGTGGATAATGATGCAACATTCTACTCGACGTTTAGTCTATTTATCATTTATGATTGCTTTGAGTATAATTTTAACACGTATATTTAGTATAAGAATTGCTATTGGTGGTGTTGAGGGTATAAGGATTGGCTTTGGTGGTTTGCCTATTATACTTGCTAGTGTTTTGTTTGGCCCACTTGCTGGTGGGATAGTAGGAGCAGTAAGCGATGTGTTGGGATATCTTATAAATCCAATGGGTGCTTATATGCCTCACTTTACGCTCACTTCATTTTTAACTGGGTTTATACCAGGTTTAATAGTTCATTATCTCTTTAAACAGAGAATAAACTATCTAACCCTATTAATAGCTATTGCTGTAGGTCAAATTATTTCATCTATTATACTTGTTCCAATATTCTTAGAGATGCTATTTGCAATTCCTTTTGAGGCTACGATTATACCAAGGATAGTAGGACAGTTAATTCATATACCAATCTACGCTTATATGATAAAAGCATTGCTTAGATATGATTTAATTAAATCTAATTGTAAAGAATGTAATCTAACAGTATAAAGAATGTAATGTACAGTTTAAATAATATAATGTGCCCTCGGATATAAATAACCGGGGGTTATTTTTTGTCTTTACAATAAATTTTAACTTAAGAAAATAAATAATATTTCAGATTATTTATATTTAAAATTCTAAATAAAAATTCTAAATAAAAGTACAGATCATTAGGTATTCAGTATTATTGGGGTTATTTAATGTTAAAAACTTGACAAGCCATATTTATAAAGATATTATAAATATTAATAAGTAAATAATACTTTTATAATATTTATAAAAAACAATTCTCACTAATATTTTAAAACTAACAATAAATCTGATAAAAATGTTGGATTTTAGCTTTCTAGTAGTTATTATAGAGAATTTAATGGAGGTATATTAATACATGTATGATAATCTCAGTACAGAAGAAATGATAAGTAGAATAAGGGTCTTGAAGCAAGAAAGAAATGCAATTATTTTGTCTCATTATTATCAACATAATGAGGTACAGGATATAGCAGATTATTTAGGGGATTCATTTGGATTAAGTCAGAAAGCTGCTATAACAGATGCTGATATGATAGTTTTTTGTGGAGTTAAGTTTATGGCTGAGAGTGCAAAGATTCTTTCTCCTGAAAAGACCGTTGTATTACCAGAGAAGATGGCGGGTTGTCCTATGGCAGATATGGTAGATGCTGCTGGACTGAGGGAAATGAAGAATAAATATCCAGGTTATACTGTAGTTACTTATGTTAATTCGACTGCTGCAGTGAAAGCAGAAAGTGATGTTTGTTGTACTTCTTCAAATGCCCTACAGATAGTTGAGTCTATTGATAATGATAAAATATTGTTTGTACCTGATAAAAACCTGGGTACATATGTAGCAGACCGAACTAATAAAGAGGTAGTTGTTTGGGATGGATATTGTAATACTCATTATCGGGTTCAGACCGAAGATATAGAGAAAGTCAGGAGAAAACTCCCTAAAGCACCTATTTTAATACACCCTGAATGTAGGCCAGAGGTAGTAGCAATGGCTGACTATGTAGGTAGTACTGCAGGTATATTGAAATTTGCACGGGAGAGTAATGAAGGCACTTTAATAATTGGGACGGAACAGGGGATTTTATATCAGCTTAAAAAAGAGAATCCAGATAAGAAATTTTACATTTTGAGTCCAAAGTTAATCTGTCCAAATATGAAAAAAACTCATCTGGATAAAGTTTTGAATTCTCTAGAAAATACTGAGTTTGAAATAATTATCTCTGAGAATATAGGGGAAAAGGCTTACCAATCTTTAAATAAGATGCTAGAATTGGCCAGGTGAAATAAATATATGAAAAATAATGAAAAAATCAACAAAAAGGTTGAAAATATTGATGGAAGAATAAAAACCATAAATACGGATTTCCTTGTTGTTGGAACTGGGATAGCTGGATTATATACAGCATTAAAATTAAGCTCATTGGGTAATGTTACTCTATTGACTAAGGAACAATTAGAGAACAGCAATACCCAGTTTGCTCAGGGGGGTATTGCTGCAGTGCTAGACAAAGGTGACTCCTGGCAACTTCATATGAAAGATACAATCAAGG
>JADQBV010000396.1 GCA_016278415.1 Halanaerobiales bacterium
GTTGAATTTGAAGTAGTTGAAGGCGATCGTGGCCCACAGGCTGCAAATGTTGTTAAATTATAAAGTAAATAATGTTTGTTAGATATAGCAACTATTCCCTGACTAAAATTTTAGTCAGGGTTTTACTTTTTGATGTCTTACGGAAGTCTGTTACGATATTAAAATCACTCAATTAAAAATTTTTATTCTTTAATAGATAAAGGGGGTAATATTTACTATGGATGAAAACACTAATCAACCGTTTAATGACAAGGAAACAATAGATATTAATAGTGCTTTTTCAACAATAAAAAAGTTTATGCGGGGTGGAACAGGTTGGCTTATAATTATAGTTTTAGTAGGGTTATGGGCGGCCCAAGGGTTTTATACTGTTAAACAAGCAGAAGTTGGTCTTGTAAAGAGATTTGGAAAACATGTTAGGACAGTTGGCCCTGGGCTTAATTATCATATTCCTGCACCTATTGAATCAGCACTTATAGTTAATATTAGTGAGGTTAGAAAAATCGAGGTTGGGTATACAACAATATCACCACCTCCAAACCCAAGGTATAGGACTAATAAAGAGGAAGCCCAGATGCTGACAGGAGATAGTAATATTGTTCATATAGAATTTGCTGTACAGTATAAGGTGAAAAGCCCTGAAAAGTTTGTATTTAATTTAATAGATCAAGAGTCAATGATTAAGGCAATGTCCGAGGCTATAATCAGGGAAGAAATAGCTAAAAGAAACCTTACAGATATAATCACTGTTGACAGGGCTGAAATTGAACAATCTGTTCAAGATGATCTACAATCATTACTTGATGATTACCAGACAGGGATTTTAGTTAATACTGTTGAACTTCAGGACGCCAATCCACCAGAAGAGGTAGCTAAGGCCTTTGATGATGTTAATAGTGCCCATGAAGATCGCAAGACATATGTAAACCAGGCCAGATCATATGCAAATAAGGTAGTGCCTGAAGCAGAGGCAGAGGCTGCTGGAATTATAAATAATGCTGAAGCCTATAAAGAAGAAAAGATAACTTCAGCTCAGGGTGATGTGGCTAAGTTTAAAGATGTTCTAGCTAAATACAATATGGGAAGTAAAGAAGTAACGAAAGCAAGGCTATATATTGAGAGTATGGAAAAAATATTACCAGGAACCCAAAAAATTGTAATAACAGAAGAGTCATCAGGTAGTAGTGTTTTGAAGCTACTTGATATTAATAGAGTGCTTAATAATGATGGGGGTATGGTAGAATGAAAAAATTAATAGTATTTGCAGTTGTTATTCTGCTAGCTATGTTGGTATATAATATGTTTTTATTTACTGTAGATGAGACAAACACTGCTGTGGTTAAGCAGTTTGGTGAAATAGTAAAGGTGGCTAAAAAACCTGGTTTATATACAAAAATTCCTATTATTCAAAGTGTAGTTTATTTAGAGGATAGATTACTTTCATATGATATAGAGCCTAGAAAATTAATTACTTCAGATCAGAAGATATTATATGTAGATAATTACGCTATCTGGAAAATAGATAATCCAATTAAGTTTATTCAATCGATGGGTGGAAGGTTGGGTAGTGCCCAAATGAGCATTGATGATATTGTTTATTCTAATCTTAGGAATAAATTAGCTTCACAATCTTTTAATGATATTGTTTCAGGAAAGAGATCGGAATATTTAACTACAATTACTGAAAAAAGCAAAAAGCAGCTTATGGATTACGGAATAAAGTTAATTGATGTTAAAATAAAGAGAGCTGATTTACCAGAGGCTAACGAAACTGCTGTTCATCAAAGAATGAGTTCAGAAAGAGAGCAAAAAGCAAAAGAAATCCGAGCCGAAGGTGAAAAGGAAGCCCAAATTTTAAGAGCTGAAGCTGAAAAAGAGGCTAGAATTATTGTGGCACAGGCTAACATGAGGGCGCAAGAACTACGTGGTGAAGGTGATGCTATGTCTTTACAAATTTATAATGAGGCATATAGTGCTGATCCAGATTTTTATTATTTCTGGAGAACTCTGGAGTCATATGAAAAATCACTTGATAAAGATACTATTTTTATTCTTGATGATGGACTTGATTATTTAAATCAGCTTAAGTCTGTTAAGTAAGATAAGTGAAATATTGAAAACATAATATAAAGTTTTTAACAAACCGACAGTAATTTTTACTGTCGGTTTGTTATATTTTATTTGAATTAAGCTCAGACTAGATAAGTATTTTAGCCAAAAAAGCTATGAATCGGATGGGTATAACATCTGATTTATAGTAATATTATGAATAACAAATATTGGTTATTTTTTCTCTATTACCAGTAATTTAAATAGATTATAGAGGATATGTCTATACTTTGTAGAATAATAGATAGTAGACTATTAGTAAAGATTTGTTTTATATTGTCCAGTCAGCTTAGCCTTAATTTAGCAAATAAATAAATACTGAATGTTATCTGCGTGATATTTTTTAAATTAAAGATAGAATAAATGAATGAAATAATATATTTATGATGATAATTAATAATATATAATATTTTTATATAATTGAGAGGAGTATAATTAAGTGGAAAAAATAATAGGATTTGATATAGATGGAGTTATTACTGATGAAAGCCATCCTAATGACAACATATGGCATGACGCACTATGTAAGTATTTGGGTCGTGACTTAGAAAGGATTGAACAAAGCTATTTATTCACCAAGGCCTATGGTCTTTCCATAGATGTTGTTGAATCTTTCATGGAAGAAAAAATGGAAGAGCTTATTAGAAATGTTAAACCAATGGAAGGCGCACTGAAGACTATAAATTTTCTTGAAGAAAAAGATTTTGAAATCCATTTGATTACTGCCAGAAATGCTAAATATGATTGGGTCACATATGAATGGTTAGAGAAATACGATATACCCCATACATCTTTAATACATGATGAAAACAAAGCCCCACTGGCAGTTGAGAAAGGAATTAAACTTTTTGTTGAAGATAGTGCCTCAAATACATCTGAGTTGACCGCTGAAGGTATTCCAGTAATTCTACTAAATAAATACCACAATCAAGACTTAATGGATTCCAATTTGATATTTAGAGTAGATAATTGGACTGAAATTATCAAAAAAATTATAACGTACTTTGATATAAATTATTAAAAACACTCAATTTATGATATAATAAATAATAAAATATAGATAATTCTAGTATTTTCAAAGATATATTAATTTATTAATATGAGGAGGAGAAAAATGGCTAATAAAATTGCTTTAGTTACAGATAGTACTTCTGATTTATCTGCTGATATTCTAAATGACCTATCAATCAAATTTCTTCCATTAAAAATTATTTACAAAGAAGGTCAGTTCTTGGATAGAGTTAATATCAATCCAAAAGATGTGTACAGAAGGTTTATGGAAGAGATTCCTAGTACATCAATGCCGGGACCCGGTGAAATAAAAGATAAATTTATGGAATTAAAGGAAAAGGGATATACTCATATACTAGCTATACATATATCTACTGGCTTAAGTAGTACAGCTAATATTAGTAAAATGGTTAGTAAGGAGATGGATGATATAACTGTTGAAGTTATTGATTCAAAACTTTTATCAATGGGACTTGGAAGGTTAGTTCTATATGCTAAAAACCTTATAGATGAAGATTTGGATTTCAAAGAAATAGTAGAGAAAACTAAGGAAAAAATAGATGATATTGATCTTAACTTTGTAGTTAAAACATTAAAGTATCTTAAAGCAGGTGGTAGGATAGGTAAAGTGCGAGGTACAATTGGTCAATTACTTAATATAAAACCTATTATCTCTATAAACGAAGACGGCGAATATTATACAGTTGATAAAAGTAGAAGCAGGAAGTCTTCAATTAATAAGCTTTATGATATTGCTAAAAAGAAGATTATGAAGGGTAAGTGCTATGTTGATGTTATGCATGCAGATGCCCAGGAAGAAGCAGAAGGATTATTGAATCGAATTAAAGAATTAAAAAATGTTAAAGAAATTTCTTTAGGTGAAATTAGTCCTGCTATGGTAGTTCATGCTGGACCTGGTTTGATCGGGGTATGTGTAATTTCAGTATGAAACTAAATGATAATAGAGTTATATATTAGGCATATAGGCACATATCACTTATTCAAACATATTTTTCTGTGATAACAGATGGTTGAATAAGTGATATGTGTCTTTTTTCATCACTTAAGTAGAAGCTTAAAGGATGTTCTAAAGATCAGCCCTGGGTTCTTATTAACTATAAAAAATTGCTTAAAACAGTACATTCAACTCGATGGGGTTTGGATTTAATTACCAATAAATTCAACTTTTTGTTGTTTTTCTAATCAAAATATGGTATAATTAAGATGAATTTATGTGCCAGATAAACTATAAAAGAGGAATAGAAGTACATACATAAATATCAGAAAAGGGTTTTTTAACTAGCAGATACTCTTTCTTTGATATTTTTCTATCTTTTTGGTTTTTAAACACGAACAAGGTATTTATTTTTTAATTGTTAGGGTTCATAAGAATAGTGCAATAAGTATCTATAGCATTGATAGTATATATTGTGCTTATAGTTAATTAAACTAACTATTCAGAATATTAGATTTTATTTGGAGGTGTCATTTTGTGAATATTGCTGTAATAGGAGCGGGTAATGGGGGACAGGCAATGTCCGCATATTTAGCATTAAAGGGTTGTAGAGTTAATCTATACAATCGGAACTCTATGAGGATAGGGGCAATTAAGGAGATTGGTGGTATCTATTTGTCCGGTATTTGTAAAGGGTTTGGTCGTTTAAATAAAGTAACAAGTAGTATTGAAGATGCAATTAAAGGTGTTGATTTAATTATGATAGTTACACCGGCGATTGCCCATCGTTCATTGGCAAAAAAAATGTCAGAATATCTAAAAGATGGTCAAACTATCATTTTAAACCCAGGTCGTACAGGTGGCGCATTGGAATTTTATAATGTCTTAAAGTCAAATAAATGTAATGCAGATGTCATTATCTCTGAAGCACAAACCTTCATATTTGCAAGTAGAGTAATTGGACCAGCTCGTGCTAAAATCTTTGGGATAAAAAATCGTGTTGCTATTGCTGCCTTTCCCAGTAACCGTACAAGGGAGTTTATTGATAAACTAAATAGATTTTTACCACAATTCTCACCTGTGGAAAATGTTCTTAAGACAAGTTTAGATAATATAGGTGCTATCTTCCATCCAGCACCAACACTTCTAAATATGGCCTGGATAGAAACTACTTCAGGGTGCTTTGAATACTATCAGGATGGTATTTCTTCTGCAGTGTGTAATATTATTAAAAAAATGGATATTGAAAGAATGAAAGTAGCAGAATCATTTGATATAATACCGTTATCAGCTGAAGATTGGTTGAGGTTATCATATGACGCTAAAGGGAAAAACTTGAATGAATTATTAAAGAATAATTGTCAGTATCAAGGAATATCTGCACCTGGATCTATGAATCACCGTTATGTTCTAGAGGATGTACCGATGAGTCTTGTACCTATTTCTTCTTTTGCAAAAATGTGTAGTGTTGAAACACCTACCATAGATTTGATTATTGATCTTGCTAATACAGTTTATAATCGTGATTTTAGAATGGAAGGAAGGACTGTTGAATCATTGGGTATTAGTACTCTTTCTCCTAATGAAATAATTAATTTAGTTAATAATGGTTCGACGGAAAAAGTAAAAGTTCATCCTGCTATAAATAGACGTTTAATACGAAATTTAAATAGACAGGATAATCTATTGTATAATAATTCTATTAATTATCAAAAGGAGGTCGAGTAGTGATGAGTAGTAGATTGATTATTGGGGCTTCTATAGGAAATTGTGTCCATGTAGCAGGGGTGTTAAATTTTCTACGACTTGCTGAAGATCACGGCTATAATACTAAATTCTTAGGACCTGCAATATCAGTAGATTATTTATTGGATGTTGTACAGGAGAGCGATCCATATATGGTGGGGGTTTCTTATCGTTTAACACCGGAAACTGGCTATAATATCTTAAAAAGATTGAAATCATTGGCCATTGAAAAAGAACTTTGCTCTAGAAAATTTCTTTTTGGTGGGACTGTACCTGTTGCTAAAAAGGCCCGGACACTTTCTTTTTTTGATAGGGTCTTTAGTGGTGAAGAAGAACTTGAAGAAATAATTGCATACCTTGAGGAAAGAGATTATAATACAACTGAGACTTTATATAGTAATGATTTATTGTCCAGGATCGAGATGAAATCACCATACCCATTAATTAGACATCATTTTGGTTTACCATCTATTGAAAAAACTGTTGAGGGTATCAAAAAAATTGCTGATAGTAAGGTTCTTGATATAATATCTTTAGGTCCTGATCAGAACGCCCAAGAGAGTTTTTTTAGACCAAAAGAGATGGATGAGGATGAGAAAGGGGCTGGGGGTGTTCCTATTAGAACTGTGCAAGACTTACAAAAGTTATATCAGGCAACCCGAACCGGTAATTATCCATTGATGAGATCATATAGTGGGACTAGAGATGTTTTTAAAATGGCAGATCTTTTGTCAAAAAATATAAAAAATGCCTGGTGTGCAGTACCACTTTCCTGGTATAATAAATTGGATGGTCGCGGACCTCGTAGTTTATTAGATTCTATTAAAGAAAATCAACTTTTAATGAAATGGCATGGTGAAAGAGGTATTCCTGTAGAAGTAAATGAGTCACATCACTGGAGTTTACGAGATGCACATGATACAATAGCTGTTGTAATGGCGTTTCTAGCAGCATACAATGCAAAAAAAATGGGTGTAAAAACCTATATTGCTCAATATATGTTTAATACGCCAAATGGTACATCTGCGAAAATGGATATAGCTAAAATGCTTGCTAAAAAGTCTTTGATTTCACAATTAGTTGATGATGAATTTAAGGTATTAACACAGGTTAGGGCAGGTTTAAGCAGCTTTCCTATTAATATAAATAAGGCAAAGGGACAACTTGCTTACTCAACCTTTTTGGGTATGTCATTAAAACCTGATATTGTTCATGTAGTTGCTTTTTCGGAGGCTGACCATGCAGCTAATAGTGATGACGTAATAGAAAGTTGTCAGATTGCGAAACAAGTAATTAATAACCTTACTTATTACAACACAGATTTTATAACAGACCCTGTGGTAAAAAAAAGAAGAGATAGATTAATTCTAGAAGCTGATTTATTGATAAATGGGATTATTAAAATGGCAAATAGTATCTATAAATGCCATAGTCCCTTAAGCACTCCCGAGGTATTAGCAAAGGCTATTAAGATAGGATTGATTGATGCACCACATCTCAAAGGGAACAAAGAGGCCTGTGGTAATCTGAGAACACGATTAGTAGATGGTGCCTGTTATGCATATGATTATGTAAGGAATAAAGTAATAGACGAAAGTGAGCGGATAGAGGAGATAATCAAGGAGGAAGAACTTTGTATAAAGCAGAAGACTATAGTTTTTTAAAGAATTTTACACTTTTTTCTAAGTTGGATGAAAAAAATATGTCTGAGGTAATTAAACTATTAGGGGAAAAACAATATGCAGCAGGCTCTACACTTTTTTATCAAGGTGATTCTGGTGAAAATGTATATTTCGTACGATCAGGGAAGATAAAAGCTCTAAAGAGTAGTTCTTCTGGGGAAGAACAGATATTAGAGATTCTTCAAGCAGGAGATGTATTTGGGGAAGTAGTGTTGTTTGGTATCGATGAATACCCGGCTACAGCTATAGCAATGGAGGATGCAGAAGTCGTTTTTTTATCAAGGAGTAGGTTTAAAGATTATTTTTATAAAAATCCTGTACTGGGATGGGGCATGTTGCAAGAAATGGCACTAAAATTACACCGGGCACAGAAGAAAATAGAAGACCTAGGACTAAGAGACACTAAGGGTCGTGTTGCCATTTTATTAATAGATTTACTATATAAATTTGGAGATAAAAAAAATAAATTTTCATTAGAATTAAATAGACAAGAAATGGCTAGTTTCATTGGGACAACGCGAGAAACAGTTAGCAGGACTTTAAGTGAATTTAAAAATGAAGAGTTAATTGAAATAAATGGTAATAGGATTTTTATAAAAGATATGGAAGGTTTAAAACAATGGACATATTAATCTATTAACTAGTGAGGTGTAACATTGAAAAAATATTCAATCTTTCTATTAGCAATCGTCTCTGGATTTATAATATCTTTACCATTTTCTTATCCTCATTTATATTTATTAAGCTGGGTAGGTATGATTCCTTTTTTATATGCCCTTATAAGAGAAAGCAAAGCTAGATACTCCAGGTATTTTATAGCTGGTACATTGTTGGGAATAACTATAATTTTTTCATCGTCATTCTGGTTGTACTATCCTTTAGTTGAATTTAGTGGTCTACCTATAATTTCTGCTATTTTTTTATTTCTTTTAGTCTTTGTTTTATTTGGACTAATTTATGGATTATGGGCATGTACATTTGTCTTTTTAAATAAACAGAAGGGATTAAGTCCTTTTTGGTTAGCAATAAGTTGGACAGCCTT
>JADQBV010000441.1 GCA_016278415.1 Halanaerobiales bacterium
AATATACAAATGCTGTTTTTGGATTTGCAAGGATGTTATTTAGATTAATTGAAGATGAAAGTCCAGATTATTTAATTGTAGCCTTTGATAAAAAGGCACCTACCTTTAGACATAAAGAGTATGACGATTATAAAGGCAATCGAAAGAAAATGCCCGATGAGTTGAGCCCGCAGTTTTCTTTAATTAAAACTTTGTTAAAGGGTTTAGATATACCTATCGTAAGCAAAGAGGGATTTGAAGCAGATGACCTTATAGGTACACTTGCTAAAATAGGTGAGGGTAAGGATTTGGATGTAAAAATAGTAACAGGGGATAGGGATGCATTGCAATTAGTTAGCGAAAAAATAAATATCTTTTATACTCGTAGAGGAATAACGGATTTAGTTAAGTATGATTTAAAAAAGGTTAAGGAAAAATATGAGATAGAACCAGATCAACTAAGGGATATGAAGGGGTTGATGGGTGATAGTTCGGATAATATTCCTGGTGTACCAGGTATTGGGGAAAAGACTTCCATATCTCTTCTGAAAGAATTTTCTTCATTGGAAAATGTCCTGGACAATATTGATAAGGTATCTGGTAAGAAGCGTAAAGAGAATCTAGAAAAGTATGCTGATCAGGCAAAGATGAGTAAAATGTTAGGTACAATTATAACTGATGTTCCGATAGATTTTGACTTTACTAAGTGTAAAATGGGTGAACCTAATCGAGAGGTATTAATGCCTTTATTGGAGAGATTGGGCTTTAGCAGTCTTTTAGATAAATTTAGAGAAAATGAGGAAATTGAACTTGATACAATATCATTTAAAGAAATTGATGATGAAAAAAAAATACTTAATTTAATAAATGAAATCAAAAAACAGAAAACAATGGCCTTTGATATTTTATTGGATAATTATAGTTATCCTGTTAGCGCTAATGTAAATGGTTTTCTTGTTGCTCTAAATGAGCAGGATATTTACTCATTACCTTTTAATGAAAAAGTTTTAAAGTCATTTACTGATATCCTGGAAAATAATCAGATAGAAAAATATATATTACATGCAAAAGAGACACAAATAATATTAAAAAATCAGGGTATAAATTTATCGGGATTGAAATTTGACCCATTACTCTCTACATATCTATTAAATCCATCTGATAAACTGCCGTCATTGGAGGAACAATTAAAAAAAGAATTAAATCTTGTTTTACCTGATGATATTACAGAAGAGAGAAAAAATGGCTTAATTTTATCTAGACTATATCAGTTAAAAGCTATCTTAGATGAAAAATTAAAAGAGGTTAATTTAGTAAGCTTATCAAAGGATATAGAGTTACCTCTTATAGAAGTATTGGCTGAGTTGGAGTTAAATGGTATTAAAATGGATATATCTTATCTTAATTTATTATCTGATAAATGGGGCAAAGAACTAAGTGGAATAACAAGTCAGATCTATAAGTTCGCTGGAGAAGAATTCAATATAAACTCCCCTAAACAGTTAGGTGTAATTCTTTTTGAGGAATTAGGCTTACCTGTAATTAAAAAGACTAAAACAGGTTATTCTACAGGTATTGAGGTTTTGGAAGAACTTCATGATAAACATGAAATTATTCCATTAATTATGGAATATCGCCAACTTGCAAAACTAAAATCTACATATGTAGATGCCTTACCACCACTTATTAATAAAGAAAATGGAAGGCTCCATACTAGTTTTAATCAAATGGTTACAGCAACTGGGCGTCTTAGTAGTACAGATCCTAATTTACAAAACATACCAATTAGGACAGAGGAAGGGCGAGAAATCAGGAAGGCCTTTATACCTCAGAATGATGATTGGTATTTATTGGCAGCTGATTATTCCCAGGTTGAATTGCGAGTATTGGCACATATTAGTGGGGATAAAAATCTAATAGAAGCCTTTAGAAATGGTGATGATATACATACCCAGACGGCTAGCGAGGTCTTTGAGGTAGATGCTGATGAAGTGACTGCTGACATGCGTCGTCATGCTAAAGTTATTAATTTTGGTATCGCTTATGGAATGAGTCCATATGGCTTAGCCAGGGATTTAGGTATTTCTCGTAAAGAAGCAGAAAATTATATTGATAAATACTTTGAAAGATTCTCTGGTGTAAAAAAATACATGAATGATGTAGTAGAAACTGCAAAAGAAAATGGATATATTACCACTATTTTTGATAGAAGAAGATATATACCGGAAATTAATAGCCGTAATTTTCATAGAAGAAATTTTGCACGGAGGGCAGCAATAAACACCCCTATACAGGGTAGTGCTGCTGATATTATGAAAAAAGCTATGATAAATGTATATAATAAGTTGAATACTGTTGACCTACGAGCTAAAATGTTATTACAAGTCCATGATGAATTGGTACTTGAAGTACACAAAGATGATCTATCAGAGCTTGCTAAATTATTAAAATATGAAATGGAAAATGCAGTTAAGCTTGATGTTCCATTAATTGTTGATTTGCAAGTCGCTAAGAACTGGAAAGAAAAAGAAGACTATATTGAGGAATAAAAGTATTTTTGGAGTGAGATAATATGCCAGAATTACCTGAAGTAGAAACAATTGTTGTTGGTTTACGTGAATTAATAACAGGTCATACTATAAATGAAATATTAATAAGAGAGAATAATATAATAGCTTTTCCCTCACCTGTTGAGTTTAAAGAAGAATTGCTAAAAAAAACTATTACTGGTGTTGATAGACGAGGTAAATATATTTTAATTAGAATTGAAGGTAATAAAACACTGGTAGTTCATTTACGTATGACAGGAAAATTACTTGTGAAGCCAAGAAAATTTTCATTTGATAAACATACACATATAATTTTTCAGATTGATAATGAAATGGATTTGAGGTTTCATAATGTTAGAAAGTTTGGGCGTATGTATTTGGTGGATTCTGGTGATTATGAACCAGCAGGTGGTTTAGATAAACTTGGACCTGAGCCCCTTTCCGAAGAATTTACATTAGCTTTATTTATGAAGAAAATTAATACTAGAAAAACTAATATAAAATCTCTATTACTAAATCAATCATTTCTAGCCGGCCTGGGTAATATATATGTAGATGAGGCCCTATTTCGTGCTTTTATATCACCGAAACGTAAAGCTGATAGTCTATCTGTAAGAGAAAAACAGAATTTATATAAGGCTATTCGTTCTGTTTTGCAGAGTGGTGTTGAGTCTGGTGGAACAACCTTTAGTGATTATTTAAATGTAAAGGGAGAGAAAGGAAACTTTCAAAAACAATTAAAGGTATATCAACAGGAAGATAAAGAATGTCCCAATTGTGGTCATAGAATAGTCAAAGAGAAAATCGCTGGTCGAGGAACACACTATTGTCCTAACTGTCAAAGGTGAACAAGCTATTTTGTTAGTAATTACACCCATATTTAAAGCCTTAAAGTCATATCTGGTCTATTTTAATTTTGGCGATTGCTATTGACTGCTTTCCATGGGGTCACTTATGGAATAGCTTAAATAAAAATAGGTTTTTTGCGTTATTATTATCATTAAAAATTAATTCAAAATTAATTCTATGGGATTAATAAATATATTAAAAGAGCCAGTAACTGCTGACTTTGATAAGTAGGGGGACTTTAAATTTTACTAAAGCCATTTTTCTGGGATTGGCTTTGGTGCTTGATGCTCTCGGTGCTGGTTTGGGTGCTGGTTTAACACGATTCAAAAAAAGAGATAAGGGGGATATATCTTATGATCATCGGGTTAACAGGTGGTATAGCATCTGGTAAATCTACTGTAAGTTCCTATCTATCTGAATTAGGGGCTGCTATTATAGATTCTGATAAGATTGCACACAGTGTTTTAAAAGATCCCTTTGCCTATAATAGAATTGTGTCTAAATTTGGAAGTAATATATTAGATGATAATGCTATGATAAATCGTTCTTACTTAGGTGAAATTGTATTTAATAATCCGGGTAAAAGAAAAGAATTAGAAAAGATCACACATCCCCTCATTATCTCTAAAATACATAAAAAGATAGAGGAATTTCAAAAGAAAAATAGAATAGTAATACTTGATGCCCCTTTATTATTTGAGGTAAATTTGGACAAGATAGTAGACCAAACATGGGTTGTTTATGTTGATAAAAAGACACAAATTAAACGACTAATGAATCGTAACGACTTAAGCTATGAAGAGGCTAAGACAAGAATTGAGTCACAGCTTTCATTAGAAACGAAAAGGTTAATGGCAGATGTTGTAATTAACAATACTGGCAGTATAGAGGCATTAAAAGCAGATGTCCTAAGAAAATGGAGGGATTTTTATGAAAATTAAACGAATTGCTTTAATTGCACATGATGAGAAGAAAAAAGCACTAATAGAATATGCTAAAAAACACCGTGACTTATTAATGCAATGTGATCTTGTTGCTACAGGTACTACAGGAAAATTAATAATTGAAGAGGTTGGTTTGCCTGTTGAGCGCATGGAATCAGGACCACTTGGCGGTGACCAGATGATTGGTGCAGAGATTGCTAAAGAAAGAATTGATGGTGTTGTATTCTTAAGAGACCCCTTGACTTCACAGCCACATGAACCGGACATTACTGCATTATTAAGGGTTTGTGATGTTCATAATACACCTTTAGCCACAAATCTTGCTACTGCTGATTTGATTTTACACGGAATAGTAAATGGAGAATAGATTAATATAATCATATATTAATCATTAATTAATATAATAATAGTATGTATGGGAATATATTATTTGGTTTTTTAATTAATAATATAATTTCTTAATGCTTAAATCTATCATAATAAAGTGGTGGCTAAATTGGCAAATAGATTTGGTGGAAAGAAAAGTGCAATTTTAATATTATTTATTTTAATAATATCTATGATGATATTATCACAAATGAATTGGTTCTGGAGATTAATCTATCCTTTGAAATATGAAAATATTATTATAAGTAATGCAGAAGAATTTAATATAGATCCTGCTTTAGTTGCGGCTATGATATTTGTGGAAAGTAAGTATATTTCATCAGCTCAATCCCATCGTGGTGCTATGGGTTTAATGCAAATTATGCCAGAGACAGGTGTCTGGATTGCGGAACAATTAGCTATTACAGAGTTTAAAGAGGTTAAATTATTAGAACCAGCTATTAATATAATGTTTGGTTGCTGGTATATAGCTAATCTTAAGCAGCAATTTGATAATGAGTTAATTGTAGTTCTAGCTGCATATAATGCCGGTCGGGGTAATGTTAAAGGATGGTTAGACAATAATAATTGGGATGGTAAAGGTGCCACTATTGGTAATCTTCCTTTTGAAGAAACGAGAAATTATATTAAAAAGGTTTTACAGGTCTATCGAAAATATAAAAAAATATACAAATTTGAATAAAAAGAGTATTTTTGTGTCGAAATTAGAAGATTCAACAGTAAAAATATTTGACATATGCATAAACTTATAATAAAATTAATTATGACACAATGACATATGTTAGGTTCTCTTAAACTGATTATAATTTATCAATATCTATATTTTGTTTCAAATTTGTTTTGAGAGGGGGTGTTATTGGACAGGCGCTAGAACATATAGTATATATATTTGAATTATATTTATTGTTTAAGTTGTAGTTATTAATGTAGTAGTTAGAAGTTAAGAATATTAGTCGTAGTAAAAAAGAGGAAACATGTAATTTAGAAACGAGGAGGAGTTATTTTTTATGAAGAAAATTAAATTATTAATATTAGCTTTAGCTTTAGTGTTTATGGTTTCAGGTTTAGTTGGTGCGGTTAGTAATGATACTTATGTTGATATTGACATGGGTGATATCAATACTCTTGACCCACATTTTTCTTATGATAATGCTAGTGCAGAGATTATCACAAATGTTTATGAGAATTTAATTAGGTTTAAAAAGGGTAGTAACTCTGATTTTGAGCCACTACTTTCAACAGAAGTACCTTCTACTGCTAATGGTTTAATTAGTGCAGATGGTACAATCTATACATTCCCAATTCGTGAGGATGTAATTTTCCATAATGGTAATGATTTAACACCTGAAGATGTTAAGTATAGTTTCCTAAGAGGATTAATTCAGGATCGTAATGGTGGTCCAATGTGGATGCTTTTTGAACCTCTTTATGGTGTAGGTTCTTTATCTGATATTACAAATGAGCTTGTAGGTGTTGAAGATCCTGCAAATCTTACAGCAGAGCAGTCAGAAGCTGTTTATGCCTATTTAGAAAAAGCCATTGTAGTAAATGGCAATAATGTAGAATTTCATCTTCCTGCACCATTTCCACCATTTTTAAGTATTATTGTACGAGACAATGGAGTGGGTGCTATTCTTGATAAAGAATGGACTATTGCACAGGGAGATTGGGATGGTAAAGCAGATTCTATCGCAAATTATTATAACCCAGAAAAAGAAGCAGATCCATTATTTGATAAGATGAATGGTACTGGTCCTTATATGTTAAAAGAGTGGGTTAATGGTGAACGTACAGTATTAAGTTCATTTAAAGCTTACTGGCGTGAACCAGCTAGATTAAAAACAGTAATCATTAAATCTGTTGAAGAATGGTCAACACGTAAGTTATATCTACAACGTGGAGATGCTGATTCTGTTTATGTTGACCCTATGTATTTAAACCAAGTAAGAGGTATGGACGGAGTTAATGTAATAGAGGATTTACCTCGTCTTTCCATGACAAATGGTTTAATGAACTTTGATATCGTTACTGAAGGTAATCCTGATGTTCATAGTGGTAAACTTGATGGTAATGGTATTCCTGCTGATTTCTTTGCAGATGTCCATGTGAGAAAAGGTTTTAGTTATGCTATGCCTTATCAAACATTTATAGATCAGGTAGCTATGGGTATGGGACAAAAGGCAAGAGGTCCTATTCCTGATCCATTCCTAGGATTCAATCCACATTCTGATGTCTATGAATTTAACCTTGATAAAGCAACTGCAGAATTTAAAAAGGCTTTTGATGGAGAGTTATGGGAAAAAGGATTTGAAATAACTATCCTTTATAATAGTGGTAATAATACACGTAAGACTGCTGTAGATATGCTGAAAACCTATGTAGAACAAGTTAATCCTAAGTTTAAGGTTAATGTTCGTGGTATCCAGTGGTCAACATATCTTGATAACTTAATTGCTGGTAAATTTACCTTAGGTTTCATTGGTTGGGGAGCAGATTATGCTGATCCACACAACTTTGCAGTGCCTTTCTTAAGAAGTGATGGAACATATGGTGGATTCAAAGGTGATGTATATATTAAATGGGCAGAAAAAAATATAGATCCTTTAATTGCTAAAGGTGTTACTGCTACAGATCCAGCAGTAAGAGCAGATATTTATGCAGAATTACAACAAATTTCTTATGAAGAAGCATTAGATATTTATCTATATCAGCCTACAGGAAATTATGTTTTCCGTGAAAATGTAGAAGGATTCGCATATGATGCGATTGCTGAACCAAACTTATTCTTCTATCATCTATACAAAGAGTAGAATTAAAAATAAATAAATAAATATATGAAAGAGGGGAGTTGCCTCCCCTCTTTCTAAAGTTTATACAAAAATATGTGTACTTTTTACCAAATTTTAAATAGTACTAGGAAGGGATGAAGAATGTTATCATTTATAATAAGACGATTAATTATTCTACCTGTTATCTTATTAGGAGTGACACTCTTAATATTTAGCATGATTATGACTTTAAGTCCTTATGAAAGAGTAAGTACTTATGTTAAAGATCCTGCTCAACTTAAAGGTGGAGTTGAACAATTAGATCAATTAATAGATAAATATGGTTTAAATGATCCCTGGTATCAACAGTATGGTCGCTGGATTGGTGGAGTTGTAAAAGGAGATTTCGGTTGGTCAGAGTCGGCTGGAGCACCAGTAAGTGAAGCTATATTGGATCGTTTCCCTGCTACTCTGGAAATAACCTTGTTTTCTTTGATACCAGTTATTTTAGGTGGAATTTACCTGGGTATTTTTGCTGCTGTGCATCATAATGACCCCTGGGATCATATTACAAGGATATTTTCTGTAATTGGATGGTCTTTTCCTACCTTTGTTTTTGGTTTAATTGTATTGATGATTTTTTATGGTATATTAGGATGGTTTCCCCCTGGTAGACTTGACAATTGGGCTATGGATCTTGTAAATTCAGCTGAATTTGCTAATTATACTGGTCTTTATGTAATAGATAGTATATTGAACTTTGACTTTAGAATACTAGTAAATGCCCTAAGACATCTGGTGGCTCCTGTAATGACAATTTCTATATTATGGTGGGCTTTTCTAATGAGAATCACTAGATCCAGTATGCTAGAGACTCTACAAAAAGATTATATCAGAACAGCACGTTCAAAGGGTTTAAAAGATAGTGTAGTTATTAATAAACATGCTGTTA
>JADQBV010000271.1 GCA_016278415.1 Halanaerobiales bacterium
GCAACGGACTTCTAATCCGTAGGCCAGAGGTTCGAATCCTCTCAGGCGCGCCATTACAACTTTTAAAGCGCTTTTAAAAGTTATTAAGTACAACGGATTTATAAGGATGAAAATGTCTAGAATTTAATATAAAATTACTAGGTTGGACTTAAGTGTCCAGCTTTTTTAATAAAAAATTAAAAGGATTTAAGTGATTTATATATAATTAATAATATGAAGGTTAGAATAGTATATAACAACTGGAAATGTGAATTTCTCCACCTAAAATACAGATTTAGTTGGAGCTTTTTTTGGGAGGGTTTTGATAAATATGCAAAATGAAATAAACAAATATCAAGTAGCTACTTTGGGTGGTGGATGTTTCTGGTGCTTGGAGGCAGCCTTTCAACGACTAGAAGGAGTAAAAAGTGTTATCTCTGGTTATTCTGGAGGGAATGATGAAAACCCTACATATAAAAAGGTCTGTACAGGAGAGACAGGACATGCAGAGGTAATTCAGATAGACTTTAATCCTAAAGTTATAAGTTTTAGGGAGCTTCTTGAAGTATTCTTTTTCATCCATAATCCCACTACTTTAAATCGACAGGGTGGTGATGTAGGTACGCAATATCGTTCTGTGATTTTTTATCATAACAATGAGCAGAAAGATATGGCTGATAAAATAATACAGGAGTTGGAAGATGGGCAATTATATGCTGATCCAATAGTAACTCAAGTAGTGGAGTTTGATAAATTTTATTCGGCTGAGGACTATCATCAAGGTTATTATCAAAACAATACTGAACAATCTTATTGTAATGTTGTAATTTCTCCAAAGTTAGCTAAGTTTAGGGCAAAATATAAAGAAAAACTTAAAAGCTAGTCCAGGTTATTTTAAGTGGTTTATATAGATTAGTGATGATTTTATAAAGTTTAAAATATCTATGCTCGTTAAAAGGAAACTAATTACAGGAGGAGTTCATATGTCTAATGAAACAATAGAGAATATTAAAAACCGGAGGAGTATCAGAAGGTATATTGAGAAAGATATCTCGGAAGAGGTCTTAAAAGAAATAATTGATTGTGGTCGATTATCTCCAACAGGTTACAATAAACAAGCTTGGGCTTTTGTCGTTGTAACAGATAAAGATATTAGAGAACAGATAGCCTACCATGCAAAATATGGAAAGTTTATTAAAGAATCCGCTGCTTGTATAGCTGTATTTTGTGATAAGGAGAAAGCAACTACTCCCTTGCAGGATGCCTGTGCTGCAACTGAAAATATTATCATTGCTGCTAAATCACACAAGTTAGGGACATGTTGGGTAAATTCATATAAAAAAGATCATTCTAGTATTATAAAAGAACTATTAAATTGCCCAGATAATATGGAGTTAATGACACTATTATCTGTTGGCTATTATAATGAAGATTACGTGAAAAAACGGGAAAGAAAACCATTGGAAGAAGTCCTTAAATGGAATATGTTTTAAATTAGCGAAATTTAATAAAAACCACAATCTTTTTTACAAGGTTGTGGTTTTTATTTTTAGTGTTATTTTTATAGACTTATGAAACTATATTAGAGAGTATTTACTTTGGTTTACTTGGTACTGATATATCTGTCAATGCTTGTCCAGCTTCCATATCTGTTCCATGATTAACTGCTAAATCCCCTAAAGCAACTATACCTACAATATTTTCATTTTCTACTATGGGTAATCGTCTAACCTGTCTTGCTGACATTAAGTCAACCGCCTCCTGATCAGACATATTTGGATTTCCATAAACAATATTCTGGGACATTACCTGGCTTACAGGTGTATTTATATCTCCTTCATTTGCAACATTTCTAATAACAATATCACGGTCAGTAATAATCCCTACAGGTCTTTTTCCTTCACATACAGGCACAGAACCTACATTTAATTCCTTCATAATACTAGCGGCTTCTTTAATGGTTGAATTTGGATTTACTGATGAAACCCTGTTGGTCATTATTTCGCTTATTTTCATTGTTTCTGAATCACCCTCCTTTGTCTTTTAGGATATGTAAAATATAATTATTCATCCACCAAAAACTGCCCTCTTTATGTGAAATTATTTCCAATTAATAACAAGCAAAATTGTTGGATCTTCTTACCAACGGAAAAGATGGAAAATTTTAATGATATTAATGCCTCAATAATCATAGAATAATATGTGGAGGCGAATTTTATGTATAAAAATAAGACAATAATAATTATATTATTATTAGCTATATTATTTATGATACCTATTGAAGTTGGAGCTGAAAGTAATTACAAGGGAGATTTATGGAATCTACTTAACTACCTAAAAATTAAGAAGGCCGTTATAAAATATAAAAAGATTGAAGGTCAAGGTGGTTGGCCTACTCTGCCCTATAATATAGTTTTACGTAAAGGTGATTCAGCTGAGGAAATATTGATATTAAAAAAGAGATTATACAAGACCCGAGATTTATCTTTTTATAATAATGATAAGCTATTTGATGAAAGTCTAGAGAACGCTTTGAGGATTTTTCAACACCGACATGGGATAGTTGAGGATGGCGTATTAGGGCCTGAGACTATAATAGAGCTTAATATACCTGTTAGTAAGAGGATAAAACAGTTGCAAGTAAATAAGGAGAAGATTTATAGCTTATTTGATGATTATGTAAATCGTTATATATTAGTAAATGTCCCTGACTATAAATTACATGTGATTGAGGATGGAGAGGATATATTAAGCATGAAGGCAATTGTAGGTAAAGAAAATAGCAGAACACCTATTTTTGCTGATCAATTAGAATACCTAGTTCTAAATCCCACTTGGAGAATACCAATTCAGAAAGTTGTCAAAGATGTAATACCCTTAATTCAAAAAAATGACTATTATCTAAAAAATAAGAATATCAAAGTGTTTAGTAGTTGGGAAGAGGATGCTCAAGAACTTGTCCCAGAAACCATAGACTGGAGTAAGTATAATATTAATAATTTTGATCTGATGTTAGAGCAAGAACCTGGTCCAGATAATGAATTAGGACAGGTAAAATTTATGTTTCCTAATGACTATCTTGTGTATATTCACGATACACCAGATAAAGAGTTATTTAATTATAAGAATCGATTATTTAGTTCTGGCTGTATTAGGGTAGAAAAGCCATTTGAACTTGCACATTATTTTTTGAAGGATCTACCAGGTTGGAATTGGGAGAAGATAATGCAGGTAATAGATAATGGTGAGCAAACACATGTAGACTTAGCTGAACCAGTACCAGTGCTAATAGTTTACTGGACTGCTTGGGTTGATGAGCATAATAAAGTACATTTTAGAAAAGATATATATAATCACTATAATAATTAAATAACCCCCAGAGATTGTCCTTCCTGGGGAGATTTTAGATATATATTTATCATTTACCAAATATTATACAGTATTGATAAACATAATTAGATTTACTAATAGCCTTAAAAAGATGCCTAGAAGAATGCTAGAATAAAATTTATATATTTATTTAAATTTATCTTTAGCTTCTTTGAAGGAATTTTTTAAATCGTCAAATGCGTGATTAAATCCTTTTTTTATTTCTGTTAAAGCTTGATCATTACTATTCTGCAAGTCATTCATCATACTCTGAACAGCTTTCCATCTTTCTTCCAAATTTTTTACTGTGAGTTTATATTCTACTTCTGTTTCAATCTCAGCTTGTTCTAATTCTGCCTTTAATTGGTCTATTTTAGCCTGCCATTCTTTCAACTTCGCTTCCATCTTTTTTTGATAGTATTCTTTTTCTTGATTACTTTTTATGGTATCATTTCCACCATCTTGAGTATCATTTTCCATATTTACTGTTTCTTTTTCCCTATTATTTAATTGATTTTCCATTAATAACCCTCCTCGTATAATATGCTTAGTGATATAGATTAAATTTACTATAAAACGTAAGTAATGCTAAATATATTTTAAATCATTAACAAAGGGATTCTTTCTTTTATAATACAATTGTATGTAATTTATGAGCAATTGTCTAAGTCACTAAGGGCAGCTCTAAGTCAAATATTAAACTAGAGAGGCCTTGAGTGCAAATTAAATTAACTTTTCAGATAATTTTAAAGTAATAGTATTCAATACTATTACTTATAAAAGATAATAGCTATAAAATCCATGGCCTCTGGATTAATTTCTTATTAGTTTACATTATGATATAATCATTATAATATAAGATGATTAAAATATTGGGATATAAAGTAGGTGACTAAATTGGCAAAGAGAATATTACTTGTGGATGATGAAGAGAAACAATTAAGAATAATTAAGTCATACTTAGAAAAAAAAGGCTATGTTGTTGAGACAGCTATAGATGGTAGTCAAGGGCTTAGACTGGTAGCTGATTTTAAGCCAGATTTAATGATTCTGGATTTGATGTTACCAGAAATTAGTGGTGAAAAAGTATGCCAGAGAGTCAGACAAGGTAGTGATCTTCCAATATTAATGTTGACTGCCAAAAGCGATGAAGATGATAAAATTAAGGGATTTGAATATGGAGCTGATGATTATTTAGTTAAACCATTTAGTTTACGAGAGTTATTAGCTAGGATCAAAGCAATAATTCGAAGGAGTAATAATTCTGCAGCTAAAGCAGAGGTGTTAAGCTATAATAATGATTTGATTAAGGTCTTTATTTCAGAGATGAAAGTAGAAGTTGATGATAAAGATGCTGGTTTAACTAAGACAGAGTTTGATATACTGAATGTATTTATAAATAATCCTGCCCATGTTTTGTCAAGGGAACAAATTGCAGAGCAGGTTATGGGTCTGGAATTTAAAGGTTTTGACAGGACAATTGATGCCCATATTAAGAATATCAGAAAGAAATTAGCATTAAAGAAAAATCAATTAATCATTACTGTATATGGTGCTGGCTATAAATTTGTAGGTGATAAAGATGAGTAAGTTGGGATTAAAATTCTTTATTATCATATTAATTATTTCTATGGGAGGACTTATATTTACAAGTTTCTATATTAATTATAGTATTGATAAAAGGTTTTTTGACTATTTATATATAGAAAGAAAAGAAGAGATTGAAAGCCTTGTAGGTGTAGTTGAAGATACATTATATGAAAATAATAATTGGGAAACCATTGCTATCATAATTAATGACTTTGTAAAAGTAAATAGATATTCATTATTACTTATAGATATTGAAGGTAATATTATATATAATAGCCCTAATAGTATGATGAATGGTATGATGAATGGTATGATGGATGGCATGATGGGCAGAAGACATAATAACTTAACAAATAGAAATCAAAATAATTTTAATAGAGACCGAAATACGATTGCGAAGAATAGCGAAAGATTTACTATAGAATATCAGGGGGAGACCATAGCCTATTTATACTGGCATACAGGGAGAGAAACCAATACATCAGTTAGGGCTGTAGCTTTTTCCAAAAGAATAAATAGAATTATAATATTGGCAGGGGTATTAGTTGCTCTAGTTACTATATTAATAAGTCTATATATCTCTCGCCGTTTAACTCTCCCGCTAATTGAAATGAATAAGATAGCAGGTAAGGTTAGTAGGGGTGAGTTTAATCATAGTGTTAAAATAAAGGGTAGTGATGAATTAGCAGAATTGGGTCAATCATTTAATGAAATGGTAGCTAAATTAAATTATCTAGAAAGGATTCGAAAGGAATCTACTTCAGACTTGGCTCATGAACTTAGAACACCATTGACAACTATTAATAGTTATCTTGAAGGTATAAAAGAAGGTATTATCAAAACAGATAATAAAACCATAAATGAGATTGAAGAAGAGCTGCAAAGATTGATTAGCCTGGTAAATAGATTGGGAGAGTTAGCTAATGCAGAAAAACGAATTATTAATAGAAAGAAAGAACTGATTTCCTTTTCTGAAATTTTAAGGCATATTATAAAGCGACAAGAGCCTTTAGCAAAGAAGAATGGTATTAGCCTAATGCACAAGATCCAGTCAGGTATTACTGTGATCGCTGACCCTAAAAATTTGGAGACTATAGTAATAAATCTTATATCAAATTCCTTAAAGTATACACCTGCAAATGGCGACATTAATATATCCTTATCAAAAGAAGGGGAAGAGGTTATATTGACAGTCTCTGATACAGGTATAGGAATTAGTAATGAGGATAAAGCATATATTTTTGAGAGATTTTATCGTGTAGATAAGTCCCGCTCAATTAAGACAGGTGGTACTGGAATAGGACTTACTATTACTCGTGAACTTGTAAATTCAATGAATGGAAGTATAGAGGTTTTCAGTCCAGGGGAAAATCAAGGTACTACATTTATAGTTAAATTACCAATAGTGCGAGGAAACTGATTAATCTTATTAAATAAAGTTGTGCTAGAATTATAATAATATCAATTACCTTCCATTTAATTTATAAGATTTTCTATATTGAGTGGAAGATAATACTGTATTTTAAATTTATTTATTTATTAAATTCATAATTTCTTCACAATTATCTCCTATAATAATATTAAGATAAAGGCTATATAAGAGTCTGGTTAAATATTACATTAACTTATAAGATTTTAAACACTTATTTTCTTATCTTTTAGAAGTGTTTAGGTATGATATTTAACTCAAAAATAATAAATATGGAGATGATTAAATGAAATTTAAAAAGTTTATTTTTGTGGCATTGATTTTAACTGTTCTTGTCTTAACAGTTAGCGGGTTTGGTTTTGCTTTTTCTGGTAATGGTGGAAGAGGTATGATGAATCATTTTAATGCTTATGGATATTATGATGGTACGCAGCAAAATTATAATCCACTTGATTTAGATGATCAGCAGAGAGAAACATTAAGGGTAGAAAGAGAAGAATACATGGATAAACGAATAGAATTGCAAGTAGAGTTACGTGAAATCAATTTTGAGTTAAGGGAATTACTAATCTTAGGTGGAACAGATGAGGAGATCGCAAATTTAAAAATTGAGATAAATATACTTCAGACTGATTTATTAAATGTAAGGACTGATTATTGGCAGGATATTCAAGAATTTCTTACTGTAGATCAAATAGAAAAAGTAAAAGGACTATTTGAAGAGCAGGAATCTAATGATAGTTACACTAGGGAACCGGCTATGGGAGGCTTTAGAAGACATGGTATGGCTGGAAGGGGTTTTAATCCTAGTGCAAGAAATCAGTCTTTCTCAAATAATAGTTTATGCCCCTTTGCTTTTTAGAATAACTTGAAATATATATGAAATCAAGCACAAATCTTAAAGCATAAAGCAACAATAAATAAAAAACTATAAAAACTATAAAACACTAAGCACAAGACCATAAGAATCCCCTATTGTATTATAGAGATTAAGAAGTCTTTATAATTAACTAATAGGGGGTTTCTATATTTTAATTTACTTTTTGGAATTCTAGTTAAAATGTTTGAGATGAATCTTCTTTATTTTTATTGTTTGCAGGAAAATATTAATCTATAATGAATTATAATTAAAATAAGTATTTTTTAATTAATTATTAGTATTATACTTAGTTATTACAAATTAGTGATTTTAGTAAATTTGTATTTATCAGGCTAAGAAATTTTGTGGACAATAATATTAAATCGTTGTGAGAATTGAGAGGAGAGAGTATGAATGATATGGAATGAAAAGTATGAAACAATGTCCAGAGAAGAGATGAGGAAGTGGCAGGGCATAAAACTGCGCGAAATGGTTGAAAGGGTTTATCATAATGTTCCTTTTTATCGTGAAAAAATGCAAGACTTGAACATTGTGCCAGAGGATATAAAAACAGTAGATGATCTGTCTCGCCTACCTTTTACTACAAAACAGGATTTAAGGGATAACTATCCCTATGATTTATTTGCCACTCCCATGAGCGAAATAGTAAGGGTACATGCTTCCTCAGGTACAACTGGGAAACCTACAGTTGTAGGATATACTCGTAAAGATATATCTACCTGGTCAGAGGTTGTCGCCAGGACCTTATATTGTGCTGGAGTTGGACGTAATGATTATATTCAGGTTGCTTATGGATATGGACTTTTTACTGGAGGATTAGGAGTTCATTATGGTAGTGAAAAAGTAGGTGCTACTGTAATACCAATTTCTGGTGGTAATACTAAGAAACAACTACAATTGATGGAGGATTTTGGTAGTACTGTTATGGCTTGTACACCTTCATATGCCTTATATCTTGCTGAATCAATAAAAGATATGAATATAGACCGATCTAAATTGAAGTTAAGGGTAGGTATCTTTGGTGCTGAGCCTTGGACAGATAATATGAGAAAAATGGTAGAAGAGAGATTAGGTATTAAAGCAATTGATATATATGGATTAAGTGAAATTATAGGTCCAGGTGT
>JADQBV010000024.1 GCA_016278415.1 Halanaerobiales bacterium
AATTCATGGCGTTCCGATTCTGGCCCACTATGAACAGCAAAATGTTTAGCACAGGCGGCAGCTTTCAAATAATGGGGATTATCCCCCTGCAAACCTTTTATAAAACTAACACCTAAACTGCTTGTTAAATATGGGTCCTCACCATAGGTTTCCTGACCCCTACCCCAGCGGGGATCTCTAAAAATATTTATATTTGGGGTCCAATAAGTAAGACCTTTGTAGATACCCCTATCATCATGTTTAATAAATTTATTGTACTTTGCCCTGCCCTCATCAGCAATAATAGAAGCTACCCCATATAGTAAATCCTTATTAAAACTAGCAGCCATACCTATTGCCTGAGGAAAAACTGTTGCTACACCAGCACGTGCAACCCCGTGAAGACATTCATTCCACCAATTATACTCATGTATACCCAGACGCCCAATTGCACTGGAATAAAATAGCATTTGACTGGTCTTTTCTTCTAATGTGAGTCTAGATATTAAGTCATCTATTCTATCTTCAATTGAAGCTTCTGGATTTTTGTAAAGCATCATATTATCTTTTGATTTATTCATAATTATTTCTCCTAACTTCTTGATAAACAAATTTGTGTAGTAGTTTATAATTCATAAATATTTTTTGTACTTACTCAAAATTAGGCAGTTTAAATTCATCATCAGTATCTACTATCCACTTTTTCAAACGTTCATTAAGTCTTTTTCTTTGATTCTTATATTTAGGATTATGAACTAAATTCATAAGTTCATAAGGGTCATTATTCAAATTAAACAAAAGCCATTCCATACCTTCAAAGCAGACATATTTCCAGCCGTCTTTTGTTACTACTCCCCGCCAGGGTTTGTCAATAGAATCATAATGACCTGACGCAATAACTGACTGTATAAAGGCTGAATCAGGTTCTTTGTCAGACTTTGCTGACCTGGCTCTAACATAATGTGAATAATCAAATCCTTCCATCCAGTCTGGTACATCGATATCACACACTCCCAATGTTGTAGGGGCGATATCTACGTGGTTTAATGGGGCATCTAATAGTCTATTATAGGCATAACTAAAAGGATTATGAACAATAAAGGGTATCCGAATTGATTCCTCAAAGGGATTGGTTTTTCTGGACATTCCCTGTGACCCGTGCATATCACCATGATCCCCAAAGTAGAAAATAAAGGTATTTTCATCAAGGTTCAAATCCCTTAATGTTTCCCTTATTCTCCCTATATTCCAGTCCAGATTATTTATCATGGCATAAGCACCTGCTAATTCTTTACGCCAATTATCTGTTAATCCAGGAATTTTCGGAACATTAGGGCGTAGTTTTAAATAATTGGCATTATATTTTTTCATAAACTCAGCTGGAGCTACATATGGGTCATGGGGCGGCTGAACAGACAGAACTGAAAAAAATGGTCTTCTATCACCATTAGTTTCTGCCTGAGCATATTCTGTTAGGGATTCAATTAACAAATTTGTCAATTCATCTGTCTCATAGCCTGGTAATTTATAGTGAAAGGCATCTTCCCCTTCACCACCATGTACCCAACAGTCATACTGAGCATTATTATTTTCATAGCCAATCCAATCCTGAAATCCACCCCTTCTTTCTGGAGGAACGATATGAAAAGCAGCCCTGCCATTACTTTCATCATAACCATCAAGGTGCCATTTTCCAAAATAGGATGTATGATAACCCTCATCATTGAATACATCAGCTATAGTTTTCTGTTCTGGGTCTAACTGGTATTCATGACCCGGAACACATTTATGAGGATATATTCCAGTTAATAATGAACCGCGAAATGGACAACACAAAGGAAATCCCGAAACAGCTCGTTCAAAGTTTACACCACCTGTTCTATATAAAGAATCTATATTAGGAGTATTTATATTAGGATCACCATTACAACTTAAGGCCTGAGCCCGGTGCTGATCACCAAATATCCAGATAACATTAGGTTTTTTCCTACTTTTATGCTTATTCACTAAATCACCCCCTTACTATTAAGAATTCCCGACAATTACCCCTTCTAATCTGTCATCTCGTCTCAATTTTTCCATATTCAGTGGATAGTGGCTATATTCTTCTACTACCCCATTACACCAGTTATCTCCATGTGGAAGTATTGTTTAAAGTCTATTCTCCTGGAATTATGGTAAACAGCAATCCCTTATAAATACAGCACAAAAACAGCATTATCAAAAATTTTCATCAAGTCGGGTTACCAGGACTAGCTATTTGTTATCAATGTTTCTTATCTCAATATTCCTAAATTTCCCCTTACCACTATCAATAAATAAAGCCAATTCACCTTCTGAATAATCATAACATCTTGAAACCAATGAAATACGATTATTAATATATAAATCCAGTATACAATCCTTTAAAATAACTTCGAAACTACAATTCTCTTCATCACCAAAGTCCATATATCTATCATGAATAATATTATATATACCTTTAGTCATCCTAAATAGCCTTATTCTATTACTTATAGGCTCAATTCTTAGTAAATATCCCTGTTCCAGGTCTTGACTTGCCCTAAAGAAAAGGCCAAAGGCCTTTATGTTATTGATTCCTTCAAAACTTCCAGTAAGGTAATAATTATCCTCTAATCCTGAACTAATAGCATAAGAAAAACTATGGGGAGAAACTGCCTTAAATTCAGTCTTTTGATTTTTTTTACTTATATGCCAGTTACCCCAGTTTGCCGAAAATATACAATCCTCTATTATCCTTCCAATTCTATTTCGTTGATATGGATTTTTTGTCCATAAATATCCCTGCTCATCCTGGATAATCTCCCTGATAGCCATAGACCCTCCCCATTCCATCCCGGTATCATCTCTTTCCCCTTTCCTCGATGGAACCCAGCCAAATAAAATCCTCCTTTTTCCGTCAAATCCAGTCTTGGCAGCATAGAATTGGTTGCCGTCTAGTTCATTTACAGGGGGATTTTCCCAGGGTCCCTCTAAAGAACGCGATCTTCTGTAACTGGTAATACCTGTACTTGAATAAATTAAATACCACCAATCACCCCATTTAAAAATATCAGGGCATTCCAGGCAATCCCAGATATTAGGTGCAAAAAATATCTCTTCAAATTCCCAGTTTTTTAGATTTTTAGACTTAATAGAAGCCAGACACCCAGATCTACGCAGAGGTCGGTCTGGTAGTTGAGCAGTAAAGACCATTGAATAATGACCCTTATCTTCATTCCAGAGAGGAAAAGGATCCCGACAGGCTTCAAGATTTAATAAAGCTGGATCTGGCTTATATATCGGATTATCAGGGTCTTTAGTCCAGTTCATCAAATCCGGACTAGTTGCATGACAGATAGTCTCCCTTATCTCTGCTTTGGTGTTAAAATATCTACCAAGATAGTAAATATGAAAAATCTCACCATCATAAAAAACACTCCCTGTACCACAGGATGCCGAGTCAACCTGTCCCACTTCTCCAATGGGTATAGCATCAGGACACTCCTGCCAATTAATAAGATCATCACTAACTACATGGCCCCAGAAATGACGCCACCCTAATAACGGTGGACGATAGATTTCTTTTACATAAAACAGGTGAAACTTACCTTCCCAGTAAAATGGAACCGGATCACCAGCCCAGCCATCGTCTGGTTTATAATATAACATTAAATCACCCCATTATCTATATAAATAATTCTCTTTTTTGAATTTCTAAATATACCCAATTAATTTCCTGTTTATCTCTTCCAAATTGGGATTCAGATAGAGTTGTTATCCAGTCTTGGTTCTTTGACCTTATTAAACAATATTATTACTCCAATTAACATCATAAAAAAGGCTGTAGAGAATACCAGGTTATATCCACTTAAGTCTGCTATTAACCCACCTAAAAGTGAAGCAAAGGAATACGTTAAGCCGGAAATCGTATTGGTGATTGCTATATATGTTGGTTTCTCCTCGGGGAGGCAAAACTCAGGTACAATAGTCATAAAAGATACACTATTCCCACCAACAGCAATACCAATGAAAACAAAAACAAGGTAAAACATCATCCTGGATATAGCAAAATAGGCCAACATTACTCCTGCTAAATTAAAACAGGCTGCTAACAGAAGAACAATTTTATGTCCATTACGATCACTAAAATGCCCCCAGAGTAAATTTGTTAAACTCTGGCTTAATATTAATAATACAGCAAAAGTACCAGCCATTTCATTAGCATCACTTGTAGATAAATTTAATTTATCAAAACCTGCAACTGCAAACATCCCATTTGCCATTCCAAAAAACTGTATAAATATAATGCTTATTAAAAAATAACGAAAGTTCACTTTATTTGAGACTATTTTAGGTAATTTTTTGAAGTACTCTTTAAAACTTTTTTTCTTCTGAGTTATTGGATAAATAGGTTCTTTAATAAATACTAATGATATAAATGAAATCATTGTACCTAAAAATGCCACTCCAAAAAGAATAGTAAAATTAAAAGGAAATGGATAATATTTAATTATCTCTCTAGCCAGAAACGCTGCCAGTACACCCATAAGTCCACTAAAAAAGGAACGGAATCCAAAAAAATTGCCTCGCTTTTCTACTGGTATTATTTTAGTCAATAAATCAAACCAGACCGGTGTAGTAAAACCAGAGGAAATACTATAGAAAGTTAGGACAAGGAAAAATACTACTAATAAATAATCTGAATAATTAGGTGTTAAAAAATACGTTAATATGGCCATCAAAAGCCAGGGCATCCTCATTAGAAGGGCCAAAAATAATAAGGGCTTTTTCTTTATCTCTAACCCTTCCGCCCACCTGGCCGATATCAATTGTGGTATATTTCCTCCAAATGTTAAAATCGCCATAATCAAACTAATTAATAACTTGGATTCTGTTAAGTTCCTGACGAATATAGGAAGAATCGTTGTCGTCGATATAAAACCTATTCCAAATGAGAAGAATATACCATCTAATACATTACTATAATAGTTCCTTTTATAGTGCATTTTTACTTCCTTGTTGAATGATTCTAATTTATTAACTACTTGTAAGTTACATGAGTCTGTTCTATTCACTATCTTCATAGTACTACCTATCAACCTCGCTTTTCTCATTACTCATTTTGATTACAATAACTAGTAATCTCTCATTCTCTTCCAGACATCTAGTATTAATTTATATCTTTCAGGATTAAGGCCTTTAAAAGGAATATTACTTGTTGCAAAAATATAGCCACCACCTGGTTTAGCATGAGTTAGACAATATTCTGCGCTGGCAATAACCTCTTCCTCTGTACCAGTCTGCATCAACGCACAATTTACATTACCACAAAGGCAGACTTTATCCCCTACTTTTTCCTTAACCACCTTTATATCAACACCAGCCATGGGATCAATTGAGTGTAGTGCATGTGGCTCACATTCTACTAACTGGTCTAGTATAGGCATAATATTGCCATCAGTATGTTTAATAGTGTAGCCACCTGCTTCCTTTGTCTCTTTAATAATTTTATATAAATATGGTTGAATAAATTCTGCAAACATCTTTGGTGACAAAAATGGCCCATCATTAAAACAATAATCAGCACAAAGAATAAAAGAATCCAAACCTGAATCTATTAATTTTTTATTTCGCTCAATAGTTCTATTGGCTTTATTTAAAGCCAATTCTTTCATCTCATCTGGTCTATCAGCTAAACTATAAACAAATTCATACATACTTTCTCCATCAGGTACTGAAAATGTACCATCACCATGAGTTGTTAACATAAATTTATCCCCACTAATATCCCTGATATGCTTAATAGTTTTCATTATATCTTCAGTACTGATATAATGAATGGGTATAATGGAATATTCCAATTCTTCATAAACCCGGACCATGTATTCGGCATTTTCTTTTATTAGAATCTCTTTCTCTAAAGCAGTCCTGCCTTCCAGGTCACTTTTTCTTAAGAACCTTTTTCCATACAGCTCTTCTTCTAATTGAAATTCCAGTTCAAAAGTCGGCACTCGATCCGGCACCTCTAATGTCAAGGCTGCCACAGCTCTCTCTTTTGGTGTCATCATAAATAAAACCCCCGTTCATTTTTATACTAATCGTCTTCCCATTTCTTAAAACCATTTAAAACCCCTCAGCCAGATTTAAGTCAAGTAATCAGTATGGTATACAGCACTACTCAATATCTATTCCATTATTTTTGATTACATTACTATACCAATAAGCACTATCCTTTAATATCCTTTCCTGTGTCTTGTAATCAACATAAGTAATTCCAAATCTCTTTGTATAACCACAAGCCCACTCAAAGTTATCCATTAAAGACCAGGCATAATATCCTTTTAATGGTACTCCATCTTGTATTGCTTGATGAGCACTGGAAAAATGGCCTCTATAAAAATCTATTCTTCTCTGATCATGAACCCTTCCATCATCTGATACTTTATCATTAAAAACAGCACCATTTTCTGTAATGTAAATAGGCTTATCTGTATAATTTTTGTTTACATCCATTAGAATATCATAAAGGCCCTGTGGGTAAATTTCCATCGGAAAATCTGTATATTTGCTGTCCTCAGGTTTTATGACATCTTTTTTTAAAATATGGTCTGCTTTGGGATTATCTTTAACTATCAGCCGATTATAATAATTGATACCCAGGAAATCCATCTCTTCTGTAATGACATCAAAGTCAGTACTATCAAAATCAAACCAACCTTTTTCTTTTTTATAAATAGCAGACATTGTTTCAGGGTATTTCCCCTTAAAAAGTGGATCTAGGAACCAACCATTAATAAATTCTTTCTGTCTCTCTGCAGCTGCAATATCTTCCACTGCATCTGAGTATGGAGTAGTTCCTACAAGATTAAGTGTAATACCTATTTCACCGTCTATACCTTCTTTTCGAAAAGCCCTAACAGTAAGGCCATGTGAAAGCAAAAGATGATGAGCAGCCCGGAGGGCTTGTTGATAGTCTTTTAACCCTGGGGCATGTTCACCAAAGGCATAACCAACAAATGACGCCATCCATGGCTCGTTATGAGTAATCCATCTTGGGACTAAATCACCAAACTCCCTAAATAGTATTTGAGCATATTCTGTATAATAATTGATAATATCACGCTCTGCCCAACCACCTTTATCCTGTAAAGCCTGAGGCAAATCCCAGTGATTAATAGTAGCAGTAGGTGATATCCCTGCTTCCAACAATCCATCTATTAATTTTTTATAAAAATCAAGACCTTTCTGATTTACCTTACCATGCCCTTCAGGTAGAATACGTGGCCAGGAAAAAGAAAAACGGTAGGCATCAAGTCCTATTTCCTTCATTAATTCTATATCCTCTTTGTACCTATGATAATGATCACAGGCTACATCACCAGTATCCCCATTCTCTACCTTTCCATGTGTATGACTGAACCTATCCCAGATTGATTCTCCACGACCATCTTCTTTACTTGCTCCCTCAATCTGATATGCGGCTGTAGCTGAACCCCATATAAAATCTTCAGGAAATATTAATTTATTCATTTTAATCACCTCATATAATATTTTATTTAATAAAAAAATTGACCTACAATAATCTAATAGTCTCAAAAAAAACGAAGTTAAACTAGGGTGTTCTTATCTGTATTCCATCCATAAATTACTAACTCTCTTTTTTCTTTCGGAACTGTGTTCCAGCAGACTGAAACAATTCTTTCTTCATTAGGTAGAAGGGTAAAATAATTATCAGCAAAATATGGATAAATATCTGTTTCCAAATCCAATAAGTCCTCAATACTGACAAATAATGCGACAGTCTTTCCTTTATTCTTTATAACCATAAGCCAATTATCTTCATGTTCCTCTTTAAGAATCTCAAGTGAAGTGGATCTAGTACTTAACATTGGTGCCAGGTTATCTGTTTTAGTAAAAAAATAACGGTTTTTAGCTAGTTCTTCTTTCTCATCCCATAATTCTAAATCTAGTAAAAATACTTCGTCACTTATCATTACAGTAGCAACTTTAATGTTAGTAAGTATAGTTGAGCTATTTTCCTCCAGACTAACCACTGCTTCTATTTCTTTAAAAACCTCACCAGATATTCCATAAATTATTGCCTTAAGCTTAACATTATAATATTTCTGCAATCCTGAATTATTTGACCATATATCGGCTGTAAACTCATCTTGCCTAGACCAAACCTGTCTAGTAAAACTAGCTGTAACATTTATAGTTTGATAAGCACTTTTTACAGCATAATAAACTGGCTTAGGTCTGGCGTAGTAGTCAATGGCAGCAGTACAATATCCATTAGGATATGGTTCATTAAACTGCCAGGGAAGAGTGCCACTATTTTGATATTTCCTCCTCCTA
>JADQBV010000306.1 GCA_016278415.1 Halanaerobiales bacterium
TCATTACTTTTTCTTCTCTTTTAGCTAATCTTAAGTATGTTATAAGTAAGATTGGAAACATAATTAAAGTGATAATTGTCGGCCACTGAACTAACATACCAAGCATCATTAAAAAAATACCCAGATACTGGGGATGACGAATATATTTATATATCCCGTCAGTGATTAGACCACCCTCACCCTTAAATATTTTCCTCCAACCTATAGCTATTATGACCATACCTATACCAAATAATAAGCCTCCAATTTGACAAACCAGTAAGGCTTTATCTTCTCCAACACCAAAAATTGCCAGAAGGTGTCCGTTTGTATGTTGATATGGATTAAGAACAGGTATTTTATAGCCAAATACAGATGTTATTAAATATATTGTTAATGGAAAACCATACATCTCAGCAAATAGCGCAACAAAGAAGCCGCTTGTTACACCCATTGATCTCCATTCATATTTCTTTTTAGGCTTGACAAAGCTTATCAAAAACACTATTACAAAAAGGAAATTCGCAACAACTATTCCCCAAAGTCCATAATCATAACTCATTTAATTACCTCCACTTACCATTTAATTCTACGGGGTACCCGTACATGGTATTATATTAATTAAAGATAACATTTATTACAAACTTAGTCAAGGGAATTTATATTATTTAATCTAATTTTAATTTATGTAAGTAGAAAGAGCAGACTAAAAAGACTGCTCTTTCTTTGTTTACTCAACTGTAGCATTAAAGTAACCTTTACTTACCTGTTTATTAAATTCATTGCTCACTAATTCTTACCAACAATACTAGCTACATAGTCTGTATTTGGCATACTAATAATTTCTTCAGGAGTACCATGCCTAACAACCTGTCCTTCTTTTATTATAACTAATCTGTCTGCTATATCAAGGGCATCTTCAATATCATGAGAAACCAATATGCTTGTTATATCAATTTTCTTAATGATTTCATTTAATTTTCTTCGAATTTTATCTTTTAGATTAGCATCAAGATTACTAAATGGTTCATCTAGTAGTAGTACACGTGGTTGAGGGGCAATTGCTCTAGCCAGTGCTACACGCTGCTGTTGTCCCCCACTTAACTGATGAGGGTATCTTCTAGCTAATTCTTCGATATCAACTAATTTCAATACTTCTGTTATTCTTTTTTTTCTATCAATTCTATTTAAATGAGTAATTCCATAAGCTATATTTTTATGAACAGTCATATGAGGAAATAAGGCGTAATCTTGAAAAACCATACCAACTTCCCTTTTTTCCGGTGGAATATAAAGATTACTGTCTTGCATAATATCTCCATCAATTTCAATATATCCTTGATAGGGAATCTCTAGACCTGCAAGTAAACGCAAAATACTACTCTTTCCACTACCACTTTGTCCAAGGATACAAACTGTCTCTCCTTTTTTAATAGAAAATGATAAATTTTTAATAACATCTAATTTATTACCCTTATATTTGAAACAAATATCTTTAAACTTAATGTACATTATCCTTACCCCGCTTCCCAATGTTTTGCAACAAATATACCAATAATACACAAATTATTATTAATATTAAAGATGATAAGGAGGCCTCATGTATCATCTCATCATTAGCATATTCATATGCCCTTGTTGCCAATGTATTAAAATTAAATGGTCTAAGAATCAATGTCAGAGGTAGTTCTTTCAGAATTTCTATTAATACTAGCGAAAATCCACCAATAATAGCTGACTTTATCATCGGTAAGTCTATTTTAAAGAAAGTATGACTAACTCCCTTACCCAGAGTCCTTGATGCCTCCAGAAACTGTGTACCAATTTTGGAAAAACCAGCATCAATCGAATTATAGGCAATAGCCAGGAAACGAATCATATAGGCCGCCATCAACATAAAAATACCTGTACTAAATAATAATAGACCCTCATTACCAGTAAACCACTGAATAAATCGGTCTATCCTAAGGAAGAAAATTAAAATGCCAACAGCAATAACCGCTCCCGGGATAGAATATCCCATGATAGCTATCCTGGAATAATACTTTGTTAGGTAATTATCACTTATACGGACTGTATTTACAACAATTATTGCACTAAAAACAATTATAATAGATGTAATAATAGCTATACCTAAAGAATTAAAGGTGTAATTCAAATAGTCTGAATAAACCACATTATCTAGACTGAGTACACTCCAATACCCTAGAAGTAGGACTGGTATTACAAATCCGATAAAAAGGATGATTGAAAAGTATAAATTTATCATAAGAGAGCCGAATCGTGTTGCCTTAATCCTGCTAAGAGGCCTCACTTTACTAGTACTATAACTATACTTCCTACCACCTCGCATTAGTTTTTCCATTCCTAATAGAATAAAAACAAATAGCATTAATATTGCCGACAATCTGACTGCTGAATTTAGATCTCCTAAACCAAACCATGTCTTGAAAATTGCTGTACTAAAAGTTGGTATACCAAAATATTTTACAACACCGTAGTCATTTAAGACTTCCAATATTACCAGGCTTACACCACCAACAACTGCACCCCGGGTAATTGGAAAAATAATTTTTATAAAAATATTTAACGGATTCTTACCCATGGTTCGGGATACTTCTATCAGTGATGCAGATTGTTTTTCCAAAAAAGAACGAGTTATCAGATACACATATGGATATAAAAATATCGTATATATAAAGACAGCACCACTTAAATTCATTATATCTAAATACTGTGGATTGATATATATGCCTAAGCTATTCCGAAAAAAACTTTGTAATGGCCCAGTATAATTTAATAGTCCATCATAAGTGAAAGCACCAATATAAGGGGGGATTGCAAGTGGAAGTATTAAAGACCACTTAAACAAATTCCTGAAAGGGAAATCATATGCTGTAATCAACCAGGCTAAACTAAGTCCTATAAAAATGCTAAAAATACCGGTAAAAACAACCAGAACAATAGAATTATATATATAACTTTGCAGCAAATATTCTTTTATATGTAACCAATTTTCATTAGAATCTGAGAAAATACCTGTTAAGATAAATAAACTGGGAATGACAATTAATAATATAATAATAGTGCTTAAAATAAACCAGCCATTTAAATCTCTTTTTTTATTTAACATTTAAAACACCCTTTTTTAACAAATTAGCCTGTCTGCGAGAATTCTTAAACAAACATTGGATCTTATATATTAAAAGCAGCGTTAACGCTGCTTTTAATATAATTAGTTATATATGAAAGAAGAGTATCAACATTTCATTATATTAGCTATTTATTTTCACCTATACAAACAAAATAATCTAGTGTTTTAACAGCAAATTATAAAAAACTATATTCGAATTACTGCCATCCTACCTGATTAAATATTTTGACAGCATCATCATTGTATTCACCTAGTAAAGTTAAGTTGATATTTTGAGGTTTGAATTCTCCCCAGGATTTAAGTAATTCTGATGGCTCTACTGCAGGATTGGCAGGATACTCGTAATTTGCTTCAGCAAAAAGATTTTGTGCCACTTTACCAGTTAAAAATTCCATTAATTTAATAGCATTCTCCTGGTTTTTTGCATATTTAGTAAGTCCGACACCACTAACATTAATATGTGTACCTGTTGTTCTCTGATTTGGGAAGAAAATTTCCACCTGTTCAGCTACCTTTACTTCTTCAGGGTTAGAGGAATTTAGCATTTTACCTATATAATAAGTATTCATAATAGCTATATCTCCGATTCCTGCCGCTACAGCTGTTGCCTGTGCCCTATCATTACCCTTAGGCTTTCTAGCCATATTCCCTAGAACACCTTTTGCCCAATCACGTGCAGCATCTTCACCTTTGATAGCAATTAATGAAGCTAACAAAGACTGGTTATAGATATTTGCAGATGACCTTACTAATATTTTATTGTTCCATTTAGGACTAGCTAAATCTGCATAAGTAGACAATTCTGATTCATCTACTCTATCTTTAGAATAAACGATAACCCTACCCCTGACAGTAAGTCCATACCAATAATTCTCTTCATCTCGTAAATTTTCTAGTATATTTTCATCTAAAATATCTGTCACTACAGGCTGTAATATTCCTTTTATTTTAGCCCTATGTAGTCTACCTGCATCTGCTGTTATCAATAAATCTGCTGATGTATCTTCTCCTTCTCTTAAGATTCTTTCAATAAGTTGGTCCGAATCTCCTTTTAATACATTCACTTTTATACCAGTCTCTTTTGTAAATAAATCTAGTAACTCTTGGTCAGTATCATAATGCCTGTTTGTATAAAGGTTAACTACCCCTTCTTCACTTTCAGCAAATGCAAATCCAGATAAAGTCAGTGTTAGCATTAATGTAATAAATATTACTTTTGATAATTTGTTCATTATTATTTCCTCCTGTTTTTATAATATAAAATTGTCAAATATTTTTAAATAAAAATTCAAGTGTCTTAATCAACTTAATTTTTCTTTTCTAGCTGTTGCAGTTATCTTATTTACAAACTATTTTTTTATTTCCTCATAAGTTTTTTAGTATCTAGTCTTATACATATATCCCCCCTTATTAAATAACGGTAATTGAAAATGATTTTCATTTACATTAGTAATTATAACTAAACATAGTTATTTTGTCAAGTTAATATTATGATTTTAGCTCAAATAATAACACAAAATAGAAGAAAATAAAAAGGTAGATTAATAAATAATAAAAACACTAAATGAATTAAAGCCTTATCAGAACTAATTCTTACAGTCCCAACAAGGCTATTAATTCTTATCTTTTGATTTTCATACATAAACTAAAACATGGTTATATATTATTAATTACCCTGTCCATGTGTTTACCCACTTGTTCAGCAACTTTATCAAGGTCTTTATTACCAGAAAGTGTTAAGGCCTTTCTGGGGTCTATTGCTGATACCGCAGTCTCTCCAGATTCTTTTTCATAAACTATAACATTACAAGGGTAATCAATGCATCCCTAATTTCTTTTTGATTTTTTCCTGATTGGCTTCAAAACCTATAAACTTTTCATTATCTAATATAATTGTTGGTACTAAAACCCTTCCATGTTTTTCTTTTAATTCTTTACGATACTGTGGTTCCTCAATTTTTTTAATATCAATATCTATATTATTTTCCTGAAAAAACTCCTCTGCTAATTGACAATCCGAGCAAATTGCTGAAGAATAGATAACGTCTTTGTGAGTAATTAGTCCTTTCAGTTTATTTATTAAATTCATTATACCACTCCTTATACCTATTAATTCCTCTAATATTATAGGAATATTCTTGAGGACTTCCATTAATAGTATATAAGACAGTTCTTTAATGACAAGTAAATAGATTACAAATAAGATGAGTTTAAATTTATATCTCATATTATTTGAAAACTTAGCTACTGTAAATAAATTATCATAAATAAAAACCCACCTTTTATATTTCAAGATGGGATTAGTTCACAACAATATTTAATTAGTATAAATTATTTAATCAGTAAATTTGGCCAGGACATCCATTAATTCGTTAATAATGGCGTCTCCCTCTTCATTCTTTACAGCACGCTGTACACAACCATGTGTATGTTTATCAAGAATTTTTAGCCCCACTTTTTTCAATGCACCTCGAACAGCATTTATCTGAGTCAAAATATCTACACAGTATTTATCTTCATCTATCATTCTTTGTATTCCACGAACCTGCCCTTCTATTCTCTTCAACCTTAGATCAAGGTCTTTTTTATCGACATCACATAATGAATTCACGAAACCACCCCTTATCTTTTATAGTAATATATACCCTATTATGGTATAGTATATTTACTTATAAGATAGCATTTATATCTTCTATTGTCAAGCTATGATTATTAATTTCTCAATAATTAAACTATTATACCAAGATTTTTATATCTTTTTTAATTATATATATCCATCCTTTACCAATGTATTTACTATCCTAGTCATAGTACTACTATCAAGATTCATTTTTTCACTTAGTTCATTCATTGCTAAAGGACCATTTTTATAAATGTTTAACAATGTATAGCATTGAGAATTTGTTAATCCTATTTTAAATATTTGCTTTTTTTCCTTGACATCTTTTATCTATACCTATATAATTTAAATTATGTTAAATATATTAATTCCGATATGTTTACTATGCTTTAGGAGGTTGTTTATATGAGTTTTCTTACAATTAATCAAATAAATAAATATTATCCACAAAAAGACGGACACTTACTAGAAGTACTTAATGATATTAATTTGGAAATAAAAGAAAAAGAATTCATTACATTTATAGGTCCCTCAGGCTGTGGTAAATCAACATTACTTAATATATTAGCAGGATTGGTAAAAGCAGACTCTGGTAAAGTATCGCTTAATAACAAATTGATTACTACTCCAGGTAATGATAGGGTCATGGTATTTCAGGAAGCAGCCCTCTTCCCTTGGATGACTGTAATCGATAATGTTATGTTCGGATTAAAAGCAAAAAACATGGATAAGAAAGAGGCTTATGATAAGGCCTTAGAACAATTAAGGGCTGTTCATCTAGCAGATTTCAAAGACTCATATCCACACCAATTATCTGGAGGGATGAAACAAAGGGTAGCAATAGCCAGATCGTTAGTAATAGAACCTAAAATATTGTTGATGGATGAACCGTTTGCAGCCCTTGACGATCAAACCCGTTTGGTACTCCATAAAGAGTTAATGAATCTTTGGTTAGATCTTAAAAAGACAATTGTATTTGTAACACATAATATCAGAGAAGCCGTAAAGTTATCAGATAGAGTTATAGTATTTGGAACTAACCCAGGTAGAATAATAGAAAAAATCTCTATAGATTTACCACGTCCGCGTGCCAGGGAAAGTAAAGAATTAATCACAAAAGAAAATTATATACTAGATTTACTGGAGAAAGAAGTCAGTTTTAAAGGTGGTAATCAAAATGAAAAAATTATGGCGTAGAGGACTTTTTATAATATCTCTCCTGCTTATATGGCAGGTCTTATACTCCCTTAAAATATGGCCAAATTTTCTCTTCCCATCTCCCATGATGGTAGGAAATACTTTAATAGAAGGCTTTACTGATGGTTCTTTTATTATTGCTATGGCAGCCAGTTTTAAAAGACTCCTTATCGGGTACTCATTATCAATTGTTTTTGGTACATTATTAGGAGTGTTAATAGCAAGTAACAAAATTATAGAAGATACTATTGGCCCATTTATTCTAGCCTTACAGAGTATTCCAAGTGTTGTTTGGTTACCACTCGCTTTACTATGGTTTTCTCTTGGTGAAGCCGCTATAATTTTTGTTGTAGTTTTAGGAGGAACATGGAATATGGTTATTAACTCAAGTACTGGGATTAAAAATGTTCAACCTGTCTTAATTAGAGCTGCAAAAACCATGGGTGTCAAAGGCATTCAATTATTTTGGAAAGTTATATTACCTGCTTCTGTACCCCATTTGATTACTGGTATGCGCTTATCCTGGGCCTTTTCCTGGAGGGCATTGATGGCTGGTGAACTGATTGGTACAGGAACTGGTCTTGGCCAGATACTAATGTGGGGTCGCGATATGGGAAATATGAGTCTCGTAATAAGTATAATTATACTTATAGGTACATTTGGTTATCTGACTGATAACCTGTTATTTAAGAAATTTGAAGATAGGGTTTTAACTAGATGGGGATTAGATAATGAATAGATTTTAATTTATACCTAAACCTATGGAAGTAGACTTTTAAAAATTAAATGTAGATTAATTTTTAAGCCAAAAATCTACTAAGGCTTAATATAATATACATAAATAAAATTTGGAGGAGATAATAAGATGAACTATATTAAGAGAACAAGATCAATTATTCTAATTATTTTTATTGCACTATCAGTATTTACAATTCAAAATGTTAAAGCAGACAGTGAAATTACAGAAATAAACATTGGGTATTTTCCTAATATAACCCATGCCCCAGCTATTGTAGGTATTAGTGAGAATATATTTACAGATACATTGAACGGTATTAAAATCAACACACGAATTTTTCCTAATGGTTCACTATTTATGGATGCCTTAAATACCGGTCAGATTGACTTAGGTTATGTTGGTCCAGGCCCTGCTATTAATCGCTTTTTACAAGGTGCCAAAGTTACTGCTTTAGCAAGTGCTAGTACTGGTGGTACGGTACTTGTCACAAGAAGTGATCTTAATTATAATTCAGTAAAAGACCTTGAAGGTAAAGTTGTCGCAACAGCAGCATTGGGTTGTACTCATGACCTACT
>JADQBV010000231.1 GCA_016278415.1 Halanaerobiales bacterium
GACCTACACTTGTTGTAGTGTAAACTATTTGACCACTTTCATTAAAATAATAACCCAGAGCCTCAGCAACAGCCCCATTTTCTATTAGCTTATCTATCTGCTCACTAGACATATCCCTTCTACCCGCCATAACCTCTGCACTACCAACACCATGTAGTAATATATTAGCTTTTTTTAGACTCTTTAATACTCGTTGAATAGAAGGCTCAGCTATAATTCTGTCCACATTTTCTTCTTTTATTGAATCTGGTATATGTAATAATTGGTACTTACCACCTAATTTTTTTGCAAGTGTTGATGCTATAGTATTTGCCTGAATCTCAACCTCTTCACCCAATCCCCCACGCCCTGGAATAACTGTAACATCTAAAGGCTTATCCCTTTCCTGCATGGCATAGGCAACTTGAGCAAGGGTAAACCCACCTGTAACTGCCAATATATCACCATCTTTAAGCATCTTTTTAAGTAGCCGAGCGGTAAAACGACCAATCTCCTGTACTATAGTAGAATGCTCCAAATTACCAGGGACTATGAATACATCATCTAATTCTAAAAGTTCTTTAAGTTGATCTTCCAATATTTTTATTCCCTTTACCTCTTTTATGTATTTATCTAACTCGGGTAAAAATCCTAAACCAGTCTCAGTAATTACAGCCCCAGCCCGGGAGATATTTATTAATCCTCTTCTATGTAAAAAATCCAGTTCTTTTCTAACAGTTCTTTCACTTAAATTTATTTTTTCTGCCAAAATCCTACGACCAATAGGTTGATTATAATATATATTACGAAGTATAGTATACCTATTTTCTGCTTTAGATATTAATTCAGGAACTATTTTTTCCTGTATCTTAAAAAGGTATTCCACATTCACACTCCCTTTATGCGGGTCCGTTTTCGTCCCATTGGAACAAATGTGTCCCGATGTCTAAAAAAAATATATTCCAAAATTATCTATTCCTCTTACCACTATATTATATTCTATATATAAACTAAAATTCCTCTTTTTAAATTAATTTTTTTTGAGAAATGTATACTATTTACATGAATGAAGTGCAGCAAATTTTCTTTTAAATTACGCATTAATAATTTACTGCCCTCTTCTTTCTTAAACGCATTGTTGAGGCCAGTACTACCGAATCGACTTGGGTCGTAGAAATTAGGCCATCGAGGCCGTCATAGCAAAATTGTCGGACGTTTCCCAACACCAGAAAAAAAACCGATTCCTGTTGCTCACCTAAGTTTGTCAGCAATTTTCTTAATACGCCGTATTCTATGGTTTACTCCTGATTTGCTTATATTTGGTATTAATAAATTCCCTAATTCCTTTAAACTAGCATATGGGTTTTCTTTTCTTAATAACGCTATTTCTCTTAATCCCTTTGAAAGAGATTTCAGGCCCTTTGTTCGTTCTATTAATCTAATATCTTCCAACTGCAACCTGGCTGCTTCAATGGTTTTATCCAGATTAGCTGTTTCAAAATTTACTTTCCTATTAGTATCATTCCTAAGGCTTTTCATAATATATTTATCTTCCATTTTAAGTAAAGCCTTATGTGCACCGATTATATTTAAAATAGTAGTTATGTCTTCAAAGTTTTTTAAATAGACTATGTGTTTGTTATTATGTTCAGTCAGATGTGCCTTGATATCAAACATAGATATTAATCTAATTAAATCATCAGCAAAACTTATGTGCTCACATCTAAACTCTAGATGATACTCACTATTAGGTTTATTTACTGAGCCACCACCAAGAAAAGCACCTCTTATATAGGCACGCTGACAACTACGATTATTAATAAACTCATCTTTAATCTTAAATATTAAATTCCTGTCCTCATCCAATAAACCTAAAGCATATAGAAAATCATCCAGGCCAGGCTGAGGAACCAGATATAATTCGTAAATATTATGTTTAATATGGAAGTGAGTATCTTTTCTAACCATTATCTGCATATCAAGATTAAACTTGTCTTTAATAAGAGAATATATTTTACGAGCAAGGTCCCCTAAATAGATTTTAATCCTTAGTGCCAACCTTTTATTACTAATCTGAATAGAACCGTCCATCCGTATTAATGCTGCAAGTTCAGGTATCTCTTCTCCCTTTATTCGGGCAATCTCATGCTTTACTTCAGCTGTAAAAGACAAAAAATCACCTACTCCCTAAAATACTAAAAATTATTTTTGCTAGTTCATCTGGGTCATGTCGAATATAGCCCTGCTCAGACAATAAGTTCTCTTCAATTATATTTATTCCCATATCTTTTATTTCCTTTTTGTCAACATTGACCCTAAAAGCACCCTCTTCTTTATATTTCAGAATGAGGTTTTCAGATCCCTCTTCCTTATTTACGATAACATAGTTAAATAGTCCCCCACCACTGTGTTTATTTATGGCTTTAATGTGGTCACTAACGGAATAGCCCGTAGTCTCGCCCGCTTGTGTCATTACATTTGTAACATAGATTTTAATAGCATTACTTTTCCTAATCTCCTCAGCTATACCTTCAACTAATAAATTAGGAATAATGCTGGTATATAGACTTCCAGGACCAATTATAATAAGCTCTGCCTCTCTTATGGCCTTTAAAGCATCTGTAGTTGGTTGACAGGAGCTGGGTTCTAAAAATACCTCTTCGATTTGTTTATCAAAATCAGGTATTACCGACTCCCCCATCTGTCTTGTTTTGTCAGTATAGATAGCTCCAAGATGAACATCTTCATTAGTTGCAGGCAAGACCTTACCCCTAATGGCTAAAACCTTGCTTGATTCCTTGATAGCCTCCTCAAAATCACCTAATATATCGGTTAATGAAGCTATAAATAGATTTCCAAAGCTATGACCTTCTAAATGGCCATCAGAATTGAATCGGTATTGGAACAATTCCTGCATTAAAGGCTCTGTTTCAGCTAAAGCCACTAAGCAGTTCCTGATATCTCCTGGTGGCAACATGCCTAATTCATCTCTTAATTTCCCAGAACTGCCACCATCATCAGCAACTGTAACAATTGCTGTTATATTACTAGTATGTTTCTTTAAACCCCTGAGTATGTTTGACAGGCCTGTTCCCCCACCCATGGCAACAACACGAGGGCCTTTTTCTAATAACTTTTTTTCATATAATTTATCTACAAACTCATGTGATTCCAGTTGGTAGAATTTCCTTAAAGCACTACGTAGTGAATAATTAATTGCTAATATACCAGCTAATATTAATATAATGGCAATGACTATATCAATACCATATGAGATACGTCCTAGTATTGGTGAGAGAAACTGAATAATCTTAGCCTCTAATTGACTTAATACCTGAAAGTCTATTAATATTGACAAACCAGCACTTATAAGAACAAGGGCAAGTGTTAATAAAAAAACCCATCTTTTTATACCAATACCTGGGTATAACCATTTTTTTAGTTTAAATTTCATAAATTATCCTTCTCCAGTTTTCTTTGTTTATTTTATAATTAAGCGTCCTGCATAATTAATAATGTAAACACCCCCATCCAAATCACAATTATAGATTTCTATGAGGCATTATTATTAATAAAAACTGTATGAATATTTACTTATGAATATCTTTATGTTCAACTATAACCCGATATCCCTTTTTCAATAGATAATCTTTCAATTTAATTGCTGTTGTTACAGAACGGTGTTTTCCACCTGTACAACCAATTGCCAACATCAAATGACTTTTTCCTTCTTTTTTATACTCTGGTAATAAGAACTCAATAAGATCAAAGAATTTCTTATAAAACTTTTCAGTTATAGGCCATTTTAAAACATAATCCTGTACCACCTGTTCTTCCCCAGTATGCTCCTTAAGAGAGCTTACATAATATGGATTAGGTAGGAACCTTACATCAAATACCATATCCGCATCCATAGGTATCCCATATTTATAACCAAATGAAATTATTGATACAGACATAGAATTTTTATCTATCTGATGAAAAGAATAAATACGTTTTAGTTCATTATATAATTCCTTTGTTAGTAATTTTGATGTATCTATAATTTTATTGGCCTTACCTCGCATTTCCTCTAATAAACCTCTTTCTTTTAATATAGCATCTAAAACCCGTCCCTCTTTATCAAGGGGGTGTTTTCTACGAGTTTCCTTATAGCGACGAATTAAGGACTCATCAGAGGCCTCAAGAAAGAGTATCTCATAATTTAAACCCTTTTTATCTAATTTTGATAATTCTCCAAAAAGGGCATTAAAGAACTCCCTTCCCCTTATATCTATAACTATAGCTATCTTTTTTAGTTCTGAGTGTCTGCATAACTCTGCGAATTTATTTAAGAAAGCTGGGGGTAGATTGTCAATACAAAAAAAGCCCATATCTTCAAAAAAATCAAGAGCAACAGACTTTCCAGCTCCAGACATTCCAGTTATTATTAAAAATTCCATGATTAGACTCCTCTCCAAAGCCTCTTAAACAAATACTAATTAGTATATATTATTACACCTTCTTGCCATATTGATCAGACAATTTTCTATACTTTAAGATATATTAATGCTTATCCTTATTTTATAATAATAAATGAGAAAAGTAAACAAGGTACAATTTACGCCCTTGACTTTACTCCCCATAATATATTTACCGAAATAATACTCTACTATAATCATATTCGCTCTTTAATAAAAAATTATACCAATAAGGTAAAAATGTTATTTTCTATTGAAAAGTATCTTTGTCCATTGCCTTTTTTTCTAAAAATTTAACCCAAAATATCTTATAAATATTAAACACAAAAGTATTCTATACATAGACTGGTAATATATTTTCTAACAATAAAAACTTGGCAGGTAATATCCCCACAGATTCCCCATCAAGCTCAAGTTCTGATATCTCACCATCTTTAATTTGCAAGAGTATAACCTTCCCCGTTATTGAATCTACCAGGGGATGACTTAAGTGAGTACCTTTATAAGCCTTAATAAGATTTATGATTATCTGTAATTTATTAAAATTCTTAAGTAATACAATATTAAGACTGCCACTCTGTAGCTCGGCTTCTGGTGCAATCTGTATACCACCACCAAAAAATTTGCCATTAGCAATCATCACACTATTTAGATATTGATTATATTTTTCCTCTTTATCAATTATAACCCTAATCTTTTTATTTTTATGTGTAAATAAAGTCCGTAAAATCCCTAGCAAAAATGTTAAAAAGCCCCCTAGTAATTTTGAACTCTCATTAACTAATTTTGCAGTATCAGCACCAATTCCTGTATCAGCAAGATTAGCAAAAAACCGTTCTTCTTCTATTCCCTGATGATTTTGAAAGGACACTTTACCAAGATCTACTAGTTTCACTTCCTTACGATGAATTATATCCACAATATCCTCAACCCTATTACTAATACCTAGACTCCGAATATAATCACAACCTGTGCCTTGAGAAAATACTATTAATCTTATTTCATCACTTAAGATTTTATTATCTTTATATAAACCATTAACTACTTCATTTATAGTACCATCTCCACCTACAGCCATGATCTTACGATAACCCCTTGATATTACTTCACGGGTTAACTCTGTAGCGTGTCCCGGATACTGTGTAATTTCTTTCTCAAGTACTATTCCTTGTTCTTGAAAATATCTTTCATATCTCGGCCAGACTTTAGCTGTTTTCCCATTTGAAGATACAGGGTTAATAATTGCCATAATCTTCTGCTCCATAGTATCATAACCTTTCTATTTTATCCGATAGTTAATTTCACTAAGATTGAATAGGGCATAACATTAGGTCAGCCTTTAGGGTTATAATTCTACAAAAACTACTAATATTCCTGCTTATTAAAAAACTCCCATGATTTTCAAACCATGAGAGTTAATCTACATATTTGTTTAGTATTCAGTCTTTTGCCTTGATACTTGTTACATTTCTAAAGAATTTTAAGGCAATTAGTGGTCACATATATTTTCTTCAGTTACTAACTTACCACTTAAATACTGTTCTACAACATCATCCAGTGATCCACTGGCACCAGTGATTACTTCAATATCATTTTGCTTAAATAGATTAATAGCCCTTGTACCCATACCACCTGCTATTATACAATTAACCCCTTGTTCATTTAAAAAACCAGGTAAAAAATCCGGCCTATGACCTGGGTTCTCTACAAACTCCCTTTCTTTTATATCTGCACCTTCTACAGTAAGAATATAAAATTGTGGACAGTGTCCAAAATGCTGTGAAACCTCTTTCCCATCAGTTGGTATTGCAATATTCTTCATAATATCTACCCCCATTTTATTTTTTTAATTAATACTCACTCATCAGCAATTATTTTTAGTAAGCGTTTCCAAATAAACTTAAGTTCATTAGCAACTTTACTTTCTGGCTCTTCTTTAACCAGTAGCTTCCCTTCTCTTAATACATGGTTTACTAAAGAGGAAAAAGTAATCCTCCCTATTACTTCCGTACCATTATCCTCACAATACTGCTCAATTTTATTGAAAATGTCTTCATTCAAATCATATTTGTTTATCACAACAAATGTAGTAATATTAAATAGCCTTGTTAATACTAAAACTCTTTTTAAATCAGACAATCCAGATAATGTTGGCTCAGTAACTATCAAACTATAATCTGCCCCTTTCAAAGACGCAACTACTGGACATCCAATACCAGGTGACCCATCAATTAAAATTATTTTTTTATCTTCCTTCTCAGCTATTTCATCTGACAAATCCCTGACTTTACTAACTAATTTCCCTGAGTTTTCCCCTCCTGCATTGAGACGGGCATGTACCATAGGACCATAATCTGTCTGAGAAATATATATATGTCCTGTTTCCTGCTCTTCTAGGCTAAATGCTCCTTCAGGACACATAGCAACACAAACACCACAGCCATCACACCTTATTGGATTAATCTCAAATTCTGCTGTCACAGCATTAAATCTACAAACCTCCAAACAAATACCACAAGATATACATCTATTTTGGTCTTTTATGGCTATTTTAGCACTCTTAAACACCCTATCATCCACTATCGCTGGTTGTAATAGCAAATACATGTTAGGTGCATCTACATCACAATCAGCCAATACTAAATTATCCGCTAAAGCAGCTAGATTTGAAACCACAGTAGTCTTTCCTGTACCACCCTTACCACTTATGACAGTGATTTTCTTCAACTGAGTTCCTCCTCTATCTCTTTATACATATCTACAAACTGTTCCTTCCAGCTTGTCATTTCTTCAATAAAGGGAATTCCTGTAGAATATAGTTGGGCAATCTCCCTCATAAAAGGAATTTTCATCAATATTTTAATCCCTTCTTTTTCACAATATTTTTCAATAATATCATTATACCCTTCTTCAGACCTATTAATGATTAAAGCAAAGGGTTTATTAATATCTCGCACTACTTCAACTGCCATCTGCAGGTCATTAAGCCCAAAAGGAGTAGGCTCTGTTACTAATATACAAAAATCACTATCAATAGCTGCTTCTATTGTAGGGCAAGTAGTACCTGGCTGTGCATCAATAATCACATTTTTAGCAGGATTAATGTGTTTTTTTAACTGTTCAATTACCGGAATTGAACTCTCTTCACCAATATTTAATTCCCCCTGCCAAAATTCCAGAATATTATCACTATGATCCCATTTTATACTTCCTACCATTTTTTCTTCCTCACTTATAGCCCCTTCAGGACATATCCTGGCACAGCCGCCACAACTATGACATATTTCTGGATATACTAATACATTATCTAGCATAATAGCCAGGGCATTATATTGACAAAAATCAATACATTTACGGCAGGCAGTACATTTGTCAGGATTAATTACAGGGATTAACCTATTTACATCCTCATGTTCTTCAGTAAAAATAGGTTTAATAAAGATATAGGAATCTGGTTCTTCTACATCAGCATCCAACAATTGGGCATTATCTATTGAAAGGGCCAGATTAGTAGAAACTGTAGTCTTTCCTGTTCCGCCCTTTCCACTTAATACAGTAATTATCACATTAATTCCTACTTAATGCCCATATGGCCGCTATTACTTGCATTGCTTAATTGCTTTAAATTGCCTTTATTATATTCCTTTACTACTTCAGCAAGTGTTCCACTATTAGAGGAATATAGCTTTATATTAGCTGCATTTAATCCATTAAAGGCTTTAGGCCCAAACTTACCCGAGATTACTACATCCACTTTCTGATCTGCCACCAATTGAGCAGCCCCAACCCCTGCCCCGCTTGATGCCTCAGCAGCCGAATTCTCGATAAAATTTAGATCCCTACTTTCAGTATCAACTAAAGCAAAATAATTTGCACGGCCAAATCTTGGGTCAAGCTCTGATTCTAATCCCTGCTTATTTTTTGCTGTCACAATTATTTTCATTATAATATCAACCCCCTATTATGTAATTTACTAACTTACTATCTAACTTTCTTCAGAACATATTTCCATCCAATCTTAATGTCTAAGTAGTTTAAAATTCTTAATAGGATCTAAAACCACTTTGTTTCATTGACATCATTATAAAAAAGGAATGTTAGCCATGTCTATTTCACCATCGCTATTAACAAATTCTTCATCTGCATGAATATAAACAACTTTACCAACAAACATTTCATGTGAGCCAGTTTTAATAGAATCTACAATCTCACATTCTATGTTAACAGGAAAATCAATTAAAACAGGCACCTTAACCTTTTCTCCATCACGAATCTCGGATTTAATATTTTCTAATTTATTTTCATCCCGTCCACTGTGAGATCCCAAGTAATTAAAATCATCTTCATTTTTTTCTGCAACTAAATTAACTACAAATAATCCTGTTTCTTTAATCATATGATAAGAATACCGACTGGGAACAATACCCACCATAACCATAGGTGGATCATAACTACAGTTACAAGCATAACCAACTGCTAGTGCATTATTTTCTCCATTCTTACCACGACAGGATACAGCAATTTTAACAGATGGAGCTAAGCATGACTTAAATTCTTTTACATTTCTTTTCACGATATCACCCCCTTCTTATATTTATTATATTATTTTTCTAAATCAATTTTTTCTTGGCATTCTGAACAATAACCATAAAATTTTACGGTATAATTTAGACAGCAAAAATCTTTTTGGGTTAAAAGCATATCTTTAATATTACTAGGCAACATATCTGGTATTTCAATAATTTTCCCACATTCTGTGCAAATTAAATGATTGTGTTTTTTTGATTTATTATAATTTCATATCTAGCAATATCACTACCAAAATCCCTTTTTGCAAGTAAACCTTCATTTTCTAATAGACCCACTGTCCGATAAATAGTAGCCAATCCAATTGATTTGTCTTTTACTTTTAATGAATCATATATTTCTGCCACCGATATATGTTCTATTTTATTTTCGATTAAGGTATTAACAATTGCCTGACGTTGAGGAGTTAGTCTAATTCCTTTTTTCTTAAAGTAACTAATAATATTTTTTCTCTCATTAGCCATTAGATTCATCCTTCTCAAATTAATACAATTAACATAACTTAAAAAAGAAATATCAATTCTAAAGCCTACCTAATATAAGAGGTAGGCTTTAAAACTATAATCACTCAGTTTCCTTATCCTCTAACTTGCCTATTTGATCTTTAACATGATTTAATTCATTTTCTAAAGACCTAGCCGTTTCCTTCAGATAAGCTACATCACTTTCCCTATTTTCTGGTCCATTATTATATAATGGTGCAGGATAAGGGTAGTTTCCATAACCCCTTCTTAATCCTCTAGCAAACCCTCTTCGGTTTCCCAATCCTCTACCATAAGCAGGACTAACAGGGGCTTGATTACTAACACAGTAACCTAACCCTCTTCCTGTAAATGGTCCATTTCCGACTGGACCAGTTCTATCTCCACCTGGCATAAAATCCACCTCCTTTTTTGTCATATGTTCATTATAGTTACATTATAAACCTATTTTGAACATATGTCAATAACTATTATAATAAAACTAAATTTTTATTGCGTATTTCAGTTTCAAGCACTTTATATGACATATACTATTATTCGGGTTATCGAAGCAATTAATCTTTTTTACTAATAATTTATATAATTACCTATTGTCTAACTGCAACCCAGCTTTATTGTCTAAATGCAACTTTGACTACTAATGTTAGATTTCAATGATTCTTCCTATACCGCCCTCTATACATTTATTTGGGTATAATGAGAATATATCCGACTTATATTTAGTACAATGAGTTGGACAGATTAACTCTATATTCTCCAATAAGCTAAAATCATCAAAGCCATGCAAACCGCCTATTATAGAATAAACATCCCCAATACTCAGTGCTGCTTCTAATATCCTTCCTACTCCTGGATGTGCACAGCCAAGCACTATTACAAGACCCTTTTCAGTATTAATTATTAAAGATTGCTCTATCTCTTCTAATTCCCCTGTTGAATAGACCTTATCAGATATTTTTTGAGCCCCTTTAATAGCAATAGTATTTCTTTCTCTTAATGTCTTTAAATAAGAAGCCGGAACTATAGACTCCTTTTTTAGACAAGAGAAAGGAAGGTATATATTTGCCTCTTTGTTTAAATATAAGATATCACTTAATCCGCCCATATGGTCCCAATGCCCGTGTGATATAAATATATTATCAATCTGATCTGTTGGTATATTAAGTCTCTCCATATTTCCCAATAATATTATTCCATTTCCACCTGTATCAAAGAGCATTTTATAATCCTCTAATTCAACTAAACAGGAGAATCCCCATTTAGCTTTTAGACCATCCTTATATACCTCATTATCATATATTATTGTTAATTTCATAAACAATCCTTTCATTAATACTATTCTTTTATATATACATATATTTTTTTCAATTATAGAATAATCATCCCGTAGGTTTAATGGCTTTGTAGCATTTATAAACCTTTCAGAAACAATTTGATTGAATGTATCACCCTCTATAATTTTTTGAACATATGACCACTATTATTAATAGTATATCAAATTAATACCATTTTCTGCAATAGACAAATAATTTCTAATAGAAAAAACATCTTTATTAAGTATATATCCTATTAAGTTTTGTATATTTAGCTAGTGAAATTATAACCTAGCTACATTAACTATTCTCTCTTTATCTAATTTCAGTTCTTCTACAATTCCTAACCCTGCTTCCTGTTCCCCGACTTGCTCGGGGGAATGCGCATCACTATTTATTATAAACTTAACATTAGTCTCAGCTGCAGCCCTGACAAAACCCTCAGTCAACTCTCCGTGTCTGGCATTAATTTCTAAATAAGTATTCTCTTCAGCACATACCCTAGATAATTGATAGGTATCAATATCAACTCCATAGCCAGGGTGTGTAATAAAATTTACATCATAATTCTGAACAGTTTTTATTAGGGCTTCTGTATTACGCCGCCTTATTTCATCTCTCTTCCCTGGAAAAAACTTATAAGTAATTCTATTATCTATTATTATTTCTTTAGCCGAATGAAGATTAATCGGATATATCAATAGGTGATAACCAACAGCAGTTATATCCAGCTGTTCCAAAATAGAAGCAGGTACATCCAATTCCCCATCTCTGTTTATTATATTTGCTTCAACCCCAGAATAGAGTTTAATTTCTGGGTATTCTATTTGTAATTGTTTGATGTTTTCAGCTATTTTCAATAGTTCTCCAGAATTTTTTACACCCAGTCTTATAATATTCCAGGTTTGTGGACCATGATCTGTAATAGCTAATTCTTTTAAACCCTTACTAATAGCTACTTCAATGTTTTGTCTCAGATTACCTTTACCATGACTATATTCTGAATGAGTATGAAAATCTCCAGTACATTTCACTATACTAACAACCCCATTCTACCGGCAACTATCCCCAGTATCATTGAGAGATAAACCATTTCGACAAGAGGTAGCTCTTTAATATTACGAAATAAGAAGACAAAAACTAAAAACAGTACTAATCCACTTATAAAGCCTATTGGTAATAATAGACATGCAGCAAATGTAACTATTACTATAATAAATGAATTAAATAACAAATAGCCTTTTTTATCAAAATCAACAGTACTACTAACTTTATGCTGATAACTTTCTATAAGATATATACCAGCTATCCATATAGGTATAAGGAGATAATTACCTATTAACCCCAAGACTGAACAAAAGAAAAACAATATATGTTTTAAAAGAGTTTTACTTTGTACACCAGCTTGCAGTACAATATTAATCCTTAGCAAAAATAAGATCAGACCTGCAATAATCAATACCTCCCCTGCAATATTAAAATCATTAAGCATCCTCACAGGAACAATACCTAATACTTGCCGCAATAGGGGATACAACATTATTGAAATAAAAAATAATATAAAATATGATAAATTACTATCCATATAATCCAATATTTTATACTCTTTCTTTAAATATACCAATGTAATAACAAATATAAATATGATCTCCATATTTATATTCCCTGTTAAAATTACTAATAGAGTTGTTGTAAGGCTGATTAATAAAACACCACGTTCTAAGCCCCAAATCAAACCAGTCAGACCAGCAATGATAATTCCTAAACTAAGATTACCAAATAAACCTGCTACCAGTGGTACTAATATAAAATGGTTAATATATTTATTACAGTTCATTATTTAATAACACCTCTTTACTTAGAAGTTTCTTTGCACAAATGAACTTAGCCTCTGTTAATCAAAAAAACTGTTTGTATTTTATCTTTATAATTATATATAGAGAAAGAGAAACGCTTTCATAAGGGTTAATCACCCTTATAAAAGCGTTTTTTTATATATTATTCTATTATAATTATTGCCACTGGCGCTCTTTTTTATACTTCCAGACCCTCTACAATTCTGAATACATATATTCATCAGTTTTGTCCAAAAAAGATTTCTCAGGATTTTTCATAATATTTAAAAATGACAACTTTGATACCTTAACAGGTTTTCCACCATAAAGAACATCTTCGTTGCCCTCCATCTTTTCTATAGTAGCTAAACCTAATGCATTGTTAACAGAGTAAAATTTCCTATACCCTACAAATTCACGAGGAATTGAATGATAATAATTTATCAGGTTTGGAATATGGCTTTTTACATCATCAATCATTTTGTCTAGGACTTTCATTCCTTCTCTTTTGTTTTCTGAAGACAATAATCCTTTTATTGAAGTTTTTAGACTAATTAATGGCCAATAATGTTTTTCCCTATTCTCAATGTCTTTCTTTATATCTCTAATTAAGTTGACTTTCTGTAGAAATAACCCTGACGAATTATAATTTGCTAACATAACTTCACTCTGCTCTACTGATATAGATGAATAAAAAATAACTACATCTGTTAAAAATCCACCTACAGTACCTGCAACATAGTAACAATATTCATCTAGGTCAATAAATGTTTTTACATTATTATCAAGATATTTTTTCATACCCCTATTCATCTCATCAAGCCACTTATAAGAAATATCCTTAACCACATCATCAAGACTATCATAAGCCTGTCTTAAAATTAGAGAATTGCTAGTCAATTCCTTAAGTGGTTGTGTAGGCATCAAATCTGCATATGCGGCTATCTTCTTTGCGATATCTTCTAAATTATCAATTTTGGGGGTAAATAAATCTACTACTTTATCCATCATTCTCTTTCGTTCTTCTATACTTATACTCTCCTCCGATATTTCATCTTCAAAATTATCTAATAATCTATCCTGTAAATATGTAATTAAGACAGGAATCTTAAGAACATCATCTAACATTGGTATGGTAAGTGCAAAACTCCGTGATACCTTTGGTAAAATAGATTTACAGTACTTAATAGCTTCATTTGACAAAATGTACACCCCCATCCATCTTTTAAAAAATTAACATTTTTTCATCTTCTTTAATAAAATTCAAAAAACTAGTATATCTTTATATCAAATAACTATGATTTTATATAGTTTATTCTACCATATCTAAGGCAGGTAATCAAAATTCTGTTTTATTAATTTTAATAAGACAATATAAGATTAATGGAGACAGAGACAAAGAAAAGTGCTCCGGAGTGAACGTCAATCGAAAGAAATAAGATTAGCCGGAACATAAATACTAAATTTTATAATAATCAACTATATAATTTGATAGCTAATGCTCTCGGTATTATTAATATTAATATTAATATTAATATTATTCATTATTATTAATATTAATATTAATTTATTTAATTTAACTATTGACTTTTCTTATTTTATGTTGTATTATTTAAATAAGTTAAAAAATTACATATTAAAGGAGTAGTATTATGGCTAGAAAACTAAAAATTAAGATGAAAATAAATAAATTCTTTATACCTATCCCATCTATTCCACTTTCACTAGTGTCTGGAATACTTAAATTCTCTTACAAACACTCAGTGGATCATCTTTCAAGTGGGATTACTAATAATATGTATCCTAATGAAATAGATAGACTAATTAATTCTCTTAGAAATACAGAGCCATTCGAATTAGTAAATATAAATGTAAATGAAAAAGGTAGCAAAGTCTTTATAAGAATATATACCAAATAGGGGGTGATTGAAATAGCTTATAAAGCCATCGGTCGTTGTCCAATCTGTAGTCATGAAGTTAAAGTTACTGAAATTAGCTGTAAAAAATGCAAAACAGTTATTAAAGGGGAATTTGAATTATGTAAATTTTGTAAATTAAGTGATGAACAACGGTATTTTATAGAGGTCTTTCTAAAAAACAGGGGTAATATCAAAGAAATGGAGAAAGAACTAAGTATATCATATCCTACTGTTAGAAATAAGCTAGAAGAAGTCAGGAAAACATTAGGCTTTATAGAAGATAACAAACCAGCAATAAATAAAAAGAAAATTTTGGACCAGTTAAGCAAAGGGGAAATTTCAAAAGAAAAAGCCTTAGAACTACTAACAGAATAAAAAATATGAATATGTTGATGTTTTAAAATATTCATAATTGCTTAAATACTATACTTTATAATCACTTAAATTACTTTATTAAAAATGAACTGCAAATAAATCTTATAAAAAACAAGGAGGCTATCTAATGAGTATTAATGAAGAAAAAATGCAAATTTTGAAGATGATTGAGGAAGGTAAAATTAATTCAACAGAGGGATTAGAATTACTGGATGCTATCGAGAACAAAGGCAGTCAGGAAATTATTACACAGAATAATACATCAAATTATTCTGCTAAATGGCTAAGAGTAAGGGTTAAGGCAGAAGATGATAAAACAAAAGTAAATGTAAATATACCTATCTCTCTTGTTGATATTGGATTTAAGATTGCTACTGCCTATTCACCAGAGCTACAAGCTGACGAATTAAAGGGTATTGACTTTGAAGAAATAATCAAGGCTATTAAAAACGGTGCTGAAGGAAAAATCGTAGATATCTATGATGAAGAAAGCAATACCACAGTTGAAGTATTTGTTGAATAAGTCATCAGTATCACTATAGGTGTTTGTACAATAAATATGAAATTTACTCAAATAGATAAAAAAATCCCTGAAGCTATATTGATATTGGGCTAGGGATTTTTTTATGATTTCCATGGTGATTTTAATGTTTTTATGAACCCTTTAAAAATAACTTTTTCTGATTCCAGTTAATATTGAATTAGCCTCATTTCTGCTGAGTTTAATACCCCGTCTTTTATAATCGTTTACTATTGCACTACGCCCAGAATATTTCCCTATTACAAAACTCCTTTCCCTTCCAAGGACTTCTGGTGGAAAGGCCTCATAGGTTCTACTATCTTTCAAAAGACCATCTACATGAATGCCTGATTCATGGGAAAAAACCTTACTACCCACTATTGGTTTACTTTCTGATATATGTCTCCCACTGGCTTTTTCAACAAAATGAGATAATTCAACAATTTTTTTCAAATCAAAGCTAGTAGCCTTTTGTTCAATATAATGTACAGCCATAACAATCTCTTCCAGGGCAGTATTCCCAGCCCTCTCCCCTAGTCCGTTAATAGTACAGCTTATATATTTAGCACCAGCTTTATTGGCTGCTAGGGCATTTGCAGTTGCCATACCAAAATCATTATGGCCATGGAAATCAATATCAAGCTCAATATTTTCAACTATCGAAGTGATAGTCTTGTATAAACTAATAGGTTCCATAACTCCTACAGTATCCGCATATCGTACTCGAATAGCACCAGCTATGGCAGCTGTATTATAGAAATCTATTAGAAAGTCGAAATCTGCTCGTGATGCATCCTCTGCTCCAACTGATACAACACAGCCCTTCTCTGCTGCATATGATACTGTCTTTTTAATATTGTTTAATATCCACTGCCGATCTTTCCCTAACTTTCTTTCTATTTGAATATCTGACACAGGGGCAGAAATATGAATGTACTTAATCCCTGCAGCTATTGATTTCTTAATGTCATCTAACACCATTCTGTTCCAAGACATTATTTTAGCATCCATATTCAATCCGATTATTTCTTTAAGGGTATCTATTTCCTCTTCTCCCATAGCGGGGATACCAGCTTCTATAATATCAACTCCTGCCTCAGCCAACTTTTTCGCAATCTTTATTTTATCACTTTTATCAAAGGCTACACCAGCAGTCTGTTCTCCATCACGTAAAGTTGAGTCAACAATATAAAAATCATTCATAATTATTACCCCTTATTGATTATTCTTTTAATTTTAGCTCTAATATTAATAATGGTATTAAAAACAACAAGATCAACAGCACTGCCAGAGAAATCGATTGACCTAAATCCTTTTGAGAAAGTGTATAAATGGCTGTAGACAAGGTCTGGGTTTTACCTGTCAAATTACCTGCAAACATCATTGTAGCACCAAATTCACCTGCCGCACGCAAACAGGCCATAATCAGTCCGGTTAAAAATGGTCTAATACTCAATGGTAGATAGAACAGAAATATTAAATGCTTCTCACCAGAGCCAAAGACTTTTGCCGCTTCAATTACATCTTTATCTATTGCTTCAAAACCATTTCTTAAAGACTGGGTAAACAGTGGCAGCATAACAAAGACCTGAACAAAAATTAAGGCCAGAAAACTGAATGGTATATCCAGCCTAAAGAAATTAATAACACCGGCAAAAGACCCTCTTCTACCAAAAGCCATTAATAAGGCTAAACCCCCAACAGTTGGAGGCATTACCAGAGGCAGACTTATAATTATATTCATTATCCTGTAAGTTTTTCTTTGTTTCTGGGACATTAAATAGGCAAAAGGAACTCCAATAAGCATGGTAATTATGGCAGAACATACTATTGATAAGACAGTTATTCTAATAGCACTTAAGGTATCAGTACTTTGTATAACACTAAGGACACTATCCAGCGAAGATTTAAAGAACAGTGAGGCTAGAACCATAGTTATAAAGGCTAAATTAAAAAACACTATTCCCCAGACAAGAATCTTAGTAATATCAATCCTATTTTTATTACTCTTATAATCAGCAATCAGAGTTATCTCTTGTCTATAATTATCTACTTTTTTATAATAGCTTAATTCCTTAGCCATAACTATCCCCTACTCTCTTTTACAAAACCATGTTCTTCTAATATCCTTCCTCCTTCTGAAGAATAAAGATAATCAAGAAATTTATTGGCAATTTCTCCATTTTTCCTACTAATACCTTTTAACAGAGCAATTGGGTAATCCGCAATTACATTATATTTATCTTCAATATTAACTATCATTATATTATCTTTGTTACTAGAGTTTACATCCGTTTTATATACTATTCCTGCATCTGCCTCCCCTAACTCTACTTTAGCTACAACACTCTTAACATCTAATTCTTTAGATATGACATTATCAATAAACTTCTCTTGAAAGTCAGCGACTAAGCCTTGTTTCTTGGACTGTTTTTCCAATACCTGTACTGTATATCTTCCTACCGGTACAGATTCATCAGCTATTACTAATTTTATATCATTTTTTATCAGATCTTCAAAACTCTGTATATCAATTTCTGTTTTTTTAAACACTGCTATCAGCAATTTATTATGAGCAAAAATAGTAGGATTAACAACCATGTCAAGCCCCTGTAATTGATCCATATACTTTATATTAGCTGATGCAAATATATCAGCCGCAACTCCCATATTAATTTGACTAAATAAAGCCTGGCTCCCTGCATAGTTAATTTCTAATCGTATCCCTTGATACTTCTCTTCAAACCCTGCTTTTAAGGCATTAAAAACTTCAGTCAAACTGGCCGCAGCCATAATTCTTATTGACCCTTCTTCAGCAAAGACCATTACTTGATTAAAAGACAAAAACAATATTATTAATAAAATAATCATTGTTACTTTTTTCATAAAACCCACTCTCATTTCTTATATATTTATAGACTTATTTTAAAAGTTAAGAGAATTTTACTTAAAAAATACTTTTATTAAAAAATTTTATTGTAAAATCGTTTTAATAATACTAAGCAATAATATCCTATATTATATCTGCAGTCTTTCCACTGCTTCCCCTTTTTCGATGTGTGAATCGACAATTTCTTCAACATCATCTGGAGTGACATTACCATACCAGACACCCTCAGGATAAATGACTACAATAGGACCCTTTATCACAGATTCCAAAACATCCAGTATTAGTAACCATAGCCTTGCTGGTAAGATCCCTATCCTGTAGTTCCATCATGAAATTCTGTATTATCTCCACTGAATTCTTTTTCACACAAAAACCCCTCTGTTGACCATTGATCCTCGAACTTGAGCAAACAAAAATATGATATTCTGGACTATTCATCTGACTTCCCCCTTATAAGATAAAATACTTATTTTAACACTTACCCTATTACACTTTTAAATCTTAAATCCAATTTATCAACAGCAAGTTTGATACCTTCCTCAATTCGCTCATACATATCTAGGGTTTTAATTCCAGCCTCATTTAGTTTGTTCTTCGGTTCATATCCAATCCTAACTGTTAATATAGCTGAACAATCACTGAGGATTTCGATAATATTATCAATTTTACTCTGCATATCAGAGCACTCTTCACCTGTACAGTAATTATCTACTTCCCTTTTTTCTATAAACTTAACCCCATTATTGGAGTAAACATAAATATAAAACTTATCTACGTGACCAAAGTGCTGATCTATTATTTTCCCACTTTTAGAAGCAACTGCAAAATAATATTTCCCCCCACTTTTATTTCCTATTTTATATCCATCACTATGATAATTATTTATCTCTTTATCTTTATTTTTATTTTCATTTTCATTTTCATTTTCTGTAATACTTTCTATATCAAGAAATTCTAAGGTTTTAGAAAATTTGCTACTTGAACAGGATCGAAATTCTGCTGATCTATCTTGGGTTAACTGCCCAATTGCATCTGCCCTACATTGCTGACAGTGGTACATCTGTTTCATAATACCAGAGCAATCATTACGTAAGTTATCCAATTCCTTCTTGCTTACCAATGGTTTATCAGCAAAATCACTGCCTTCAGCTGGAATAAGTGGCATTATATTAGTCATAATAGCACCTAATTCTTTCACTTTCTCAACAACCACCGGAATATGCAGCTCATTAATACCTTTAATCATAACTATATTAACCTTACATTGTATTCCATGTTCAGCAAGATATTTTAAACCCTCTAATTGTTTATTTATCAATATATCTGCACCCTTGATTCCAAAGTGGTATTCGCCTTTATACTTTACATACTTATATATCTTAGCACCTATCCTGGGGTCGATGGTATTAATAGTAATTGTAACATGACTTACTCCCAACTCAATTACTTGCTCAGCATATTCAGGGATATTCAAGCCATTAGTTGATAGACAAATGATAAGTTCTGGATCATCTTCCCTGATCAACTTAATAGATTCCTTTACATCTGGAAAATTAGCCAATGCATCACCAGGACCGGCGATTCCAATTACAGACAGGTTTTCTACCTTTTCTTTCACTTCTTTATACTTATCAAAGGCCTCCTGAGGAGATAATACTTCACTGGTTACCCCTGGACGAGTCTCATGGAGACAATCATATTTACGATTACAGTAATTACAACTAATATTACAAGCAGGGGCTACTGGAATATGCATTCTAGCATAATTCCCGGCGTTCTCACTATAACATGGATGATTATTTGATATAACTTTTTCCATTATAGCCACTCCCTTTTTTATAATATAGATTGTATAGGTCTTCTTTGAAACTATTGTGCTTCAGATCAAGTAGGGTATTAGTTATTTTATCTAGAAATAACATTGACCCTTCATAGCCAATATTAACCTGACGTTGTGCACCTATGTGATCATGGACAGGAAAACCTACCCTGATAAGGGGTATCCCCTCTTTTTCTTCAATAAACTTCCCATCTGAATTACCAATTAAAATATTAATATTATACCTCTTGACAAGTTCTCTTATTTTATCAAAATCAGTTTCATCTAATATAGCAATATCCTCTTGATAATTAATCAAGTCATCTTCTAATAGTCTACTTAACTTTTTAGAAATACTACCTGTAGCAATAACAGCAGGTATAATGCCATTTTCCAGACATAATCTTGTAAGACTATAGACAATCTCTGGTTCCCCAAAGATGGCTGCCCTGCCCTGAGCATTATATTTATGAGAATCAATCATACCATCAAGCATACGACCTTTAGCCATTTTTATTCTTTTGGGGACTTCATTTCCACTTAATTTATGCAATAGATCAATTAATTCTTCAGTATTTCCTAATCCAATAGGTACCGGTATATTGTAAAGGGGGACACCATACTTATCTTCTAAATACTTTCCAGGAGAGATATCAGAATCTAGCAATTTCCCAAACTCAATCGTTGCAGTAGATCCAGACATCTTTTTTATCTCCTTTAACCCTGTTCCACCATCAGGAATTTTCTTATAGTCCATCACGGCTGGTCCATCAAGGGTTTCAGATATATCAGGAAACAAAATATAATCTATTGAAAAACTCTCCAATATATCCTTGAGTCTCCTAACATCACCAGGAGTCATTGAGCTTGTTATAATATTAAAATGCTTATTAGCCGGACTATCCTCACAGACATATTGGAGTATATTCCGTAATGTCAGATAATAACCTTCATATTGACTCCCCCCATACCCAGGAGTAGCTATAGGAACTAGTTTTATATCCTTATTATTCTCAGCAGTAAATTCCCTGGCAGCCCTTATAATGTCTTCACCAATTGTTTCTGCCAGACAGGTGGTAGCAATCCCTATTAAAACAGGATCATACAAGTGAATAGTATTTTCTAGTCCTTTTTTTAAATTCTCTTCTCCTCCATAGACAATACCTTTTTCTGTCAATGATGATGAAGCAATATCGATAGGTTCATTAAAATGAGTTGCCAGATGCCTCCTGATATAAGTACTACAACCCTGTGACCCGTGAAGAAACATTAAACTCTTCTCTATTCCTTTCAAGGCAAGTGCTGCACCCATAGGCATACACATCTTACAGGGATTTACATTCATATTTACGAAGTTTTTATTACTCATTGGTGCCCACCCCTTTACACAGTTTTCAATGAAACATTTAAGTTAATTAGTTAAAATTCGCTGCAGAATAATTATTATCCCTAGGTTAATATAAAGCACTTAGCTACTTAATGTACTTTCTTATTTCATAAGTTATCGACAATTACTTCACATATTTCCAGACTGGACTATTAACAGTCTGATGCAGTTCTCTAGCAAAATTAACTGCACCCTCAAATCCTATTAATGGGTGTTTCCTTTCATGATTGTGGTCACAGAAAGCTACTTTAAGCTTATAAGCCAACGGCCTTTCCTTAACACCACCTGCCAGTAAATCAACATCCTTTTCCCTCATAAAATTCTCTAATTCCGTTGGATTAGCATCATCCAAAACCACTGTTCCTTCATCAACTAATTGATGAATTTCTTCATACTCTTCTGCTTTACCAGTCTGTGTTCCTACCATAACAGGATTCATCCCTAAATTTTTGAACTGCTTAATAAGGGATATAGCCTTAAATCCACCACCAACATATATAGCCACCTTTTTACCCCAGAGCAATTTGCGATATTTCTGTAACTCCACTCCTACTTCCAATCTCTTCATATCAACGAATTCTTCAAGGCGGTTATTAATTTCCTGATCATCTATCATATTAGCAATTTTATAAAGAGTATTTACAGTATCTTCAATACCAACAAAACTAATCTTTTTATAGGGAATACCATACTTAGCCTGCATTTTCTTGGCCAAAAAAACCATAGAACCAGCACATTGAACTATATTTAATCCAGCATTTGGGGCATTAGCAATCTGTTTCCAGGTGGAATCACCAGTAATTCCTGCATTTACCTTAATTCCAATACCCTCTAAGTAGCTTTTTATAATCCACATCTCACCAGCCAGGTTAAAATCTCCCATTATATTAATTCCATTTTCTTTTACAGCAGTAGCTATATTTTTAGAATTGTTGTCTTCTATACCATCTCTTGACTGAAATAAGTAGTCTTTATCTTTTTTATTAAGATTTCTATCCATATTTTTTTCATTAAGACTACTGTCCATCAATTCCATCAATGCCCTGCCGGCAGCTTTATAGCCGTCCATCTTATTACCAGCAAAGCCTGCAGCTTGAACAGGTATTACTTTAATCCCATATTCCCTTTCGGCGTTCTTAGCTACAGCATCTATATCATCACCAATTACACCTACTACACAGGTAGCATAGATAAATATAACTTTTGCTGGATATTTTTCAACTATTTCCTTAATAGCCCCTGCCAGCTTTTTCTCTCCACCAAAGATAATATCACTTTCATTTAGATCTGTAGAGAAACTATTTCTATATACTTCTTCACCACTACTGAGACTACCCCTGATATCCCAGGTATAGCTGGCACAACCAATAGGGCCGTGAATTAGATGATAGGCATCTGTAATGGGATTCAACACAACCCTTGCTCCACAATAAACACAAGCCCTCTGGCTTACAGCACCAGCCAGACTCTCTTTCCCACAATCAATACCAACATTACTTTCACCCTCTTTGAGTGTAATAAATTTTTTTCTATCATCAAGGGTATTCAGATTATGTTTTGATTTCTTCATAGCACATACCACCTATCCACTACATTTTCTTTCAAAAAATTCTTAGCATAAAAATTACGAATATCTTTCATTCAAAAAACAATTATCACTTAATCAAAATCTTAAAAAATTATCTCCATATCAACAGTATACTATTATAAGAAAACTCAATATTATCTCAGAGGACTACCGAATAGTAAACCACCCATATGGAGATAAAGTGTAAAGAAAAATAAACTACATAACAAGTTCCATATCTTCAAAACTACTATCCCTGTCAGATCTATCTAGCAAAGCAGTAGAAATCTTTTCAATCAAGCGCATACCCCCTCTATATCCGACAATAGGTAAGTAGCTATGAACACTCCTATCAAGAATAGGAAAACCTACCCTTACCAGTGGGATATCTTCTTCTTTAGCAATATACTTGCCATAGGTATTTCCAATCATAATATCTACAGATTCCTCTTTAACCCATTTATGGAGTGTTAAAAGGTCTGCTGAAGTCTTAACCTTACCATTAACACCAGCTTCTTTAAATAACTCATTTATTTTAGTTTCAAACTCCTTACCTGGTGTACCTGTCAGTACATATGCAGGTATCATACCAAGAGACAGTACAAATTCTGTCATTGAAAGTACTATATCAGGGTCCCCAAATATAGCAACCCGCTTACCGTGGAAATGATAGAGTGTATCAGTCATTATATCCACCAACTGTCCTCGCTCTTCTTCCAAGCTATATGGTATATCCTTACCAGTAAGTTTAGATAATTGCATAATATACTCGTCTGTAGCTTTTACCCCAATAGGTGTTTTTAAGACATATGGATTGATATCACACTTTTTCTCCAATTCATAGGCACCCTCTTTTGAGGCATAACTCCCTAAAGCAACAGTTGCTTTAGAATTTCCAGAGTCTATAATATCTTCCACTGTAACACCACCATCAGGGTACATCTCATACTTTCCAGTCATTGGTGAATCAACAACACCACTGGTATCTGGAATCATAGTAAAAGGTATATCCATCTCCTTTGCTATCCTTTTTATCTCTCTCATATCTCCAGGATTTACAAAACCCGGAATTATATTAATTTTACCATTATTAACATCTTCCTCGTTGACTGCTAGACACTTAATCATTCCCTGAACCATATTAGCAAAACCAGTTATATGTGAACCCACATAACTTGGTGTATTAGCGTAAATAATAGTCTTCCCTTCAGGTATATCTATATCTGCCACAATCGATGCTAAATCGTCACCAATTGTTTCAGAAAGACAGGTAGTATTAATGGATATAACATCTGGGTTGTATATCTTGAAGATATTCTTGGCAGCTGTCTTCAAATTTGATTTCCCACCAAAAACAGAAGTACCCTCTGTAAAAGCACTAGTTGATGCAACCACTGGATCACGGAAATGTCTGGTTAGATGCATCCTGTGATAAGAACAACAACCCTGAGACCCATGACTGTGGGGCAGACATTTATTTATCCCAAGAGAAGCATACATGGCACCAATAGGTTGGCAGGTCTTAATAGGATTTACAACAAGTGCTTCCCTCTCTTCAATGGTCTTTAATTTTTTATCTATCGTTACCGGATTATTCATCTGATTACTCATCATTAACACCTCCATATTCCCCTACAAGATCAGAATCATATCTCCATGGTGGCGTAATATAACTCCAAGTAGGTGAATTAATACCAGCTGATATATCCCTGGCAAAGTTCACTGCACCCCTAAATCCTGCATAAGGTCCACTATAATCATAACTGTGCAGCTGTTTCGAGAAGATCCCCATTTTTTGTGCTACATATTTATCTTTAATACCTGAACCAAAGACACTTGGTTTTAAGGCCTCTAATAATTTCTCTGTTTCATAGTGATTTAGATCATCAATAATAACTTTCCCATCTTCCATCTCTGAAATTAAACCATCATACTCCCCTAAGGGCATCTCTTTCTTTAGCTCTTCTAGTCTTTCTTTTGAGATACGAAGGCTATATTTTTCCTCATCTCTTTCAACTTCTAATTCAGGTATATTACGGTCATCTGCTGTCATTTTGATATCAGGAATAACATCTCTCCCCTCATAATCATCACGATGAGCAAATTCATAACCTGCTAAAATAGTATCTATTCCAATCTCTTTAAATAGATTTTGATAGTGATGTGCCCTTGATCCTCCTACAAAAAGACAGGCTGTTTTACCTTTACACATCTCCCTGTAATATGCTAGGGCATCTTCCACTTCACTATACTCCTCCGCAATTACTTCTTCAGTCCTTTGAATCAAATCCTCATCACCAAAATATTTTGCAATATTCCGTAATGATTTGGACATAGCTTTTACACCAATGAAATTAATTTTTAGCCAAGGTATTCCGTATTTCTCCGAATACATCTCAGCAATATAGTTAATAGACCTGTGACACTGTATAAGGTTCAAATTCGATTCATGAGATGACTGAATATCTCCATAACTAGAATCACCAGTTAAAATTGCATTGATTTGATAACCGATTTTCTCCAGGACACGACATATTTCCCATCCATCTCCACCAATATTATACTCACCTAATATATTTAATGAATACTCAGGGGATTCTTTATCCTTAGTACCTACAACCTGATCCATCAATACATTATTAGCAATATGATGCCCAGCTGATTGGCTGACACCCTTATATCCTTCACAACTAAATGCCAAGACAGGTATACCGTATTCTTCTTGAGCCTCAGCAGCTACTGAATTAATATCATCACCTATCAAACCTACTGGACATGTTGCACTAATAGTAATAGCATCAGGCTCAAATATTTCCACTGCCTCTTTCACAGCAGCCTTTAATTTCTTCTCACCACCGAAAACAATGTCAGAGTCCTGCATATCAGTAGAAAAAGCATAATTCAAATAACTTTTACCACCTTCATTACTTCGCCCCTTATTTCTCCTAGTACCCCAAGTATAATAAGAACAACCAATGGGACCGTGAACTATATGAACAACATCCTTTATAGGTCCCAGCACAACCCCTTTACAACCAGCATAACAACAACCTCTGTTTGACATAATACCAGGGATCGTACGGGTGTTGGCATTGATACTCTGCTTCTCATTAGAGTCCCTAACAACTATATGTTCTTTTCTATTAGTCATGGTCTTTGCTGGGTATATATCAATTAATTGATCTAAGATAAATTCTGACATACTACTCACCTCCTGGATTCTATATAGCCTCTTCGCCGCGTTCCCCTGTTCTTACCCTTACTGCCGTATTAATAGGTGAAATAAATATCTTTCCATCACCAGGATTACCGGTTTTGTTTACATTTATAATAGTCTCTACTACCTTCTTGACATCTTTATTATCGACAATTATACTTAACAATCTTTTAGGAACAAGACGATGACCCTCAGAAATAGATGTAGCAATTTCTGGAGACTCAATCTCCTTTCCAGCCAACAACTGATTTACTAATTCATAATCAACCTTCTTTTTACCACGACCATATACTTTACGGCAGTTTATTGAATCAACACCCTCTAGAGAAAGTGCTTTTTTGGTTTTATTTATCATATCCATTCTAATAACAGCTAACACTTCTTTCACAATAATCCCTCCTTTACACTATAGATCTTGTGCACCACTACTTATCGTATAAGCATCCTCAATATCACTTATAAATATTTTGCCATCACCAAAAGTACCTTCCTGGCCAGTCTTTGCCGTTTTAATAATGATTTGGACGATATCTTCAACACTTTTATCTTCAGCTACTATCATAAGTAACTCTTTTGGTAATTCATCATAATGAACATTACCAACTTTGACACCACGCTGCTTACCACGCCCAACCACATCTATCTTTGTAACTGCCGGGAATCCAGCATCACTTAATTCCGAAAGTATTTCACTAGACTTCTCCGGCCTTATAATCGCTCTAATTAACTGCATATTCCATGCCCCCATTCAAATATTATCTTCTATAATCAACTTTCAATTACATTATACTAGCATTTATAGATATTAACAGAAGGAATGTTAAAAGTGCCTCAGCCTCGCACGAAAGATAAAAAGTTGCTATCAAAATCTTGTTTCACTGCCATCTTCTATTTTAAGCGCAAGGTTGATGCCAGTATTAGCGAATCGACTTGCGCCAGAACAAACGATAGTGTAGTGAGTTTGATTTTGATACTTTTTATCTGCAGGAGAAGTTGAGATTAGCACTTTTCCATGAGTGAGGTAATATCTGTAAATGCGGTCGCGCAAAAAAGATTACTTATGGTACAAGATTATAGTTCCATCATCCCAAATTCCATCATCAAATCTTCTAAATCTTCTTGTTCCATTGGTTTTGGAATTACAAACATCTCGTTGTCATCGATTGCTTTAGCCAAACTTCTATATTCATTAGCTTGATTTGATTCTGGTTCATAGGCAATAACAACTTTTCTATTTATTTCTGCCCTTTGTACAATATTATCTCTAGGTACAAAGTGTACTAATTTACTTCCTAATCTTTTAGCAAAAGCCTCCAGTAATTCAAGTTCTCCATCTACATTCCTACTATTACAGATAATCCCACCAAATCTTACTCCACCAGAGTCAGCATACTTTTTAATACCTTTACAGATATTATTAGCCGCATACATAGCCATCAGCTCTCCACTGGCTACAATATAAATCTCCTGTGCTTTCCCCTCACGAATCGGCATGGCAAATCCACCACAAACAACATCTCCTAAAACATCATAAAATACATAATCTAAATCATCTGTATAAGCCCCTAGGTTCTCTAGCATATTGATTGAAGTGATGATTCCACGACCTGCACAACCAACCCCAGGCTCTGGTCCACCAGATTCTACACAACGAATATTTTCAAAGTTTACACCTTGTTTCAGGATATCTTGTAAATCAATATCCTCTCCCTCTTCTCGTAAAGTATCAAGAACAGTCTTCTGATTCATTCCGCCCAATAACATTCTAGTAGAATCTGCCTTAGGATCACATCCTACTATCATAAGTTTCTTACCCATTTCTGCTAAAGCTGAAGTTAAGTTCTGTGTTGTAGTTGACTTTCCAATACCACCTTTTCCATAAATAGCTACTTGACGCATACTCGACCTCTCCCTTCTTATTTTCTTATAGTTTTTAAGTCTATATGACATATACATATTTAGTCTCAATACTCTTCTACTATAATTAAGCTAACACTAAGACTAAAACTTAAAATTCTCTTATCAGGGATCCTGGTTTCTTATATCAGTTATATAATTTAACATTATTAATGTTAGGTGTATGTAATGTATTAGGAAATATTATATATTTAAACTGATTTATTCTGTATTTTGTGTTATGTATATGTTATATTGTTGTTAATTATAAACACTTATTTCCATTTTGTCAATATGTATAGCTGTATTTCCGTAATAAATTTCAATTTGCTAGCAATATATTACATAAACATAACACAAGCACCCCTCTTTTTATGCAGGGATGCTTGTGGACTTCTATATACTAATAATAAAAAAGTATTGTAAATCACTTTATTCCTCTATAATTTCTTTAACCTTTTCTAGATAGAACCCAGTCAGACTCTCTGCGCTCTCTACATCCTGCCCCTCAGCATAAATATGAAATACCGCTTTTTCACTATCAGGAACTACCAATGCCCATCCATTATTATGTCTAAACTTAATTCCATCTATTAAATCATTGCGATCATCACTTTCTCTACTTAACTGTCTCATCACCCGCCCTTTGCTCTTCCAATCACAATTGATTTCAGCATTATTTAGGTAAAATTCAGGCAATCTATTAATTAATTGATCTAAATTAATATTATCCCGACCTAAACGTTCCAGAATTAATGCTAAACCAGCTATGGCATCTGTGTATGGATAAAATAATAATATTTTATTATCGCCCTCTTGATTCTTTTGATAATATTTTTCCATAGCAACTTGAGGATTAATAGGTGTGTACTCTACAACTGCTCCATATTCCTCAGCAAGAGATTCTATCACTCCAGGGGCATTTACTGCTAAAGGTATATATTTTATACCACGTTCCAATAAAATGTAGGATATTAATACCTGATATTCAGACCTAGTTAACATACGCCCTTCTTTATTAACAAGTCTTATCTCTTCACCATTGTGATCAACAATAATACCCACATCAGAATTATTATCCCTCATTATTCGCGAGACTCGTTCCCGTGCCTCTAATCTTTCTTCCATACTCATTGGTAAGGTATCTGTAGAGTAATTTCTTGTTGATAAAAGCTGACAATTTAACTTTCTTAAAAACAGAGGTAATATATCGCCAAGACTATCATGTTCATAATCAACCACTATACTAAAATAGTTTCTTTTTACTTCATCTGAATCAATACATTCCATCAAATTATCAAGGTATTTCTTTTCCATTTCAGGTGCAAAAGCAAAATCACCTATCTCATTGATAAAGACACGATGAAAATCCTTTGTAAAGAATGTTTTTTCGATACCTTTTTGTTCACTTACTGATATATTAACTCCATTTTTATCTAATATTTCAATAACAGTTTTATTGGGTTCTTGAGAACTAACCCTAATATGAATCCCACCATTTGATTTTAAATTTACTACACTATATCGAGTTATAGAAGTTGTACTCTCGCCAATATCAACAACATCTATTCCAGCTGCCTGTAAGCCTCCTACAAATGTCCTTTTCAGCGCATTTGACATATTATAGGTATCACAACTTACAACTACATTATCACCTTTTTTCAATGTAGAGCCATAAGCAGCAGCTATATTGGAAATGAATTCTGGGGTAATATCAATATTACTATCTCCAACAACCCCTTTATTACTAAAAATATTTTTACTCCAATGCGCCGGCCAAACTACACTGGTATCAACTACAGTTCTGTCACCTATTTCTTTACCTGGCCATATCTTAATATCTGGTTTCAAACGACTTTCTTTACCTATGATTACATTTCGCCCAATTACAGTTCTATCAAAAACCGCAGCACCGTCTTTAATCGTTACATTATTAGCAATTAAAGCACCCCTTATTTCAGCCCTTGATTCTATATAATTGTTATCCCAGATAATACTATTTTTTACTGAAGTATTAGCAGCTATACGACAGTTGCGACCGATTACACAATCCTCTAGTATTACACCAGCCTCTATTTGACTGCCCTCTCCTATATATACTGCACCATAAACCTCCACACTCTCATCCATTACCACTCTGTCTTCAAGCCAGATATTTTGGTCAACTTCACAACAGGCTTTTATTGGCAAGTTAATATTACCATTCATTAAATCAAATTGTGTTCTGTGGTATTCCTCTAGACTACCAATATCATTCCAATACCCTTCAAGGGCAACACCATATAATTTCATCCCCTTTTTCAACATTAATGGAAATAATTCTTTACTAAAGTCATATTTCTTGTTTTTTTCAAATAAATCAAAGATTGATGGTTCTAGTATATATATTCCTGTATTAATAGTATCACTAAAGACTTGTCCCCAATTTGGTTTTTCTAGGAATCTAACTACTTTCCCATCATCATCTGTCATTACAACACCGTAATCTAGTGGTATACTCTCCCTGGCTAAGACAAGAGTGGCATCAGCATCTCCATCTCTATGAAATTTAACTGCATCTTCAAGATTAAAGTCAGTTATTGCATCACCACTTATAACTATGAAAGTCTCATCTAGAAATTCATCTGCATTATGAACACTGCCAGCTGTACCTAAAGGTTCTTCCTCAATGAAATAATGTAAATTAACACCCCATTTTTCACCATTACCAAAGTAGTCTTCAATTGTTTGAGGTAGATAAAACGAGGTCACTGCTATATCGGTAATACCCTGTCTCTCAAGTAATTCGATTATATACTCCATTACTGGATAATTTACAATCGGCACCATTGGTTTAGGCAAATCACATGTCAAAGGACGCAGTCTGCTTCCCTGACCACCTGCCATAATTACTGCTTTCAAATAGACAACCCCCTCTTATAAGTTTTAAGTCATTTCCACAAAATCATAAAAAATGGTTCTTCTCCATAACCGTTACTACTCTCAGACCTTTTTGCTATTAAGCTGAAGGTAAATAAAGAAATCTTCCATTCCAAAAACCCTTAAGGTTGATTTACTTGATACCATAAATCAGGTATGAAAAAGCTCCAGTCACAGACTGATTGCAAGAAACTGATTTACAAAATCTTGTCTCACTGCCCCCTCATTATAGACGAAAAGTCGGGCCAGCACTTGCCTATCGAAGGCGTCGGAGCACGAAGCGAGTTTGATTTTGTAGCACCACAGGCACCACAATTCTATTATAACCTTCACATTAATGACGCTTCTTAATTGAAGGAAGTAACTGGGGTTTAGACTTTTTCATGGATGAAGTTCAGCTAAATTTTCTTTTATTTTACGCAATGATAATTTAGAAATTTGGCCATCGAGGCCGTCATAGCAAAGATGTCGGACATTTCTTATATAAACAAATATGGAGATGGACAAAAATCTTTTCTATTTAGCTTCACTTGATGCATACCTAGGGTAAACTATATTATCATCATCATTTTTGTTATTATCCTCTTTCCGGCTATTCCAATCGCTTTTTCGGTAGTCATTAAGCACATTTTTATAAACCTGTTCAGTTTTATCGGCAATCTCATCCCAGGTGAAATTTTCTTTAACCATTTTATAACCAGTTTCAGCTATGTCAGCTGCTTCCTTTTGGTTATTTAGTAAATAAGTAATCTTTTCCGCTAAATGATGAGAATCATTAGAGTTAAAGATCAACCCATTCTCTTCATCCTTCACAAATTCGGCTAATCCCCCTACATTACTTACTATAACCGGAGTTTTAGTTACCATTGCCTCCAAAGCTACGATACCAAAGGGTTCATACAAGCTAGGGAATACAGCTACATCTGCCGCCTGATATAGTTTGTTTCTTTCTTCATCACTTATAAATCCAGTAAAGTACACCCTATCTTCTACACCAAGAGATCTAGCTTGAGAGCGCAAGTTATCTAAATATGGACCTTTACCAGCAATAATAAACTTAGTTGAAGGATTTGTGCTAAGAACCTGTGAAACAGACTGAATTAAAACCTGGACCCCTTTTTCTCGTACAATTCTACCTACATAAAAGACGATGTCCTCATTAGGACTTGCATATTTTTCTATAAAACGGCTGGAATAATCACAATTATAGTTATCCTCATTTACACCATTAGGAATAGCTACAACCTTATCTTCAGGTACTTGAAATAAATTTCTTACCTCATAATTCATAAAATTACTACAAACTATTACCTTCCATGCTTCAAAAGTAGCATACCACTCTAAATCATTTATATACCTTTGCATATTGTTGTAAATACCTTGATTTCTACCAAACTCCGTCGCATGAATAGTATAGATTAATGGCTTTGTAAGGGAATGTTTAAAAACCTTACTGGCCCAAAAAACTAACCAGTCATGACCATGTATTATATCAATATCTCCAACTTCGTTATGTAGTTGAATAGCTTTGTCTATTAACTGAAAGTTAAGATGTAAGATATTATCAACAAAATTATTACCAGAAATCGATACAGAATCGGTCCTTAAAACATTAACTCCATTTATAGACTGATCTACCGGTATATCTGCAGATCCCTGTGTGATAACATAGACTTCATGACCTTTCCTTACTAAAGCTTCGCTCAAATCTTGAACATGTCTTGCTAGACCACCATGGCTTATAGGTGGATATTCCCAGGAAAACATTAAAATTCTCAAAATCAAACCCCCTCTATTTATTTTTATCCCATAAAAAAACCATCTTAGGGCAAGCTAATTAACAGAGCCTAGGAAACAAAACTCTTATAGATGATTATTTATGATTAATATGTAGTTTTTAATATTCTACAAAAAAAGTAATATTATTCATTAGTAAAATTGAATAAACTCTTCTAATTACAAGCATATTAAATAAAGTAATTTAAATTAGGAAAAGACTTCAGAACAACTTTGAAACAAATTTCTAGAGATAAACAAAGGATTAAAGGAGGAGTTTATTATGAGCAAAGGGTATTTAGGACTTGTATTACACGCTCACCTGCCCTATGTAAAACATGAAAACAAAGGTGAACTAGCCGAAGATTGGCTTTATGAAGCAATCACAGAAACATATATTCCTATCATTATTATAATGAATAGCTTAGCCCGAAAAGGTGCAGATTTTCATTTTACAATGGATATCTCACCAAGTCTTATTTCAATGCTAAGTGATAAAGAAGTACAAAGAAGATACCTTAATCATTTAGAAAAGTTAATAGAACTTAGTGAAAAAGAACTAATAAGAACAAAAGATCATAGAAAGTTTTTTAAGCTTGCCCAAATGTATCATTATCTGTTTAAAGAAGCACACTATTATTATCACGAAAAGTACCACAACAATATTCTGACTGCATATAAAGAGTTTCAAGAAAGAGGAAATATTGAACTGATTACCTGTGCAGCAACACATGGATATTTACCCCTTATGTTAACAGATGAATCTGTTAATGCTCAGATCAAGCTTGGTGTTGATACCTATGAAGAGGCTTTTGATAAAAGACCAGACGGTATTTGGCTACCAGAATGTGCTTTCTCTCCCTCTATTGATCCATTTTTGGCAGAGAACAATATTAGGTATTATATTAGTTCTAGCCATGGAGTTCTATATGCTAAACCTAGACCACGTTATGGACTATATGCACCAATATATACACCATCTGGTGTAGCGGCTTTTGGAAGGGATGTAGAGTCTTCAAAGCAAGTCTGGAGCGCAGATGAGGGTTATCCAGGTGATTATAATTACCGTGAATTCTACCGTGATATTGGCTGGGAAATGGACTTTGACTATGTGAAGGATTATTTACCATCTGGTATAAGAAAACACATAGGATTAAAATATTTCAAAATAACTGGAAAAACAGAACACAAAGAACCCTATAACCAGAAAATGGCTAGAGAAAAAGCAGCAGAACATGCAGGAAACTTCATTTTTAACCGACAACAACAGTTTAATTATTTAGATCAAGTTATGGATAGAAAACCGATAATTGTATCTCCATATGATGCGGAATTATTTGGTCATTGGTGGTTTGAAGGTCCAATGTGGCTAGAATTTTTATTTGAAAAGATTCATTTTGATCAGGATAATATCGAGACTATAACCCTCTCTGAGTATTTAAATAGAAATCCGAAAAATCAAGTTGCTATGCCTGCTGAATCAAGCTGGGGATATAAAGGCTATCATGAAGTCTGGGTAAATGGTACAAACGATTGGGTCTATCGCCATCTTCACGAAGCAGAACTTCAAATAATTGAATTAGCAAGTAAATTTAATTATTTACACAATAAAGAAGATATATTATACAGGGCTCTAAACCAAATGTGTAGGGAACTGCTACTGGCTCAGAGTAGTGATTGGGCTTTTATTATGAAAGCTGATACCATGGTTGACTATGCGGTTTTAAGAACTAAAAAACATCTTAGTAATTTCAATAAATTATCTGAGGGGGTTAGAAGAGCAGATATAGATAAAGGAGAATTATCTAAAATGGAAAAACGCAATACTATTTTCCCAAATATTGATTTTAAATTGTATAAAAATAGAGAGAACAATAAATTACGAAAGGAGGTCTAAAGTGGGAATTCTTATAAATATCCTGGTCATACTAGTAGCTGTCATAGCTTTTCTTATTATATATTATAGAACCCTTAATAAAGATCGGAAGAACCAGGATTACCACCTTCCTTTCAAAAAGATAAGAACTGATTATGAAGCAGGAGAAGAGAATGGAGTTGATAAAAGAACCATGCTTGGAGAAAATGCAGAGGCGAATTCAAAAGAAGAAACACCTTCCTCATCAGCAAATATTCATGATGCAGAAGAAACAGATCAAAATAAAATAAATAATAAAAAAGACCAAGAAGAATATCTGTTAAAAAACAAATATGGTCGAGATCATATCAGGTTATTCAATCGTGACTCTAATTATCTTTTTACCTATTGGGAAATAAACCAGGAAGAATACTACAACAATACCCCTTACCTGAGATTACACAATGAAGAAAATGAGAGCTATACTGATTTAGAAATTAACCATTATTCCGACCAATGGTATCTGGAATCCCAGCCAGATAAAGAATACCGTGTTTCTATCGGTTATAAAAAAGATGGGGAATTTTTCCCTCTCCAAACATCTAAAAAAACACGAACACCACTTGATCGTCCATCAGATATAATTGATGAGCATTGGATGAGTATAGAAGAACTATCTCGTTATAGCTATAAAGTGGAAATGGGTTCACTATCTATAATTAAGAGCATTGAAGGAAGAAAAATTCAGGAAGAACTAGAAGCAGATTCCCTTACCTTGGTACAAAAGTAAATTGCTAAAAGATTAATATTAAATACAATTATGACTTAGACAAATAATTCAAAATATAAAACCTCCCTTCTAACTCAGGGAGGTTTAGGATTTTATCTTATTTTTACTATCACTTCACACCATTGAAGAGAAATCTACAATTGAAGATAACAAACGCCATATTATATAAGAACCAAACATAATAGAGAAAGCCTTAACCTTACTGTATTTATAAAAAACAATAAGAAGTATCGCATATAATACTGTTTGCCAGACACCAAAAAGGCTAATACCACCAATAAGTCTTGCTAAATAGCCACTAGCCTCAGGGAAGAATAAGCCTAATGATAGACCAGTAGTCAAATCCCCTGTACTATAAATAATTAAAGCCGTAAATAATGAGGCTAATATATTTAAAGTACCTATATAAGCCACTGCAGAAAAAACATGTTTAAATCCAATCTTTTCCCCACCAAATATAAATCGTACCAGGGTTATAAAACCTGACATAAAGAAATATGTAAGAACAATTCCAAGGATTACACCAATACCCCCTGATATATATGGAAATACTCCCTGCAATCTCTCTATAATATCATTTTTCTGTTCTATACTAAAATCAGGGTTGTTCCTAATCTGTTCAACCTGTACAGGCAATGACACTGGTAATATTAGAAAACTAATCAAAATACTAATTAATAAGACTACGACAAACGGAAAAATCCAATCACTTTTTTCTTTTAAATCTGAAAATGTTTCAGCCGGCGCTAAGTACACGTTAAATAATCTTTTAACTTTTTCCAAAATACAGCTCTCCTTTATATTATATTATAGTAATTTATCACTTAAATATTATATAATCTAAAAGTATAAATGTCAATTTTTTACACTGGATATTAAACTTAATCAAATCATTTTTCTAGATGACTTTCATCTAACACTGGTTTATTGAGAACTTTAGCTATACATCTAATCGATAGTAATTTTTGCTCACAAAATATAAAAAACCGCCCGAAGGCGGCTTAGATAAAATATTTTAATATAATTCTCCATTATGAACTTCAAAAACCCAGTTAGTACCCTTATTGTTATCCCAATTATCTGCAGTGTCATGAAAACAAAAATAAAAGCGTTTATCAGTTTTAACAGCACAGTCAGTTTTCCAGTTAGTTCCTTCTTTCTCCATCTTAATATCCATTACATTTTCCCAATGATTATTTAAGCCAAAACCTGCATGGAGATATACCTGATCTGCACCAGACTTTGATAATAAACCATTATACTTGATTTCTACTCTTTCACCAGCAGTTATTGGTGTAGGATTAACAGTAATACCATTGTCATCCATGTATTTATTTCCCCCTTTTTTTAGTATCTATGATTTATTATTGCTTACAGGGGGTTTCTTATTCATTACAATTAATCCCAAAAGAAGTAATATAACTAAAAGCATAGCATATGGAAGATATAAAACACTATTTACTTTGCTTTGAACCTTTATTGGGACAATAGTTGGGTAATCTTCTGTATATTCAGATAAAATTTCAGTTTGGTCTATCCCTTCTGCTAAAAGAATATCGATAACTCTAGGTGCATTCTCCAGATTATCATTACTTATATCTGAAAAGCTCCAGGAATTTTTGTCACTATTTATAGATCTAAAATTATCAGGACCAAAAGGATCATAGCTACCAACCAATACATATAAATGAGCGTCTTTTAAATCCCCAATAATATCTTTATTGATAACAAAAGATATAGTATTATCTTTAACTTCTAAATCCAAATCTTCAAGATCCGCTGGGTTATTCTCAATATCCCAAACATCTTCTTCGTTATTTATATCTTCAGGAGTATATGCCCGAACCCACCATCCACTTATTTTCAATAGTGTACTCCATGGGTATTCAGGATCCAAATTTACATTAGCTCCCTCTTTACGTAAGTCTGATATACCAGTACCCTTTTTACCTATATAAATTTCAATCAAAGGAAGGCTAAAACCATATTTACTTCTCCAGGGATCAGTAAGATTAGCAAAGGATATATTAAATCTATATTCCTCTCCCACTTCACTTATTGAAAAGGAAGTAATGTCAAATAAACCTTCTCCCTGAAAGGCTTTATCTGTAGGATATTCATATGTACCAGGCCCGTAGTCATCATTCAATTGGTCCTCGACTTCTAGTATAATGCTTTCTTCAGCCAGGGCAAGATTATTAAATATTAAAAAAAAGACAATAATCAAAATAAAAGTAACCTTACTAAGCTTCATAATAAACCCCCATTATTCAGAAGTTCTTAACTCATTTACCTTCTCCGAGAAATCCTGGGCAGCATTATACCCCATTGCTTTCATCCTAGTATTCATAGCAGCTATTTCTAATACCATGGCTAGATTTCTACCAGGTTTAACAGGCAAAACAACTTGTGGTAGCTCTATATCCATTATTTCACCATAAATATTATCAATACCTAATCGTTCATACATCTTATTCTCATTCCAAAACTCCAATTTAGCAATCATATTTATTTCAGTTGTGTCTTTTACTGCTCCAGCCCCAAATAATGTTCTAACATTAATAATACCTATGCCTCTTATCTCCAAAAAATGTCTAGAAACTTTTGGCGCAGTACCAATTAGTTTTCTTTCCCCTATTTTTTTTATTATAATTAGGTCATCAGCTACTAACCTATGACCTCGTTTAACCAGCTGGACAGCTGTTTCACTTTTACCAATGCCACTTTTCCCGCTAATTAACACACCAACTCCATATATATCAACAAGGACACCATGAATACTCTTTTCAGGTGCCAGTGCTTCCTCAAAATAATTTGTAAGTAAACTTAAAAATCTGGTAGTTGATATCGAGGTCCTTAGTAAAGGAATTTTATTTTCATTGGCCTGATCAATTATTACTTCTGGGACTTCCAAATCTCGAGCTATTATAACACAAGACAAATCATAACTAAATAGTTTTTTAACCCTTTTATTTAAAGTACTTGGGCTTAATTCTTTTAAGAAAGAAATTTCTGTCATCCCTAGTAATTGTACACGTTCTGGAGCAAAGTACTTCCAAAATCCCGCCAATTCAATGCCAGGTCTTTTAATATCACTTATCTTTATCAATTTGCCTTCAGGATCACCAGCAAGGATATTTAATTCAAATTTATTAATAATATCATTAACGGTTAAATTTTTATCTATCACGATAACAACTTATCTCCCATTGCCACAGCTATTGCCCCTTTAACCCCTACTTCACTTCCCAATGCCGCCCTCCTGATTTCAACAGCATTATAAGCACTTTCAAAGGCATATTCTTTAATAGTTTTAATCATCTTCTCATTTATTAAATCCCAGGCATTCATTACACCACCACCAAGAATTATTGTTCCTACATTAAATACATTTATCAAATTAGCAATTCCAATTCCTAAATAACGGGCTTCATCGTCCCAGATTTGGAGAGCAAATTCATCACCCTTTTTCGCAGCTTCTTCTACGATTCGTCCATCAATTTTGGTAATATCACCATCAACTAATTGATATAATAAGCTATCAGAGTGCATAGCCGCTATATACTTACTTATCCCATTAATTGCTGTACCAGAAGCAACAGCTTCAAAACAACCGTGATTACCACAACCACAAATGGGGCCATCTGTTTGAATTACAAAATGCCCTATTTCACCTGCAGTATCATTTACTCCATGTAGTATCTTCTTATCAATAATAATACCACCACCTATACCAGTACTGACAGTCATATAGATCATGCTATCAACATCCTGACCAGCACCAAACCACTTTTCCCCAAGAGCGGCAGCATTAGCATCATTTTCTATTACTATGTCTATACCGGTCTTCTCTTTCAATATATCACCAATAAGTACATTCTTCCAATTTAGGTTTGGCGCCTCATAAATCAAGCCCTTTTTTATATTTAGTGGGCCCGGACTACCAATACCTATCCTGACAATATCACTTTTATTAATATTGGATTTGACAATTACGTCATTAATACTTTTCACAATATTATTAATAACATGCTCTTTACCTTTCCTAGCTTCAGTTGATACCTTTATTTTTTCGATTATGTTTCCTTTGTTATCACTTATTGCTGTTAATATCTTGGTGCCACCAAGATCAACCCCCATATAGTATTCGCTCATATCTATCAACCCCTATTTTGTTTCTATTTTTTCATTTGTTCTATATTTTTCAAGTATATTCCTAGTCATAATTATTGATATTAACGATATCAATGTAAATAAGAAAAATGGTGTGAGAAAAGCAAGTCCAACATTTAAAATAAATATAATAACTACTACTATAAATATTAAAACTGAAGAAATAATATTATCAAGTACTAACAAAAATGCACGTTTAACTTGTAACCAAAAGCCTGTTTCTGCTTGTATTGTTAATAGACTCCAATAATATATTTGCATCATCGAGAATAATATAAACAAATAAAAGAAAAATATAGCTACTATCATCATAATATAGTTTTGTGAATTTTGTAAAAAGAATACGATATCTAATATAAATATAGCATAAACAACTAATGAAAATAAAAAGGATAATAAACCACGTTTGAAATTTTCTTTAATACCCCTAAAAAAAGACTTTATAGTAGGCTCTCCCCTATTAAAGGTACTATAAATATAATTCATTCCTGACAATATAGTCGGTCCTGCAATTATAATTAAATATATTGCAGCCACAAAAACAAAAACTTCATTAATATATACTAATAAAAAAGGTACCATAAGTAAACTAAACCAAACTAGATTTAATAAAACATATTTGAATAATTCATCATAATATTTAATAAAACTCTCTTTAATAACCTTTATAACTAGCAAATTTACACCCTCCTAACCACAATCATTAAAAACATTATACTATATTTGATAAACAGATTCAATTTTTCAGTTAAAAAAGGGCAATATCAAATTCTGATAATTGCCCCCCATTACTTTACTTAAAATTTACTTGTCAATTTATAGACCTTATCTTTTATCTCAGCAAGAGTATCCACATTATCAATATTTTCAATAGCCTCTGCAATATATTTAGCGATTAACTGCATTTCATCTTCTTTCATACCTTTGCTAGTCACTGCAGGCGTACCAATCCTGATACCACTTGTTACAAAAGGACTTCTTTTTTCATAAGGAATTGTATTTTTATTTACAGTTATCCCTACCTTATCCAATACTGTTTCTGCATCTTTTCCAGTAATATTTTTATTAGTTAAATCTAGTAACATCATGTGATTATCAGTACCACCAGAAACTAGCCTAAAGCCATATTCTTCTAATTCTTTTGCAAGAACCTTGGCATTTTTTATAATTTGTTTCTGATATTGATTAAATTCATCACTTAGTGCCTCTTTAAATGCCACTGCTTTTGCAGCTATTATATGCATCAAAGGACCACCCTGTAATCCAGGGAATATGGCCTTATTTATTGCTTTAGCGTATTGTTCTTTACAAATAATCATACCACCCCTGGTTCCCCGTAAGGTTTTATGAGTAGTAGTTGTGACAAAATCTGCTATTGGGACTGGATTGGGATGTAGTCCAGCAGCAACTAAACCAGCTATATGAGCCATATCAACCATAAATAAAGCATCATTATCATCAGCAATTTTACGGAATTTAGCAAAGTCTATTAATCTAGGGTAAGCACTAGCACCTGCAACAATCAGCTTTGGTTTATGTTCCTCTGCCAACTTAGCAACCTGTTCAAAGTCAATAGTTTCTTCATCTTTACTAACCCCATAGTGTACAAAATTAAAATATTTTCCAGATAAATTTACTGGACTTCCGTGTGTTAGATGACCACCATGTGTTAAATCCATGGCCAATATAGTATCACCTGGTGAAACCATAGCAAAATATACAGCTTGATTGGCTTGGGAACCTGAGTGTGGCTGTACATTTACATGTTCAGCTCCAAAAATTTCTTTAGCCCTTTTTATAGCCAAGTTTTCTACTTTATCAACGACCTCACAACCACCATAATATCTTTTTGCAGGATAACCCTCTGCATACTTATTAGTCAGAACAGAACCAGCTGCTTCCATAACTGCTTGACTCACAAAATTCTCTGATGCTATTAATTCTATGTTATTCTGCTGCCTTTTCTCCTCCTCTTGAATTAATTCTAAAATTTCAGGATCTACTTTTTCCAAATATGACATCTTAATAATCAACTCCTCATTTAAAATATAAACTACTCTATGTAAATAAAAAAGCAGAACTACTCTATAATTATTCTTTAAATAAGAGTAAAATCCTGCTTTTTACTATTAATCTATTATTTGTGCTTATTTTAACTATAGTTTACTACCCTCTTATTTCAATCCAGGTCCAGATCTTTTATAATATCTTTTAGAACTTTCCCAGCTGTTTTTAGTTTTTCTTCTTCATCAGAAGCAAGATTGAGGCTTAAGACTTTTTCTATTCCATTAGCACCTATGATTGCAGGTAAGCTAAGAGCAACACCATTTAACCCATATTGCCCATCTAGAGCAGTTGATACTGTTAAAATTGTATTTTCATCTCTAAATACACTTTCTACTATTCTAGCTACTGCTAGCCCTACAGCATAATAAGTAGCATCCTTCTTATCTATTATCTCATAGGCTGCATTTTTAACCTGCTCAGATAATTGTTCCTTGAAATCGGAAGTAGCACATGCCTTTCCACAATTAACACAATATTTTTCAAAGGGAACCCCAGCCACTGTCGCTAAACTCCAGGCAGCTACTTCATGGTCCCCATGTTCCCCAAGAATATTAGCATGGATATTGCGAGGATTAACATGACAATGCTCACTTAGTAAATACCGAAATCGAGATGTATCTAATACTGTTCCTGAACCGAACACTCTTTTTTCAGAAAGACCTGATATCTTCATAGTAACATATGTTAAAATATCAACAGGATTTGTAACCACAAGTAATATAGCATCATCTGTGTATTTCATAATGTTGGGAATTATCGATTTAAATATTTTAGTATTTTTCTTCACTAGATCCAGACGTGTTTCACCAGGATTTTGGTTAGCACCAGCAGCAATTATTACTATACGCGCATCCTCACATTCCTCATAACCACCACTTTTAACCTTAACAGGCTTAACAAAGGCCGCACCATGGTTGAGGTCCATAGCTTCACCTTCTGCTCTTTCCTTATCAAGATCTATTAAGGCAATTTCCGATGCAAGACCCCAGTTCATAATGGCATATGCAGATGTAGCTCCAACTAAGCCCGCACCTACAATTACAACTTTATCCTTCATAACTATCTACCCCCACTAAAACAATTTTGAATCAAAACTCATACAATTTGTTTCTTCAGTATGGGTAGGTTTTTCATTGTTTTTTGAAATGTGGAGATCATCTACTTGACAAAATCCCTCCTCAAAGTGCTTACATGATTTTACACCACAATAAACTTCAATCATATCATTTCACCCCCAGTGATAATTTGCCCACTAAGAGTGATATTAATTCAATAAGATATTTGGTCTATAAATAACAATTTTTTCTACCCACTACAAAATTTTACTAGCCTTTTTGATTTCTTGAAAAATTAACTAGATTATACTATAATTATAATAACAATAATAATTAGTATTATCAAGTTATTCCTTTACACTCTTAAAAAATAACTAATAAATTTTAGTTTTTTCAAAGATAAATAACATCGTAATTTGTATATAAGTTTAAAGAAGGAGTAAAAATTTAAATAAAAGGAGTGATAACTATTTTAGAAGAAACAAAAAGATATCAAGGCTTTAAACTAAAAGGTTCTGGAAATATTCCAGATGACGGAAATGTTACATATACCGTTTTCGCTAACAAACTTACTGTTGCTAATGACAAGGATTTCTCATATTCCGTTACTACAACAGAAGATGTTATAAAAAGTAGTGCTACGGACCATGGTTTTAATGGGAATAAGCAAGAAGCCATGAAAAAAATAAAAGAAATTGCTTTTGAAAATGTTATCCTTAAAATTAATAATAAGGATTTAACTAATGGGAACTTTATCTACAAAATAATAGAGGGTAATGCAAACAAAAGAGAAAACTAAAGATGTAAGAATAGACAATATAAGCTAAACAATTTTCCTTTCCTAAGTAATAATATAGAAGACCGGTCCCTTTTACGGTTCCGGTCTTCTATAATTTTCATTAATTTCTTATAAGTACTTGTTTAAGTATATACTTCCTGTAAAATTATTCTTCACTAATCGCCTCTACTGGGCAAACAGCTACACAAGCTGCACAATCGATACAGGTATCAGCATCGATATCATATTGAGTATCACCCTGGCTTATAGCATCAACTGGGCATTCTGGTTCACAAGCCCCACACATAATACATTCATCAGAGATTACATGAGTCACTACATTCACCCCCTTAAAGAACTAATAAAGTCGTAGATAAAATTTATTTAAAAATATTATAACGACTATTAATTTTTTCCTACATTATTATATTAACTAAATTACGTTAATTATTATATATGTAGAACACAAACTTGTCAACACAAATAAAGTGTATTCTTGTTTTATAATTCACAATCCACGGATCTAACTTATTTACCTAACTTTCTAGCAAAGGTATATATTTAATTACTTAGTCGGCCACTTTATGTCTTCTTATTTAAGGCCTATATTGAGGCACAGTATTAGCACCATGTGGCATAACATAAACAAGTTTGTCTTTATCTATATGCTTATTAATAAACTCATCTATACTTTTAACAGGAATCATAAAAGCCTTCTTGGCTGTCTCATCACCCAAATTACTGTATAAATATAAAGAATTCTTAACTGCAACTCTAGCAACAGCATATGCCTTATGTCCACCTAACTCAAAAACCTGGCGTATTTTTTCTTCTAGATAGGCCGGTGTTGTGGCTTCATCTAACCACTTTTCAAAGACTTCTTCTCCTAATCCCTCTCTACACTCTGCTATTAATAAAATTAAACCACCATCTTTAACACAATAAGAGGCGTTTTCTAGGGCTTTTTGAGATTGATACATATTTATATCTTTAGGAAAACCACCAGCACTAACAATCACTATATCAGCCAATTGGTCAATTTCAATAACTGAATTATCCTGACAGATACTAACACCCTGTTCCCAGGCTTTTAGCCAATGACCTACTACTAAATCAATGGCTTTATTTTGACTATCTACAACTAGATTTGATATAAATCGTAGATTTGTTTTTTCGGCAGCCTCTACAGTAACTTGATGAAATGGGTTTCTTTTTAAGTGCGCAGTTTTTGAGCCATCTTTACGCATCAAAGAATGATGTGCTTCTATAGTCTGACGCCCACATACACCAGGTAGTAGAGATTTTCTCCCTCCCGAATAACCAGCCATATAATGTGGTGCTATAACACCTACAGCACATAGCAAATCTGCTTCTTTTACCAAGAAATTGACATAAAGAGGGACCCCCTCACTTAGTTCACCATAATAAACAAGATTCTCGTCACATAAATGATTTTCCCATTTAAAATTCTCACTTATTTCTTTACCGAGAGTACTTTCTACTTCCTGAGCCGTCATTGGCCTATGCATTCCAGTAGCGATTAAAAGAGTTATATTTCCAGATTTAATGCCTGCCTGTAATAATTCATCTAACATTGGTTTTAAGACTATATTATATTTAACCGGTCTAGTTATATCATTTACCAGGATAACAACCTTTTCCGGTTTCTCATCTGATACAATCTGGGACAAAGTTTCAGAAGATATAGGTTTGGAAAAGGATTTGTTAATTTTATGATCCCAATCTATCTTCTTATTATTAATATCAGTTTGTAATACCTGGTAATTATCCAAAAGGTCAATTTCAAAGTGTCCTTCTCCATACTCTAAAGTAATTTTTTCTTGCATATTTCATTCTCCTTTTACAATCTATTCAAACTTCATAGATCTTTGTATCTTATAAATAACCCAAAGTAACTCTACAATCCATAAATCTCTGTTAAAATACTACTAACCCCTTCATTATCATGGTCATCTGCAATCATATCTGCATGTTTTTTAACACCATCAGGGGCATTTCCCATTGCAATGCCTAATCCTGCGGTCTGCAACATCTCTATGTCATTCCAGCTATCACCAATTGCAATAATTTCATCTAATCCGATATTTAAATTATTAGCAACAACTTTAATTGCATGGCCCTTCGATACATTCTTTGCCATAAATTCAATGAAGAAAGCCTTTGATTCTGTTACTTCTACGACATCCTTATATTTTTCTTTAAAAAGTTCTCTATAGTGCTGATTTTTTTCCAAATCTTCCTCAACTATCAATAATTTGGTAGGTGCTTGACTAATATATTCAGATAGTTTTCCAACTGGAATTGCATCAACTCTTGATATTTTTTTATATAAATCACTTTCAGGACCGAGTTCGTTAACAAATAAATTATCGTCAATATATATATTTGCATATAGACCAGCTTCTTCAGCATCTTTTAATATTTCTCTAGCAACATTTAATTCAATCGGCTGATGAAATACAAGTTCATCTTCCTCTACATCTCTAATATAAGCACCATTATAGGTGATCATGGAACCGAATAAACCCAGTTGCTTTATATAAGGAAGTGCTGAACAATACATCCTTCCTGTAGCCACTACAACTTCAACACCCTTATTTTTTAATTTTTCCAATGTATTAATTGTTTTTTGAGAAATGCTATGTTCTTTATTAAGTAGTGTATCATCTAAATCTAATACCACCATTTTATATTGCATATTATCCCAACCTCTTATATATTTATTTTAAAATCTTTAATTGTACACTTTATAATAGACTATGTACTTTTAAGTATAGCTTCATAATAGACTTACTTACGTAATTACATGATTCTTACTGTAACAAATTCATTAAAGCCATATCGCCTCTTCTTTCAGCTACTTCATATGGGGTAAATCCCTTATAATTTCTAATATCTAACTCAGCACCATTGATTTTTAGGTATTTAATTGCCGCTGGTGTATTACCCCTGGCACTGTTAAGTAAATGCAATGCTGTATTACCCTTTAGATCCTGACAATTTACATCTATATCATTTTCAATTAGTAATCTTATTAAGTAAAGGTGATTGCCTCCAACCCAACCAACATCCTTACATAAATAATGTAAAGCTGTCCTACCGAGTTCATCCTGTTCATTCACATCAGCACCTAGGTTTATAAGTTTTTCGAATTTTGATTTGGAGTCAATTGCCTTAATCAAACTAATATCTCCTAAATTAGGCTTAGATTTACTTTTTTTACTTTCCTTTGAACCCTCGTCTTCTGTATTTTTACTGTCTTCCTTTATACTAACTAGGTCATCATCTACCATATTTAAATCAAGGCTGCTTAGTTTTGGACTCTCAAAATCCAAGACTGCATCATCTATAACCTGAATATTTTGTGGTTCCTCAGCCATCTCCTGACTATTTTTTTCTGGAGTCGTAGGTTCTTCTTGTTTATCCTTTTTATCCTTTTTATCCTTATATATTTTATCTAGTTTATCACGTTCAACTTTTTTATCATCTTGTTCATCTTTTATATTTAACTTTTCTCCCTGATTGTTTAAATCTTCCGTAAATAGCATTTCTTCTAGACCTTTTTTATCTTCCATAGAGAGATTTTCTTCCTGACTCAGTATACCTTCATAACCTTCAAAAATCTGCTTATCATTATTAGTCTCTTTATAATCAAGATTGTGTTCTTTTTCCTTTTTATCTATATTTTTATTAGCTTTTTCTTCTTCTTTATTATCTTCTTTCTTGCCAGATTGTGTTTCCTGTTGATATTCGTCTTCTCTTATCTTATCAACTTTTACTTCATCAGTTTCAGTTTCTGCAAACTCCTCAACTATATTTGAATTTCCTACAGAAAACTGCCCATTTGAATTATTATCTAAATCAAAGTGCTCATCTGTTATAACCCCTGTTGCTATATCATTTACTTCCTTTATCTTTTCAGCACTTTCAGCCTTTTCCTTCTCTTTTTTATAGTTTATATAATCAGTATCCTTACTTTTTTTAGCGATATTAACAAACACAAAAATAATAATGACTACAAGACCAATATGAGTCAAAATAATATAAGGTTTATAGTAAAAAGAAAATATTATTATATAAAAGTCATTTAAAAAATCATTTAAACTAAAGAACTGTGACAACGTACCAGACTCAAAAAATGAGTACAGAGAAATGGGCTCATTAACATACGCTAAGTGGATTACCATCAGAATTAATAATCCTCCTATTAGCGAAAAAAATAAACTTATTATAAATTTAATTATATCCAATTTAAAAATAGCTAATAAAATATGGTACACAGCTAAAACAATAAATGCTAATATTAAAATATCAGCTAATCCATAAGCAATTTGTTCACCAAGACTCTTTTGACCCTGGAGGTGTGCTGCACATCCATTTAAAAGGATAGTTATAGTCAAAGTTAGAACCAATAATTTTACATATTTTAAAGTTTTTTTCTTAAAGCGCAAACAAATCACCAACCCCTCTGGACTTAGATGTTTTCATTAATATTTTGTTCTATATAAATTTAAAATAAGTACATAGTAAGTGGTATTACTGGCTTATATTAAATAAAACTACATAGATGAAGTTCTCCATCAAGGCTTAAATTCCTGCATTAAAGTATATTATAGTATAAAAGACATACATTAAAAAGCTCGAGTGTTTTCCCTCAGGAAATCATGAATAACTTTCGCTGTTTTCGAACTAATCCCTTCAGCTTCCTTCAATTTACCAATATTAGCTTTCCTAATTTCAGCTAATGAACCGAAATGCTGTAATAAGGCCTGTCTCCTTTTCGGTCCTACTCCAGGGATATCATCAAGCATAGTATGGGTTAAGCGTCGTGACCTTAATTTACGATGATAACCAACTGCAAATCTATGGGCTTCATCTCTTACTCTCTGTATTAAATGTAATGCCGAAGAGTTTTTAGGAATAATAATAGGTTCCTGTCTATCAGGCAAAAATACCTCTTCCTCCCTTTTCGCTAAACCTATTATAGCTAAGTGAGATAATCCCAGTTCTTCTAATACTTGATAAGCAGAACTCAACTGCCCCTTGCCTCCATCAATCAAAATCAAACTTGGCAGGGGTTTTTCTTCTTTCAGTAACCTACTATATCGTCGCTCAAGTACCTCTTTCATCATAGCAAAATCATTAGGTCCTTCGATTGTTTTGATTTTAAACCGTCGATAGTCCTGTTTGGATGAATGACCATCTTTAAATACTACCATTGATGCAACAGGGTCTGTCCCCTGGATATTAGAAATATCAAAACCTTCGATATGGTCTGGAGGACTATCTAACTCAAGATGCTCACCCAGTTTTACAACAGCATCTGTTGTTCGCGATTTTTTATATTTCTGCTTTATTATCTCTTTCTTCAAATTCTCTTCTGCGTTACTATAGGCCATTTCTACTAATCTCTTTTTTTCTCCTATCACTGGAACTGTAACAGAAACTTTTTTCTGTTTTTTTTCTTTTAGGAGATCAAGCAATAAATCAACCTGATCTATTTCCACACTTAATAGCAATTCATCAGGTAGTTGATGAGTTCTCTCGTAATATTGAGGTAAAAAGTATTCTATAATTTCCTTTTCTCCTTCTTGGTCAGTACCCTCCATGATAAAATATTCCTGACCAATTAGGCGACCATTACGGATAATTAAAACCTGAACGCATGATTGCTCATCATCCCCTATAGCAACAGCAATAACATCTTGATTAATATTCTTACCATACATAACTTTTTGCTGAACAGACAAACGTTTCAAAGCCTGAACGCTATCCCGTAAACGACCTGCTTTCTCAAAATTCTTTTGGTCTGAAGCCAGGTACATTTCTTTCTCAATCCTTTTAACTAATTCATCTTGATGACCTGACAAGAAAAGGCAAGCCTGATCTACCATAGCCCTGTAGTCTTCCTTACTTATAGCACCAATACATGGTCCTAAGCATTTTCCAATATGATAATTTAAGCAGGGCCGTTCTTCGGGTTTGCCAGCCTTAATATCCTTACGGCAGGTTCGTAACGAATATATATTTTTTAAAACATCGATAGTTTTATATAGATCATTAACATTTGTGAATGGTCCATAATATCTAGCACCATCACTTTTTACTATTCTTGTTTTAAATATTCTTGGAAAATCCTCATTGACTGTTACTTTAATATAAGGATAAGTCTTATCATCTTTAAGCCTAATATTATATATTGGCTGATATTTATTAATTAGATTTGCTTCAAGTATATAGGCCTCTACCTCTGTATCAGTAACTATATAGTCAAAATCCCTAATATGAGTTACCAATATTTTAGTCTTATATGTGTGGTTTCCTTTACGAAAATATGACCTAACCCTTCTTCTTAGTGATTTAGCTTTCCCAACATAGATAATTTCTTCTATTTCATTTTTCATTAAATAAACACCTGGTCTATCAGGTAACTGTTTCAACTGTTCCTCTATATGTTTCATTTATTATCACCTATTCATAATTTGCTTGGAGTACTAATTAGCTTTATTAATAATTTTTTAGTGATTATTTAATTATTAATTAGCTTTATTATATACAATTTTAAATGAAAATACAAAGTTAGGGGAACCCCCTACTAAGTTTTTAAGCTTTACAAGCGAACATTAGTATGCTATAATGTAATTATAAATTATAAAACTCAACTTCCGGAAGTTAAAACTTAGGTATAAAACCCAGTTAATTATATCTCCGAAAGTTGTATTATTAAAAAAATGATTTTAAAAAAGGAAATACAGTTCTAATGTAGAATTAATAAACTAAAGAAAGGAGAGATAAATCATGGAAAAAATACTTAAAGAAATTCTTAATAAGGTTAGTTCATTAGACTCTAAAGTTAATAATATCGAAGAACAACAAAAAGAAAATACACAAATATTACGAGCCTTAGAACACAAAACTGATATCCATCACTCTTTATTAGATAATATAACAAATGATCTGGCAGGAATTAAGGGTAATCAAAAAACAATGCAAAAAGATATTGATGATATCAAACATGATGTAAATGTTATGGCTATTAATACTGCAAAAAACTCACTTGATATAGCTAAGATAAGAGGTATCAAATAATTGTTAGATTTTCTTTTACAGGGCGTAAATATAAAAACCAGATGAAATATGATACTTCACCTGATTTATAATTAACTAATGAAATATGGGTCTTATTTCAATAACAAAATGGTTATACATCTAGTGATTAGGTAAATCAAAACTATTAATAGTTAATAGAAACCTCACTCCTTGATGACACTTCATAATCCTTTTCATAAATATTAACCTCAATAGTTTTTTCACTCTGATTGTAAATTTTCACTTCTACTTTTCCAACACTTATCTCTAATAATACACCTCTAAATAAGACTTTAAAAGAATAAGAATCCCATTTTTCTGGTAAAAAAGGATTTAATACCAAGCGATCATCTCTGACCCTAAGTCCACCAAAACCCTGGACTACAGACATCCATGTCCCGGCCATACTAGTAATATGACAACCATCTTCTGTATCATTATTATAATTATCCAGATCAAGCCTTGCAGTATGCAGATACATTTGATAGGCCTTATCATAATCCCCTATTTTAGCAGCTAAAATTGTGTGGATACAGGGTGATAAAGATGACTCATGGACTGTTCTCGGTTCATAGAAATGATAGTTTTCTTTTATAGTGTCTATATCATATTTATCTTCTAGAAAATATAAGCCCTGGAGGACATCTGCCTGTTTTATAAAACAGGAGCGAAGTATTCTATCCCATGACCAATTTTGATTTAAGGGTAGATGCTTTTCGTCTAATTCATCCACAAGAATCTGCTCTTTATCTAGATAATTATCCTGCTGTAAGAAAATACCCTTCTCTTCATCAATTGGATAATACATATTATCAATTATATCCTGCCACTTATCAAATTCTACTGTTTTCAATCCTAAATTACCTTTAAGTTCATCAATACGGTCAGGATAGTTATTTTCTAGGTAATCTATTACCTCAAGGGTATATTCCAGAGTCCAAACAGCAATCCTATTGGTATACCAGTTGTTATTAACATTATTCTCATATTCATTTGGTCCTGTAACACCTAGCATTACGTATTTATTTCTCTTCGGTGATAAATGCACCCTCTGCTCCCAAAACCTTGATATTGCTACTAGAACTTCCAGTCCATTTTCTGATAAATAAGACTTGTCTCCAGTATAATTAACATAATTATAGATAGCATATGCTATGGCTCCATTACGATGAATCTCTTCAAAAGTAATCTCCCATTCATTATGAGATTCCTCTCCATTCATTGTAACCATTGGATATAAGGCTGCTCCATTTTCAAAACCAAGTTTTTCAGCATTCTCCTGTGCTTTCTTCAAATGACGATAACGGTATAGAAGTAAATTTCTGGCAACAGATTGCTCGGCAGTACTCAGATAAAAAGGTAGACAATATGCCTCTGTATCCCAATAAGTGCTACCACCATATTTCTCTCCTGTAAATCCTTTTGGTCCTATATTCAACCTTTCATCCTCACCTGTATATGTCTGATTCAACTGAAAGATATTAAATCTTATTGCCTGTTGTGCAGCAATATCCCCTTTAATCTTTATATCACTTTCCTGCCATTTCTTTTCCCATGCCTCTGACTGTTCTTTTAATAATTCTTCAAATCCCAAGTCCTCTGCCTCTGAAGAGAGCTTTTGGGTTGCACTATAAAGTTGATCAACCGAGTAATAACGGGATGAAGTATTAGCCACATATTTATATAGACTAAGTTCATCGCCTTCCTTAACATTAATATCATAAGAATTAGCTATGTATTTATCTTTTTTTATTTTATCAACATTTAAATCTACTTTTTGTCCATTAATAGTCAGATTACATCTCATATAAGTAGCTATATGAAAATCCAATTTCTTTGTCTTTAACATTATGAAGCCTTGATAATCATCAACACTTGTCTTAACTTCATCCCAGAATCTTTCACCATAATTGGCATCCTGGTTTATTATATTTCCATCTAGATATGGTGTTATCTCTATTTTTCCACTAAAGTTTAGTGGTATAAGTGAGTATTTTATAGCCCCAATTTCGCCTCTTACCATACTGATAAACCTTGTAACATGTACTTGAATTTGCATCTCATCTTTAAGCTCTACAATGAAATACCTATCTAAACGACCCTCTTTCATATTTAAAATTCTTTTAAAGCTAAGCACATTACACTTAGCCAAATCAAGGGATTGATCATTTACCTTAATATTTATCCCTATCCAATTGGTAGAATTCAATACCTTAGCATAATAGTCTGGATAGCCAATCTTCCACCAACCAACTACCGTTTTATCTGGATAATAGACACCAGCCAAATAATTACCCTGTAATGATTCACCACTATATTCCTCTTCGAAATTAGCCCGCTGCCCCATATAGCCATTTCCCAGACTAAATGTACTCTCTGATAATAGATGATTTTCTGCTTCAAACCCTTTTTCTATAATATTCCAGGGATCAAGTTCTAAATAACGTTTCATATATGAATTACCCCCATATTTATTTTTTTCAATTATCTCCATAACCATTGGCAATATTTCTAGATATTTTGAGGAAGGTATCCCTCTTATTATTCTAAATCTATTCCCTAATATTATACCGATTTTTCTATTATATTTAAATATTGACAAAAAATAACCCTATATAATCCATTATAGATTATATAGGGCAGTATTACAAATTTAGAATTTCACACTAACATTTCACACTAACATTTTACACTAATACATTATTATACACAAACCTTATCTATATCACTTACCTCATTATTAAGATCAAAAATCTTTTTAAGGTAATATCCAGTATATGAACCATCAACTAATGCCACTTCTTCAGGGGTACCCGTAGCTATAACCTTACCACCCTTATTCCCACCTTCTGGACCAAGATCAATTAAATAATCTGCTGATTTAATAACATCCAGATTGTGTTCAATTACTATTACAGTATTACCTCCTTCACGCAGACGATGTAATACTTCTAATAATTTTTTCACATCAGCAAAATGAAGACCTGTTGTTGGTTCATCCAGGATGTACACTGTTTTTCCTGTACTAATCTTACCTAATTCAGTAGCAATCTTAATTCTCTGGGCCTCTCCACCAGATAAAGTTGTAGCAGGCTGTCCTAATCTAATATATCCCAGACCGACATCATAGAGGGTTTGCAGCCTTCTTCTAAGTGGATTAATTGCTTCAAAGAACTCTAAGGCTTCTTCAACAGTCATATCTAATACATCAGAAATAGTTTTCCCTTTGTATTTAATCTCTAAAGTCTCTCTATTATATCTCTTCCCACCACAAACCTCACAAGGAACATAAACATCTGCTAAAAAGTGCATTTCAATTTTATTAATCCCATCACCACTACAAGCTTCACAGCGTCCACCTTTAACATTAAAACTAAAACGTCCCTTCTTATAACCACGTCTCCTCGCTTCAGGTGTCTTAGCAAAAATATCACGAATATAATCAAATACCTTAGTATAGGTAGCTGGATTAGAACGTGGGGTACGACCGATAGGTGATTGGTCTATATTAATTACTTTATCTATATTCTCTAAACCTTTAATAGCATCATGTTTACCTGGTCTAGGGCTTGAATCATAAATATGCTTCATCAATTCCCTCTGTAAAGTCATATTAATTAAAGTACTTTTCCCTGAGCCAGATACACCTGTTACACAAGTAAAGGTCCCTAAAGGAATCTTCACATCTATATCTTTTAAATTATGCTGGTTTGCCCCCTTTATTTCCAGGAATTTATCACCAACTGGATACCTCTCCTCTGGGATAGGAATTAATTCCTTACCTGAAAGATACTTCCCTGTCAATGAGTCCTTATTGTTCATTACCTCTTCAGGAGTACCCTCAGCAACAATATAACCCCCATGTTTTCCTGCACCTGGTCCAATATCAATCACATAATCTGCTGCTTTAATTGTATCTTCATCATGTTCAACAACAATTACAGTATTCCCAATATCTCTAATATGCTCCAGAGTACTTATTAGACGGTTATTATCCCTCTGATGTAAACCAATACTTGGTTCATCTAAAATATATAAAACCCCTACAAGACCAGACCCTATTTGTGTTGCCAATCTAATCCTCTGAGCCTCACCACCTGAGAGTGTTCCTGCTGCCCTATCAAGTGTTAAATAATCCAGCCCAACATTAAGCAAGAATTTCAATCGCTCTTTGATCTCTTTTAATATTTCATGGGCAATATATTTTGAACGATCATCCAATTCTAGATTATTTAGGTAATCATAACAATCTTGTATATTAAAGTGAGTAAGTTTAGCAATTGATATATCGCCGACGGTAACAGCCAAAACCTCTGGCTTTAGCTTCTCGCCATCACATACTGTACAAGGACGATCATTCATAAACGATTCCATTTTTTGATGGATATAGTTTGAATCTGATTCACTAAATCTACGTTTTAAGTTACTGATAATCCCTTCCCAATGGGTATCATGTTGTCTTGTCTTTCCATAGCGATTGGTATAAGGAAATGATAATAGGCGATCAGAACCATAAAGAATAATATCTACTATATCATCACCTAAATTCTTTATTTTAGTTCCCAGACTAAATCCATGTTCTTTAGCCAGGGCTTTTAACAACTGAGGATTATACCTACTAGTTGAACCTTTCCAGGGTATAATACCATTATCGTCTATTGACTTTTCCATATCCAAAATAAGGTCAGGATCAAATTCTTTCTTAATACCAAGCCCATCACAATTGGGACATGCACCATATGGACTGTTAAAAGAAAACATTCTAGGTGAAAGTTCAGTCATACTAATACCACAATCTGTACAAGCAAAATTTTCACTAAAGATTTGTTCCCCCCCATCAACCATATCTATCAGAACCAATCCTTCTGCATATTCAAGTGCTGTCTCAAGGGAATCTGACAGTCTTTCTCTAATACCCTCTTTAATAACTAAACGATCTACTACAATCTCTATATTATGTTTTACATTTTTATCAAGATTAACAGTTTCTTCACCTAACATAATGGTTTCACCATCAACTCTAGCCCTTACAAATCCTTCTTTTCGTGCACGTGCTAGAAGTCGCTGATGCTCTCCTTTTCTACCTCGAACAATAGGAGCTAATACCTGTATTTTCGTTCTTTCTGGAAATTCGAGTACCTGATCTACAATCTCATCAACAGTCTGTGATGTTATCTCTTGTCCACAATCAGGACAATGGGGTATACCAATACGAGCATATAATAGCCTTAAATAATCATATATCTCAGTAACAGTTCCCACAGTTGAACGAGGATTTTTACTAGTAGTTTTCTGATCAATAGATATAGCAGGAGAAAGCCCTTCTATATACTCTACCTTTGGTTTTTCCATCTGTCCTAAGAACTGACGGGCATAGGCAGACAAAGACTCCACATAACGCCTCTGACCCTCTGCGTAGATTGTATCAAAAGCAAGCGAAGACTTACCAGACCCACTTAAACCTGTAATAACTACTAATTTATCCCGAGGAATCTCCAGGTCTATATTTTTAAGGTTGTGTTCCTGGGCCCCCTTAATTATTATTTTATCTCTAGCCATTTATTTCCCACCTCATTTTATATTAAATAATTATTTCCGACTGCGTAATTCCTCTTCAAACTCTTTAATCTCATCCCTGATCTGAGCAGCTAATTCAAAAGCTAGGTTATCTGCTGCCTCTTTCATCTCTTCTTCTAATTCTAGAATCATATTCTCAATTTCAATTCTAGATAATTCTTTAATCTCATCTTCACTCTCAGCAGTTCTATAATCAACCTTCTCTTCACTTACTACCATCTCAACCGGCCTCAATACATCTCGGACGGGTTTAACGATTGTCTGCGGGGTAATATTATTATCCTGATTAAATTTCTCCTGTATTTCCCTTCTTCTATTAGTTTCACTTATAGCCTTCTTCATAGAATCAGTAATACGGTCAGCATACATAATAACCTTTCCTTCTACATTACGAGCAGCTCGTCCAATCGTTTGAATCAAAGCCCTCTCTGAACGCAAGAATCCCTCTTTATCAGCATCAAGAATAGCAACCAAGGATACTTCCGGGAGGTCAAGTCCTTCCCGTAGTAGGTTTATTCCTACCAATACATCAAACTCACCTAAACGTAAATCTCTGATAATTTCAGACCTTTCAATTGTATCTATATCTGAATGAAGATACCTAACCTTAATACCTGCTTCTGCTAAAAATTCTGTCAGGTCTTCAGACATCCTTTTAGTAAGTGTCGTAACCAAAACTCGTTCTTTTTTATTAATTATTCGCCTAATCTCTTCTAGTAAATCATCTATTTGTCCCTTTATAGGCCGGACCTCTACTTCAGGGTCAAGCAATCCTGTAGGTCTAATAATCTGCTCTACTATCTGTTGACTATGTTCCAGTTCATAGGGTCCTGGAGTAGCAGAGACATAAATAGCCTGAGGAACCACTGCTTCAAATTCTTGAAAATTCAATGGTCTATTATCAAGGGCTGAAGGCAGTCTAAAACCATAATCAACTAATTTCTCTTTACGAGAACGGTCACCTGCATACATTCCACCAATTTGTGGAATAGTCATATGTGATTCATCTATAACTACTAGAAAATCATCTTTAGGAAAATAATCCAATAAAGCCATCGGACGAGAACCAGGCTTCCTTCCAGCTAGGTGTCTAGAGTAGTTTTCTATTCCAGAACAGAATCCCATTTGTGTTAACATTTCAAGATCATATCTAGTTCTTTGTTCAAGGCGTTGGGCCTCCAGCAATTTATTTTGGCTGTTTAATTCATAAAGTCGTTCTTCTAACTCTTCATTTATTGTAACAAGGGCCTTTTTGACTTTATCTTCAGGTGTTACAAAGTGACTGGCAGGATAGATAGTTATTTCCTGGAATTCTCCTAATATCTCTCCTGTTAAGGTATCTATTTTTGTAATCCGCTCAATCTCATCACCAAAAAGTTCTACCCGGATGGCAATATCATCATAGGCCGGGAATATTTCCATTACATCACCTTTAACACGGAAATGCCCTCTAGTAAGGGACATGTCATTTCTATTGTACTGCATTAGGGTAAGTTCCCGTAGAATCTCTTCTCGCTCTTTAATCTGACCAACCTCCATATGAGTGGATAAATCAAGGTAATTAGCTGGATCACCTAGACCATAAATACAGGATACACTGGCCACAATCAATACATCTCTTCTTTCAAAAAGAGACATAGTTGCTGCCAGTCGTAATCTCTCCACATCCTCATTAATAGAAGAGTCTTTTTCAATATAGGTATCAGTCTGAGGTACATATGCCTCTGGTTGATAGTAATCGTAATAGCTAACAAAATACCCTACAGTATTATCAGGGAAGTATTCCATAAATTCACTAGTCAACTGGGCTGCAAGTGTTTTATTATGGGCAATTACCAGTGTTGGTTTGTTAATCTTTTCTATAACTGATGCCATAGCAAAAGTCTTACCTGTACCCGTAGCCCCTAGTAAGGTTTGATGGCGATAGCCTTTATCAATACCTTTAGCTAGCTTTTTAATAGCTTCCGGTTGATCACCTTGAGCTTTATATGGAGCAACTAGCCTAAAATTTCTCTCTTTCATCTTTTTCACCCTTTATATCTAACATCCTTAGTCTATTTTATCCTTTAATATATCTTGATTTTACTGTGTTCATATCCTTCAAGACATTAATCATCTAATATCCAAAGATGCCCATATTATCAATCGCTATATAAATTAATATAGCGAATAAAGTAATAATACAATATTATAAACTCAAAAACAAGTAAACTGTATACAAATAATATTCTTAGTATAAACAAATTATATATTACATTATTTATAGTTACATTATTATAGTCCACTTTGCTATATAAAGATAGCATAATTTCCAAATAGCGAATATATGTTCACTAAATTATTATAGCATTTATTAATCATATTGTCCAGGAAATATTAGGGATTTTAATTTAGCTTTCAGTCATCTCTGTCAATTTTCATTTCAAAGGCTTTCTTATCAAGGTTATCGAGTAAGATTGTTATTAAGATTATTATTAAGGTTATTAATAAGATTGTTATCGAGATGTATTATTAAGATTATTCATTACCTTATTGATCAGAAAAGTCTACGGGCGCCTGCATACTTAGCACGCCAAAATCGACGTTCAAAACTGTCGACACTTACCTCTTTGTCAATTAATACATGAAGAAAATGCCTATCATCAAGCATAACTCCAGTATGTGTCACTACATTCTTATATAACCTGAAGTAAGGAACATCCAAGATTTGAAGCTCTCGGTAATGCCCCACCTCTTCTCCTAATAATTTCAAACCATTTACATACCTATCTGGTTCGATTTTATACCAATCATCTGGGATAATGCCTTTATTGTCATCTATAGGCAAATCTACTCCCATTTCTTTAAAAAATAAATATATTAGACCTAAACAATCCACCCCATCATATGATCGGCCATTATGTAGATATGGGATTCCAGCTAATCTCTCCCTAACCTCCCAGACCCTTTCCTTAACAGCATCATAATTTTCACTTAAATACTCACTAAAGTCCACAAAACCACCCTCTCATTAATTTAATAAAGAATACTCAGGCTCTTCATTATCTATCTTATTCAAGAAGGTGGTTAATTGACATTATAAAAGCCGCCGATAAAATTAACTATATCAACAGCTTAAATCAAATTTTATTATTTTATGAGTGATTTGTTTAAATGAATAGTTTGTACTGCCTACTTTTTCTTCACTTGCTATTTTAGCCAATTCATCTTTACTAACTCCATTCTTGGCATTCATTATAAATTTTACTACAACTTCAAAATATTCGATTGATGTCTCTTTATCATTTAGTTTCCTCAAATAACTCTATTAATCCCCTTATTTCACTTTTAAATAAATTGTTATCTACAAATATATATCTAAGTAACTATAAAAATATCCTCAGTTGATCATACTCATACTCCCAATATTCCTCACCTTCAGGATCAATAGTGACACTATCTCCTGATATTGTGTAACTTGTACCTTTTTTAAGTAGGTTTCCATTGTCATCATAAATATAGGCATATTTGCCGTTACTCTTTAGTCTAATGGAATTAGTATTAATCCTTTATGGACATTATTTATTATAATGTCAAATTGATTTATATAAATGTAAGCGTCAAACAGAGCCCACCTAGAAAAAGCGAGGGCTCTGTTTGACGCTTACGAATCTCTTGAACTAGCCTATTCCACATATTTTAATTGGAGTTATAGAGCAAAAAATTAAGAGCTTAAAGATACATCATCTAAGATTGATAATTCTCCTAATCAAACAAGTATTGATCAGTTAATACTGCTTTAAAAGCAATATTAAAACATTTAGACTGGAGTGGTAAAAAGATAGGTCAATTTCTTATCCGGGAAAAAATTTGTTATCTCTCTCCATCCACTATAAATAGAATTAAAAATGTTTTAACTGAGTATCTTAAAGAAAGCGATTTTAATATTTACCAGCGTTATGAATTCATTAAACCCATTGACTGTTGGCCTTTAGATTTTATGGGGTTTAAATGGAAAGGCAAAAAACTATATCTAAGCTTTATCCTTGATGATCACAGTAGATATATTCTCGATTGGGGTATAACTTCTAGTGCTACATTTGAGTTTGACAAAGATTTATTAAGCAAGAATTTTAAGCAATATGGTAAACCTAAAGTGATAAAATCAGATAATGGACCACAGTTTAGAAAGCAATTTAGAAAATTCTTAAAATCTTGGGATATTATTCATCATTCTAATCCTGTATATACTTCAACTTATAATGGTAAGACAGAGCTTAAATATAAAGATATTCAAACAATAATTGAGCATAATGGTGTAGATGAAAAAAGTTTAGTAGAGTTATTTGCTATTATTGGCAATACATTTTATGAACATAACCACATAAGACCTCATCAAAACCTTGGGGTGCTACGCCGTATCAGAGTTATAATAATTTTGATGCTAAAGTAAGAGCAAGAATGGAAGCTTTTAAAAAACATAAATAATAGTATCTCTATCCATATCAGATAGTTTATTTACAGCTTTTACCGCAGCATATCCTGAAGCTACATCTAATGCAATTTCTCCTCCTATATCACCTAACATATAAGCTCTACCATTAGCATCTGCTTCTGTAAATCTATTAGCATAATCAGCACCAGCATCATAGGCCAAACCACCAATTTCATAACCTAGCTTCTGTACAAAAGTACTAGGCATATTCCAATTATTAGCTCTATCCACCATTACTGAAGACATTTGATATATGCTAGATGCAGTACCTTTAATATTAGTAACCATGGAATATACGCCAACCACATTATTAACTACAGAATGCATTCCACCCTGTAAGAAGTTAGTGACCACAGTATCATCGTAAGGATCATTATATTCATAATTTGAATCAGTAACAGCCCTCGAGTTACCTAGTGAGTGTATCATAATACCCAGTAGGACTGATTACATATGAGTTTTAACTAAAATATAAAATTATATATATAGAACCAATTAACCCCACTAAAAATATTATTAGCATCATAATTGTTCTTTTCTTACCATAAACAATTAAAAATTCCTTTATATTTATTAATAAATATAAAGAAAACACAAAACAAAAAATAATAGCTACTATAAAAACACCTGGAAGTATATTTAGAATAAATTTAATAATTGTCATCTCCCTTATTCAAACTATTTTTTACTTCCTTATAAAAGTCGAATAATTTTTTACTACCATCATATTTCTTTAAAACTTTAAGAATTTGATATGATTTTTTGTTATTTCCTTTTTTATATTCTAACCTAGCTTGAGCAAACATAGAGGGTATATACCCTCTATGTTTGCTTTTTAAAATATTTAAATATTTTTCTGCCTTATCAAGATTATCTAAATACAAATAAATATCCACAATACCCATGAGAGCTTGTTTAGATGATACATTACTTAAATTTAACGCAATTATAAATTTCTTTATTGCTTTATTATATTTTTCCCTTTTATAATACATAGTACCAAGAGCAATATATGCATCTTCATTAGAAGCATTATCGTTAATTAGTTTATTTGAATAACTTTTAACTAAATCAAAATCATCAGTTGCTAAACCTAATCCAATAATAATTTCATAAACTCTTTCATCCTCATTCTCCTGTTTTAAAAAATTAATTGCTTCTTGATAATGTTCTAGTTTAATTAATGTATCAACCTTGAGTTCCACTAATTTTTTATATTGGTTTTTATCGTCAGCTAAATTCATTGCTTTATTGATATAATCAAGTGCATTTGTGTAATTAGCTGATGATTTATTTATTTGTGCCAGTATATATTTAACTTTCCAATCATTTTCTTTATCAAGGTTATAGAAAATTTTCTTTGAAATTTTATATAACCCAAGTTTATAGAAAATAACGCCTATATAATACTTTATAATTGTAAAAATTTTTAATTCTCCTTTCCTAAAATTCTTAACATATTTTTATCTACATATCGCATTCTACCAGTATCTTTTTGATAATATATTCCATATTTTGAATATCTTGATTTGCTTAACTGACTTATAGTTTCATCCCCAACAGGTAAATTATAAGCAAATACAATAGATACAACATTTAATGACATACCTATTGCAGGAGTAAATGTACCTATACCTTCACCTGTTGTCGAAATGAAGTTATTTGATTTTACAAATATATTTTCAGCAAAATATTTTGCAAAAGATTTAGGAGTACCTTTTATAGCATTAACCCATGCTTTATTCATACCAGTTAATACTCTACCCTTCTTTAGATAAGGCAAAAATTCTTTAATAAATACAGAGCTAGATTTAACAACAGTAGTTCCTGAAGCTGTCGCTGCAGACGATGTTAATTTTGTACCTATGCCCACAGTTAGGTTTTTAACATTTAATCCAGACATTTTATTCAAATTATATCTATTCTCTTTTATACCATGCATGTTTCCCATAACATCAGGAAAAAATAATTCTTGGCCCGGATTGATTTCATTCGCATCTTCCAGTTGATTTATATCTGCGACTAAATTAGTTAAGTTATTAATAACGTTCATAGCATCTTTTCTAGGTCCATATCTATAATCTGTATCATACATTGTGTCTACTATTTCACTCAATGTATCTCCTTTATTAACATCATAATATTTTCCATAGAATGTTAGGTCTCCTATACTCATTGTTCTATTTGCCTCTGCTTTTTCATGTTCTTCTATTAATGACTTAGTATTTATTGGACCAATAGGCATATGCCCACTAGGATCCACATAAACCAACGGGTTATTGGCAGTATAAATGTATAAGTTAAGTGTCTGAGGATTCTCCAACTCACCCTTATAACTATCCGCACTAGTAAACCTACCAATCTCTGCATCATACCAGCGTGCATTGTAGTAATACAGCCCAGTATCCTCTTCCAGATCCTTACCTGTAAACTTCTTCGCCTTCTGGAATCCCAATTCCCCTTCTTCCATAGTAAGACTACCAAATGGAGTGTAATCACTACTCCAGACTATCTCAGCAGAAGAATTAGTTACAAGCACAGTACTGCCCAAGTGATCTGTATGATAGAAGTAAGTAGTAGTCTCTGCTGAGATGAGATTACCATCAACTCTAGCAAAGTGCTGCCCTCCTACATATATATACTCGGAATACTCGTCATTTTCCTGCTCATAAAGGATTGTATCATTGATACCGAAGACATAATATGTCGTTGTATCATAGTTCTCCTTCTTGAGTCGAAGTCCTTTATGATTATATGTGTAATTTGCTATTATTACTCCATTCTTCCTAACAGATATCAGTCTGTCCAGGAGATCATACTGATACTCCCAATATTCCTCACCTTCTGGATCGATAGTGACACTATCTCCTGATATTGTGTAACTTGTTCCTTTCTTGATTAAGTTACCATTATCATCATAGATATAAGCATATTTACCGTTACTCTTTAGCCTAATGGAATTGGAGTAATAGCTGTAATTAGTGGTTTCTGTATGTCTCTGTGATATGGTTGCTTCT